>CALBEF010000068.1 GCA_937927775.1 uncultured Anaerolineae bacterium | reverse complement strand
ACCGGCTGCTCGCTGCGCCGCGCGATCAACGCCGCCAACAACAACAGCGACTTCAACGGCTGCGTCGGCGTCGGGCCGTATGGCGACGACACCATCGTATTCGACCCCACCATCGCCGTTATCACGCTGACCCTGACCACCGGCGGCGGCGACAACGACAGCAACGGCTACCGCGACCTGGACATCGGCGGGCCGTTAGCCGGCGCGCTGACTATCATCGGGCCGGCCAATGGCGTGACCATCACTATCGGGGCAGGTATCGGCGACCGCGTATTCGACGTATTGCCGACGAGCAGCGCAGATGTCACCCTGGCCGGGCTGCGCATTGCGGGCGGGACAATGCCGGCCACGAGCTACGAGACCGGCGCCGCCGGTGACGTGTGCTATCAGGGCGGCGGCGGCGTGAGGCATCGCGGCGGCGGCAAGCTGACCCTCAGCGATGTCATCATTCAGGGCAACACTGCGCGCGCCGGCGGCGGGGTGTGTCATCAGGGAGGCCGGCTGGAGATGATGGTCAGCATCGTGGCGGACAACACGACCCAGGGCAGAGATGGCGGCGGCATTTTAAGCGCCGGCCCCGCGTTTATCAACCGATCGCAGGTGCTGCGCAACACCGCCGTCATCAGCGAGGCAACCGCGCGCGGCGGCGGCGGCATCTTCTGCAGCGTGGACTGCGGCTCGCTGGAGGTGATCGGCGGCGCAGTGTCCTACAACACGGCGCAAGTCATTAACACCAACCCCGGCGAAGCGCACGGCGGGGGAATTGCCACGCGCAGCCCTGCGACCCTCACGCAGGTGTCCATCGTGAGCAACACCGCGTCGGCGCTGTTCACGGGACAGTCGGCCCTGGGCGGCGGAGTTTACAGCGCGCAGTCGCTGGTCGCTAGTCAGCTCTTCGTCGCCAACAACGCTGTGACGGCTACCGCGTTTGGGCTGGGCGGCGGGCTGTACACCGGCGGCGCGTTGGCCGAGATCAACGGCGGCTTCATCCTCAGCAACACCGCAAGGCGCGGCGGCGGCTGGTATAACACCGTCTCCGGCGCGCTGCTGATTGGCAGCGAGGTGCGATTCAACCGCGCCACAGAGGATGGCGGCGGCCTCCATAACACGAACGCCGGCAACGTCGGCATCGCGAACGCCGTCATTTGCGACAACCGCGCCATCGGCCCTGCGGCAACCAGTGGGGGCGGGCTGAATAACACGGGCAGTGGGACAAGCCTGTATGTGCAGGATTCCATCCTGTGCAACAACACGGCGCAGAGCGGCGGGGGCGCGGCCAACAAACTCGGCGCCGGCCTGATCATGCTGCGCGCACAGGTCAGCGACAACAGCGCCACCTACGGCGGCGGCGGGGTCTTCCACACCGGAGCTACGCTGCGCGTCGAGGCCAGCAGCATCACCTCGAACACGGCCAGCGGCGGCAATGGCGGCGGCGGCCTGTGGAGCAACGCGCCGTTCAGCATCCTGAACAGTACCTTCAGCGCCAACCTGGCAAACGACGGCGGCGGCTTGCGCCTTTCCGGCGGGAGCGGCTATCTGACCTACACGACTGTCGCCAGCAACACGGCGGGCAGCGGCGTGTATTTGTCTTCTGGCGCGAGCTTGCAGGTGCGGGCCACCTTGCTGGCCGGCAACATGCCGGGCAACTGCCAGAACTTCTCATCCACGCTGGCCAGCCAGAACGACAACCTGAGCAGCGACGCCTCGTGCGCGACACTGACCGCGCCGAACGACTTGACAAACGTGAACCCGCTGCTGCGCCCGCTGGCGCTGAACGGCGGCGCGACGTTGACGCACCTGCCTATGCCGCACAGCCCGGCGCTGAACCACATCCCGCCGGCGCGTTGCATCGCCGACGACCAGCGCGGGATGCTGCGCCCGCAGAACGGCGCGTGCGACGTGGGCGCGGTGGAGATGGCCGTGTGGCGCAGCTACGCGCCAATGGTGCGCAAGCCGTAGTCAGCGCTGAGCGATGAGTGCTCAGTGAAGACAACAGAACCCGGGCGCAAAATCCGGGTTCTGTTGTCTGTCATCTGTCGTCTGTTATCTGAGGATGGCCGGGAACGAACGGCGCGGCTCTGAATCTTCAATCGCTCAATCGTCAATCATCCTGACTGCCGCGCGCATGTAGCCCAGCGCGTAGGCCATGCCGGCGTGCCAGGGCGCGGGGCAGCTCATGGCCGGCGTGTGATCGGGGATCAGCACCCCGTCGTAGCGGTTGCGATGCAGAATGCGCAGGACGCGGATCATATCCGTGTCGCCTTCATCAATAAACACCTCGTCGTAGTGCGGCGCCTTGCCGCGCACGTTGCGAAAGTGGATGTAGGCTATCTTGCGCAGCCGGCTGTACTTGTCCACCACGTCGTAAATGTCGCCCTCGCGCATCTCGCTCAGCGTGCCCAGGCAGAACTCCAGCGCGTTCATCGGGCTGTCGTAAATGTCCAGCACGCGGTCGTAGAGGCGGGGTTGATAGACCAGCCGGGCCGCGCCGCGCAGCTACGGCAGCGGCGGATCGTCGGGGTGCAACGCCAGTTTGACGCCGGCCTCCTCTGCTACCGGCAGCATCTCGCGCAGAAACTCGGCCAGGCGCGCCCACAACTGCTCCTGCGTGATCTCGCCGATTGTGCCGTTGCGCCCTTCAGGGTCGAAGATGTCCGGGTCATACACCATGTTCCAGATCATGCCCCTGGGGATAGGGGTTTGGATCGGATCATGGAAGCCGACAGTTTCCGCGCCGCCGCGCGCGGCGCGCGTCTTCACGCGCCCCCACACGCCGGCAATGCTGAAGTTGTAGCCCATGACCGGAATGCCGGCCCGGCCCATGTCGCGGATGATGCGCTTCAGATGCTCCATCTGCTCGCGCTTGCGCGGGCCGTCGAGCAATACGTCATACCAATGCGCCGGCTCGAAGTTCTCGATGGCCTCCAGCTCCAGCCCTTCCGCGTTGATCGCCTTGCGCAAATTGCGCATCCCCTCATACGTCCAGATTTCGCCGTCCGGCCGCGAGATGCCGAAGCCCTTCAGCCGGTCGTCTTTGGCCGCGTCGGTCAGCGCGCCGAAGTGACCGACAACGTGCGCCACAATGTGCGTGGCGCCGGCCTGTCGCGCGAAGCGAAAGTTTTCAGCGTTCAACATGTTGCCATACAGACCCAGCCCGAATTTCATAGCTGCCTCGCATAAAAACGAAAATGCGCCCACAGTTCAAAACAGATCACAGGTCGTCCTCCGGCCAGACATGCAGCCCTTTCAGAGCCGGCTTCGCGCGCATATTTCTTCACCAGCGCGCTGTTGGCGGCTGCCCACACGAATGGCATTCATCTGTGGCTCTCCTTGTAGACGCACGATAACACATGTGGACACTTGAGGGAAAGCGCAGCGCAGCAAGCCGGCTGTGCTATCCTGAATCATGTCTTAATTCGCAATCGCGCTTAACCTGGAGCTAACTATGCGCATCGAGATCGTGGCCGAAGAGATTGTGACGACATATGCACCGCCCAACAACGGCTCCGGCCCGCTGTGGTGCTATGGCTCGCCGGTGATCGTCCGCGAAGGCGACGCTGTGTTTTGCAGCGTGCCGGAAACAGTGGCCGGCGCAAAGCCGCTGTGCAACACGCGCTGGCAGGTCTTCATGCGCCGCGATACGCGCCGCGATGGCGAGGCCGGCTTCACGCGCGTCCAGGCCGGCCCCGGCCCGACCGAGCGCGAACCGTGCCCGATGGCGCGCCTGGCCGGCGGGCGCATCCTGCTCTCGGTCAACCCCAAAACGCGCTACCGCGAAACGTGGGACACCGGCGAATCATGGGCCTGCCGCCCCCATCTCCTGCAGTTCGACGCCAGCGCGCCCGATCAGCCGCCGCAGGCGCTGGAGCCGGCCTGGGATCAACCTTACGAGTTCACCGAGCATTCCTATCGCGGCATCGCCGCCGACGCCGAAAAGGGCGAACTTCTGCTGCTCAACATCGTCGGGCACGAGGGCCAGGCGTGGAGTTTCAGGGATCACAGCGGAGCATGGTCGCGCAGCGGCATGATTCGCTTTCCGTTGCGCGCGTGTTACCCGCAGATCGCGCTGGTCAACCGCGCCGCGTATGTGATGGCTGTCAGCGACATTGTGGAACCCAACCTGGAATGGCGCGACTACAAACGGCGCGTCACCGGCAACGACTGGGATTACGACTTCCGCCAGCTTTACTTCACCTGGACGCCGGACATCACCGCGACGCCCTTCTCGCCCATCCTCACCGTCGCCAGCGTGGATGAGACATGCGGCCACATTCGCAACCTGGATTTGTGGATCGGGCCGGACGGCGACGCGCATCTGCTCTGGCTGGAGCGCAACGTGTGGCACGCCTTCATGCGCGACGCCTTTTTCCCCGGCCTGCCGATCACGCTGGCGCTGAAATACGCGCGCGTGAGACACGGCGAAGTGATCGCGCGCAGGACGCTGGCGCGCAGCGAGGAGGCAAACCCGGGCGGCGGCGCAGCACATGAGTCAGTTGCGATTGCGCCCGGCGGCACAGTTGATGTGCCGATGAGCGGTCCGCGCCCGACCTGTGCCGCCTTCCATGCCGCCGGCGCAGATCGCCTGCTGCTGGTGTATCACCTGTCTGACGAAGGAGGCGCAGCCGGCGGTTTCTATCTTCAGCAAGTGCTGCCGAGGAGCGAGCCGCCGGTCAAACTCGACCTGACCTGTCCGCTTAACGCATTCTTCACTGCAACCCCGCGCAACGGCACATCCCCCGGCGCGGTGATCGACCTGTTTGGCGTCGGGGCGACGCCGAACACCATCCGGTATGCGCAGGTGCGCCTGGCTGACTGATCATCAGAACAAGCCCACCCGCCGATTTGGACACGCGCCAGGCCGGCCTGCGCCGGCTTCGCTGCGTGTTGCGTGCGGATTTATCCGTCGCGCAGGCCGGCGTCGCGCAACGCTCGCGCAATTTCAGCCGCCACGCGCGCGTTGTTGAGCAGCAGGGCCACATTGGCGCGCACGCTGGCCCCGCGCGTCAGTTTGGCGATCTGGTCGAGCAGAAAAGGAGTCGCCGCCGCGCCGTGGATGCCCTGCGCCTCGGCCAGGCGCTGCGCCTCGGCGATGGCCGCTTCAGCCGCATCGCGGGGCAATTCATCCGCTTGTGGAACGGGTGCGCACACCAGCTCACCGCCTGGTAGCTCCAGGTCGCGGCGCGCGTGGACGATGCGGGCCACATCGGCGGGGGAATCGGCGCGCGCGTCGGCGCGCAACCCGCTGCTGCGCGAATAGAACGCCGGGATGTCATCCGTCTGATAGCCGATCACCGGCACACCCAGCGTCTCCAGGCGCTCGAAAGTCAGCGGCAGGTCGAGCAGGGCCTTGGCGCCGGCGCACACTACCGTCACCGGCGTGCGCGCCAGCTCGGTCAGGTCGGCGCTCACATCGAAGGGATGGCCGCGATGCACGCCGCCGATGCCGCCGGTGGCGAAGACGCGAAGGCCGGCTTTGGCCGCGATGAACATCGTCGCCGCCACCGTTGTCGATCCATCCAGCCCAAGACCGGCCGCGATGCCCAAGTCGCGCACGCTGCACTTGCGCGCGTCTCGCGCAGTCGCCAGGTATTCGAGTTGGTCGCGGCTCAGGCCCACCGTGATCTGGCCGGCCAGCACGGCGATGGTGGCCGGCGTGGCCCCCTGCGCGCGCACCGTCTGCTCGATCTCAGTCGCCACCTGCAAATTGCGCGGCCAGGCGAAGCCGTGCGTGATCAACGTGGACTCCAGCGCCACGACAGGCCGGCCTTCCGCCAGCGCCCGACTGACTTCAGCGGAGAAAACAAGCATGGAACTCTCGATTTTGGATTTTGGATTTTGGATTGACGATTGGGGAATTGACGATTGGGGGAATTGACGATTGAGAGATTGACGATTAACGATTGAAGGAACTATCGACTGGCTACTGGCTACTGACTACTGACTACTGACGACTGGCTACTGACGACTGACGACTGACTACTGACGACTCCCTCCAGTTCCGCCATCCATAGCGCGCTGCTGGCGTCACTGGGCATGCGCCAGTCGCCGCGCGGAGAGAGCGCCACCGTGCCAACTTTGGGGCCGTCGGGCATGGCCGAGCGTTTGAACTGCTGCGAGAAGAAGCGCGCGTAGAACACCTTCATCCAGCGCAGGATTTCAGCCGGCGGATAGTCGCCATCGAACGCCCGACAGGCCAGATAGAACACCTTGCGCGGCGTAAAGCCATAGCGCACCGTGTGGAACAGGAAGAAGTCATGCAGAAGATAGGGGCCAATCGTCGTCTCGGTCTCCTGTTGCAGCGCCCCGCCCTCGCCCAGCGGCAACAGCTCTGGCGTGATGGGCATGGCGCTGATGTCGCGCAAAATCGCCGAGGTCTCGCCGCTGAACTCGGCGTCGGCGGCCCACTCGATCAGATAGCGCACCAGCGTCTTGGGCACGCCGGCATTCACGTGATACATCGACATGTGATCGCCGTTGAACGTCGCCCAGCCCAGCGCCAGTTCGGACAGATCGCCAGTGCCCACCACAAACCCGCCCAGTTTGTTCGCCAGGTCCATCAGAATCTGCGTGCGTTCGCGCGCCTGGGCGTTTTCATAGGTCACATCGTGAATCGTTTCGTCGTGGCCGATGTCTTTGAAATGCTGGCGCACAACGTTGGTGATGGGGATCACGCGCAGCGTGACGCCGAGTTGCTCGGCCAGGCGTTGCGCGTTGTCGCGCGTGCGCGCCGTCGTGCCGAAGCCGGGCATGGTCACGGCCACGATGCCGGCGCGCTCCAGACTCAGCATGTCGAACGCCTTGATCGTCACCAGCAGGGCCAGCGTCGAGTCCAGCCCGCCGGAGATGCCCAGCGTGACGGTCTTGACGCCGGTGTGCCGGAGTCGCTTCGCCAGGCCGGTGGACTGAATGCTGAAAATCTCGCGGCAGTGTTTGGCGCGCTGCGCCAGATCGGTTGGCACAAACGGCGTCCGCGCCAGCGGGCGCAACAGATCGGCGCGGGCTGGGTGCGGCTGCGCGCCGGCCGGCGGATCGGGCAGGTCGAACGGCAATACGCGACAGGTGTGCGAGCCGCCGGCTGCGGAGAAGCTGCTGTTGCGCACGCGCTCGGCTGCCAGGCGCTGCGCGTCTACATCGGCCATCACGATCTGCGTATCAAAACGAAAGCGCTCGGCCTCGGCCAATAGCGCGCCGTTCTCGGCGATCATCGAATGGCCGCCAAACACCACATCAGTAGTTGATTCGCCGGGGCCGGCGGCGGCGTACACATAGGCCGCCAGGCAGCGCGCCGATTGTTGTCGCACCAGGTCGCGTCGATAGTCAGCTTTGCCCAGCAGCTCGTCGCTGGCCGAGGGATTCAACAACACCGTCGCGCCGGCCAGCGCCATGCCGCCGCTGGGCGGATTGACCGCCCACAGGTCTTCGCAGATCTCGATGCCGATCACACAGCCGGGCAAATTGCCGGCCTCGAACAGCACGTCCGCGCCGAAGGGAACCTCTGCGCCGTCCAGCATCGCGCTGCGGCGCGTGGCATCGCGCGCCGCGCTGAACCAGCGCGCTTCGTAGTATTCGCCGCTGGTCGGCAAAAACGATTTCGGGACGATGCCAATCACGCGCCCGCCGCACAGAAAAGCCGCGCAGTTGTACAGCCGGCCATCCATGTCCAACGGCAGGCCAACCACCGCAGCGATGCCGGCGCGGTCGGCGGCCTCGGCAATCGGGCGCAAGGCCGCGCTGGCATCGCGCAACAAAAGCGACTGGTAGAACAAGTCGGCGCAGGAGTAGCCGGTGACGCACAGCTCGGGGAAGAGCGCCAGACGACAGCCGCGCGCGGCAGCCTGTTCCAGCGCCGCGATGATGGCCTGTGTGTTGAATGCGATGTCTGCCACGCGCAATTGCGGCGTGATGGCCGCGACGCGCACAAACCCCATCTGGTCGCGCGCGAAGGCGCCAAGCGTATGGGATGTCATCGGGCGTCAATCATACCCCCCACTCGGATTTTGGATTTTGGATTTGGGATTTGAAGCCTGGATTTATGGGCTGGCGGCCGGCTCGCGGGTGGCATTCGCAATATGCCGGCGCAGCGCCTCTGCCGGCTCGCGCGCAGCCAGCACATCCAGCGCCCGATCCCCATCGAGGATGACCATGCGGGCGACCAGCTCGGTTTGCACCAATACGCGCTGGAGCGTGGCGGCCACATCACGCTGAGCGCCCGGCCTGCCCAGGGGAATGATGACGCCGATGGGATCAGATGCGCCGTCGGCGGCATGAGGAGCAATTGTCTGGCTCACCCGGCGCAGCGCCACACTCAAGTGACGCAACGTGCCGGCGCCTGGCTCGTTGTCCGACACGAACAACAGGCTGAGCGCCGGCAACTCTGGCGCGCGGCCCTTCTCTTGCGCGACCGCATACGCGCGCACCGACTCCACATCCTGCGGCGGCAACAGCCGGACGCCCAGCGCGTCGGCCAGAATGGCAGCCAGGAGATCGGCGCGTTCTCGTTTGAGCCAGCGAAACTTCTGACCTTTCAACTCGCGGCTCAATGCCTGCCAGTCGCGCAGCCATGCCTGTGTGCGCTCGCTTGAGTTGAGCCACACGCGATCGCCCTGTCTGGCAATCGGCTGCTCGTTGCCATGCGTCTCCATGTAACGCTGCAACGCATACGAGCGGAACGGGCCGGGCACATCCGGCATGTCAACCGGCCTGACATCCCCATAGCGGTAGAGCTGGCCTTTGAGGGACGCCTCCCAGCGCGGCCAGGCTCGATCCAGCGCGCGCGATCGGGCATGCGCCGGCATGTGTCGCGGATGCAACACACCCACCTTCAACGGCACACCAAACCGAATCGCCAGAGTGAACCGCAGGATCAGCCCGGCAGCCAGCGCCAGACCCAGCGCGGCCAGCACAGCGCCCCACCACCACGGCGCATTCACCCGCAGCCAGGCCGCGCTATGCCACACCCACGCGCGCAACCACATCCAGCCGAGCGGCGCCGGCCCGTAGCCGTCGGGCAGCGATGCTTGCGCAATCTCGGCGCCCCACGCCGATGCCACACGCTCCTGGGCTGCATTGCCGGCAGTCGATGGCAACGCCACCGCGCGCGCCAGATTCATACCTGCCGACACCTGCGCCCACGCGCCACCCCCGCCCACAGATGCCCAGACAAACTGCTCGCTTGCGCCGGCGGCATCCCCAGCGCCGGCCAGGCGCCCCACAACACCATGCTCATTGCCCAGCGGCAACAACAAACCGGCGAATTGCGCCACAGTCGCAGCGCCAGGCTGCCAGACCGCGCTCGACTGCGGCAATTGAAAAACGCCGGCCCCTGTCGCCGCCCACACCGAGCCATCAGCGGCATCGCCGGCAAGGGCGCGAACATCGAAGTCCGGCAAGCCGGCATTGGCCGCCCGCCACGATCTGCCTCCGTCATCTGTGCGAAAGACGCCCCAGCCGGGCACGGCTGCCCACAGCGCGCCCGCCTGACCATCCGACACCAGGCTGCTAATCGCCGCGTCAGACAGCCCTGTGTTGATGGGCTGCCACGCT
This sequence comes from uncultured Anaerolineae bacterium, assembly GCA_937927775.1. Classification (GTDB taxonomy): domain Bacteria; phylum Chloroflexota; class Anaerolineae; order J036; family Brachytrichaceae; genus Roseilinea. Next base: position 40,001 of record CALBEF010000068.1, on the reverse strand, counting down.
GGCGCCCCGGCCTGTCGCCGAAAAGCGCCACCCCCGCGTGTGCCGGCATAGACCATGCCACTGTCGCGGTGAACAGCCAGCGCCAGAATGTAGGAATGCGACAGGCCATCGTCATCCGGCAACCAGGCGCCGGCCTCAGCATCGAACCGAAACAGGCCGGCGCTGGTGGCGGCCAGCACGGTGTCCCCCTGATCGTCCAGCGCCAGACCGAGTATGCGCGCTGCCAGCGATTCGCCGACCCGTTGCCACGTAGCGCCGCCATCCGCCGTGCGAAAGACCGCGCCGCTCAACGTGCCGGCATACAGCGCGCCGTCGCGCTCATCGACCAGCAGGGCTTCGACATTCGGATCGGGCAAGGCGCGACCGACAGGCTGCCAGGTGAAGCCCTGATCCAGCGATCGCGCCACGCCGCCGCGAAACGCGCCGACATAGATCGCGCCCGACCAGGCGCTGACCGCGATCGTGCGCGCGAACAGTTGGCGGAGATCGTCCACCAGTTGCCAGCTTGCGCCCTGATCGATGGAACGAAACACATCGCCGCGCCCGGTCACGGCAAACAGGTATCCACTGCGCTCGTCGGGCGCGATGGACGCCACATCGACGCCGGCCAGTTCCGCGCCGGAGGGATGCCACGCGATGCGATCCAGCGGCGAGCGGAACACGCCGGCCGGCGTGCCCACATAGATCATGCCGGCCCCGCGATCCAGGCCAATCGACTGCGCCAGGCCGTTGCTCAGTCCGATGCTGACAGCCTGCCACGACGCGCCGCCATCGCTTGATCGAAACACGCCGCCGCCGGAGCTGCCCGCGTACACATCGCCGGTGACCTGATCGACTGCCAGAGAGATGACGTTGCGCGAAGCCGGCGTCGCGCGCGCGGCCTGCCATTCATCCCCGCCTGTGTCGAGATGGAACACGCCGCTGTCTGTGCCGGCCAGCAAGCGTTGGCCGGTGGCATCCATACGCAAGGTCTGAATGCGCGTGCTGCGCAGGCCCGCGTTGAGGTTCGACCATGTTGCGCCGCGATCGGTCGAGCGCCACACGCCGTTGTTCCACGTGCCGGCGTACAGATGTCCTGTTTGCGGATCGAGGGCCACCGTCTGCGCGCGCAACTGGTTCAGGCCGGTGAATGCCAGGCGGAGGCGGGCGCCCTGCGGCTCGAACCGCAACACGCCCTGGTTGGTGGCGGCATACACCATGCCGGAATCCGGGTCGATGGCAAACGCCCAGGCTGGGGTCGGCGGCGCAGCAGCCGCCAGTTGTCCCCAGCTTGCAGCGGCGTCGAGCGAGTGGAAGATGCCGCGATCTGTGGCGGCGAACAACTCACCAGGCCGCAAGCCTGGCGCGAGCCGAGCCACAAACTGATTCATCAGGCCGCCGCCGGCCGTCTCCCAACGCGCCCCGCCATCTCGTGAGGTGTACAGGCCATAGCCGTCGGTGCCGGCGTAGAGCATGCCGGTTTGAGGATCGAGCGCGATCGCCGTGAGGGGCCGGCCCTGAATACCCCGGCTGGCATTGCGCCAGGTTGTCGCGCCATCCTCGGACACGAACACCCCCAGCCCGAATATGGCAGCATAGAGCGCGCCCCGTTGCGCATCGACAAGCACATTCTGGACATCCACATCCGCCAGACCGCGACTGGCCGGCTGCCAGGTGTCGCCGTTATCTTCAGACCGGAACACGCCGGCATTGGTCGCCGCATACACAACGCCCGATGCTGGATCAACGGCAAAATCGCGCGCGATAGATGGCAACACCGGGCCGGTTGCCAAATGCTCAAACGAGAGGTCAGGCGCGCGCGCGTTGTCGATGGTCGCCAGAACCGGCAAAGCCAGCGCCACACACAACACGCCGGCAATGAGCCGGCGCAGGCGCGCCGCCAATCGTGTTGGACGGAGGAACGCGCGGGTTGGGCGGGCTGCGACGATGGATTCACCTTGAGCATGCATGATAGGCCACTTGTACCACAGGAAGATGCAATGGCGACAACAACCCGCGCCTGGTAGAATCCTGGCTATGCCGATCTACGAATATCGTTGCGCCGACTGCAAACACAAAGTATCCATCTTCTGGCGCACGTTGTCCGCCGTGAACGAGTCGGAGGCGCGCTGCACATTTTGCGGCAGCGCGCGCCTGTCCCGGCTGGTGTCAAAAGTGCGCCTGATCCGGGGCGGCAGCTCCAGCGACGACACGCCCTCCGGCGGCGCAGACGCCGATGACATGGATATGCCTGGCCTGGAAGGGCTGGACGAGAACGACCCGCGCTCGCTGGGCCGCTTCCTGCGCAGGATGGCCGCCGAGACCGGCGAGAACATGGGGCCGGAGTTCGACGAGGTGGTGGGCCGGCTGGAGAAAGGCGAAGACCCGGAGAAGATCGAAGAAAGCATGGGCGATGTGTTCGGCGAGCCTCCGCCCGGCATGGACGATGACGACATGGGCATGGGCATGCCGCCGGCTTCTTCGATTGAGGCGGATGACGCGCCGGGTGACTCGCAGGGGGATTCTGACGCCGGGCCGGCTAAGAAGTCCGAAGCGCCGCGTCGCAACGTGGCGGTGAGCGCAAAGGCCAAACGCGCGGCTGCGAGCAGGCGCAAGCCGGCTCGTAGCGCCAGACGACCTTCGCCCCGCCGAAAGCAGTAGGTGTCTCGCCGGCGCTGCGCGCTCAGCTTTGCTCGACGCGCAGGCAAAACCGGCCGCGCAACGCTGCGCCCGGCGGCAACACCTGCGCGCCCGTGCCCGGCAGGCCGGCAGCATATAGATTGAAGCCATTGTTGGCGATTGTCACCGGCTCGACGGCGAAGAACGGCTTGCCCGGCGGCGTGTAGATCACCACGTGCCCGAAGATCGGGTCACACTCAAAGCGCAAACGCAGTCCGGCTGAAGGGTATGCGATGATCGCGCGCCCGTCCCATCCGCCAAAGCAATGATCGATGTCGCGCGCGCCGACGGTCTGCAACGCGCTGAAATCCTGTTCGGGCAGCAGCGGCGCCATCGGCCCGCCCAGCGCGGCCAGCCGGTCGTCTGACGCCTCGGCAGCGGACACGGGCTGCGAGGCCATGCCCGGCAGCGGCGGATACACCCCGCCCACCTTGATCTGCAATTGCGCTTCATCGGCGTCGCTTGCGCCGAAGCCGCGATTGAAATAGGGATGGAAGCCGAAGCCGGCCGGCATGGCGCAATCCCCAACGTTCGTCAACGTCAACGTCGTGTTCAGCGCCGCGTCGCTCAGGCTGTACTGCAACTCGGCCAACAGCGGGAACGGGAAGTTGTAGTCGGGAAAGTCGCGCGAGTCGAGCGCGCAGGTGATGGCGTCGTCGCGCTGCGCGATGACGCGCCAGGGGCGCTGCCGGCCATCGCCGTGAATGGCGAAGCCCTGCGGCGTGTTGGCGCGCAGGCTGTAGTCGCGCCCCTCGAACATGAAGCGCGCGTTCGTGATGCGGTTCGACCACGGCAGCATGACGAACGAGGCCATCTGCCCGCTCTCGCGGCGTGTCACGGCATCGGGCGGGGTGGGGCGCATCAACGGCAGCCAGCGATCGCCGCGTAGCATCTCGAACGCGACCAGGCTGGCGCCGGTCTCGGGCGCGATGGTGGCCGACAGCCGGCCCGTGTGGATGGTGTTGGGCATGGGTCACATCCTGTCAGTGGACGAATGACGAACGACGGAAGCGGAAGCAACGAACACGCAGGCGTCGTTGGCCGGCAATGCGATGTCGGCATTCTCAGCGCGCTGGGCCGGCAATGTCCCGCGCCACACTTCATCGATGCGCCATCCCTGGGCCAGCGTCAGGCGGGTCGAGATGGCTTGCGGGCTGTAGTTGATGACCACCAGCGCCCGCCGGCCATCTTCCAGCGCGTGTTCGGTCAGGCCCACCATCGGTTGATCTTTGGCCGCGATGCGCCCGGCCAGCGCCGGCCGGGCGATGTGGCGATACATCTGCCATAGGGCTGGCGCATTGGGCAGATGGAAGCTGCCCGGCGTTTGGCTCAACTCGCGCTCGATCGGCGCCGACAAAAAATACAGCGCGCCCTTGCCGTATGGCGCGCGGGTGAAGACAGGGTTGCCGTCCGCCTCGCGCGCGAGGACTTCGACATCGGCGCGCGCCGGCTTCACGCGCAGGCGAATGGGCGCGCGCGTGGTGAAGACAGGCCGGCCGGGCAGCGCGTCGAACGTGAGGGTCGAAGGCCCGTTACGGCGCGATCGATCCTGCACGTCCAGGCCGAACGGCTCGGTAAACGGGCTGAGCATCCCGTCCTCGTGCGACACATAGAGCGTGGCGCCGGCCTTCACGCGCTCCAGCAGCTCCAGCCAGCGCCGGCGGTAGAGAATGCGCCCCCCACTGACGCCGGGCAGCAGATAGAGCGGTGCATCCTTCAGGGGCTGATCGGCGTACTGAAAGACAATATCGAAGCCGGCTTGTTTGGCGAGCACAAAGGCGCTGTAGGCGACTGCCCATTGATCCTGTCCTTCGCTGAGGATGCACACTGCGTCGGTCTGGCGCGGCGGCAGGTTTCGCATAGGCAGGCTGTGTAGGAACTGCACGAACTGAGACATCTCAGCCAGAACCGACCTCGGCGTCCCATCCAGGCGAAACAGCCCCAGCTCTCGCTCATAAGCATCCCAGTCATAGGGCGCCTGTGACAGGTGGCCGAAGTCGAACGCGCACCACCACAGCAAGCCATGGCAGTCATGCGCCCAGCCCGAAAACAACGCGGCGCGGATGAAGTCGCCGGCCGTGCGCTCATCGGCCACCATCGGCCCCAGCGTGCCGATCTCTTCGATCAGGCAGGGCCGGTTGCCGATGTCGGCGTACAGGCGCGACTCGGCGGTCGAGTGCAGGATCGTGCGCATGGTGTTGACCGGGTCCTGATCGCAGTAGGGCGTGAAGTAAGGGTAGGGGTGGGTGGTCAACACATCGGTCAACTCGCCCTGGTCCTGGATGCGCCAGGCGGCATTCGGCGCGGGCGACAGGCTGTGCATTCCGGACACGATGGGCCGGCTGTTGTCTTCGGCACGGATGGCGTTGGTGATGGCTGAAGTCCATACCCACGCCTGCTCGCGTGTCGCCGGCCCCATGCAGTTGCACTCGTTGCCCAGGTCCCAGGCCAGAATGGCCGGGTGCTCGCGGAAGCTGCGCACAAAATGCCGCGCGAAGCGCGTTTGCCACAGCAGAGCCGCCGGATCGGTGAGCACATTGCGCCCGGCAAACGCCGGCGGTGTGAACAGCCGGCCGCTCATCCAGCCGGTGATCAATCCCACGATCAGCTTCAGCCCCTGCCGCTCGGCCAGGTCGGCGAAGACGCGGAATCGCTGCATGGCAACGGTCGAGACGCCGGCGCGCCCAGCTTCGTCATCGGGCAGCGCCGCTTCGCCGTGGCGAAACTCAACCGGCCCGAAGCCGGTGCCCAGTTGTGTCAGAGGCTGGAAGTCCGGCCACAGGGGGAAGACGCGCAACACGCGCAGGCCGGCGCCGGCCAACCGCTCCAGATCGCGCGCCACGACATCGGGTTGCCAGTCGCGCCACATGGCCGCGCCCGCGTGTGAGGCCCAGTAGTTGCAGCCGACGACAAATCCGCCGGGCACAAGGAGAGGATTGTGATCCATCATGGTAGGAACGGTAGGGGCGTTCGGCGGAACGCCCCGTGATCCATCATAGGAATAGGCAGGGGCGTTCGGTGGAACGCCCCGTGATCCATCATAGGAACGGGCAGGGGCGTTCGGCGGAACGCCCGTTCAATAGCGCGGCCCGAAGTCGGCCTCGAACGCGGCGGCGAGTTGCGCGCCCCAGTTGTTGATCGGCGTCAGCCGGCCAAAGAAAAAGCGCAGCACCGGCGGCTCGTCCACAAAGGTCAGGCCCTGCACCAGGTCGCGGCGCTGATACAGCCACTTCAACCGATCGACGGTGTACTCGACGTGCGACAGGGTGTAGGTGCGGCGGGGCAGCGCCAGGCGCGCCAGTTCCAGATCGGCCAGCACGTCATTGCCGTTTGCGTCGCGGTCGGTGGAGATGGTGCCGCGCTCCATGCTGCGCACGCCCGAAGCGATGTAGATGGCGGCGGCCAGCGCGCCGGCGGGGTATTGCGACTGGGGAATGTGCGGCAGAAAGCGCTTTGCGTCCACATGGCCGGCCAGCCCGCCGGCCGGCGTTACCGCCGGGATGCCGGCTTCCACCATGCGATCGACAAAATACTGAATCAGATCGGCCGATGCGCCGGCCACCGTCTCATCGGTCATTTCGCGCATCCCGACTGCCATCGCCTCCACTTCCTTTGTGGACATGCCGCCGTAGGTGGCGAAGCCTTCATACACCGGCAGCCACACCAGAATGCGATCATAGTAGGATTTGTTGTTGGTGGCGATCAGCCCGCCGCGCACGGCGGTGCTTTTGCGGCCCGACAGGTACACGATATCGACCAGGCTCATCATCTCGCGCATGATGTCGCGGATGGAGCGATCGGCGTAACCCGGCTCGCGCTGCCTGATGAACCAGGCGTTTTCGGAAATCAGGCTGGCGTCATACACCAGCGGGATGCCATGCGCGGCCGCCACTGCCTTGACCTCGCGCAGGTTGGCCAGGGAGAACGGCTGGCCGCCGATCAGATTGGTGGTGGCCTCCATGCGCACGTAAGCGATCTTGTCCGCGCCGTATTTGGCGATGGCGTCCCTGAACTTCTGGATGTCGAGGTTGCCTTTGAACGGGTCTGCGCTGTGCGTGTTCATCGCCTCGTCGCCGAAGATTTCCAGCACCGCGCCGCCGGCCAGTTCGACATGCGCCTTGCTGGTCGTGAAGTGGTAGTTCATCAGCACAATGCTGCCCGGCTTGACGAAGGTTTTGGCAAGCAAATGCTCGGCAGCGCGGCCCTGATGCACCGGCAGGGTGTATTCAAATCCGAGCACGTCGGAGACGGCGTCGGCCAGCCGGTAGTAGCTTTCGCTGCCGGCGTAGGCGTCGTCGGCCACCATCATCGCCGAGAGCTGGGCGTCGCTCATGGCATTGGTGCCGCTGTCGGTCAGCATGTCCAGAAAGACATCCCGCGTGCGCAGCAGAAAGGTGTTGTAGCCGGCCTGTTCGATCGCCCTGAGCCGCTGCGAGGCCGGCGGCAGACTGGTCTTCTGCACGATCTTGATCTTGTGCATTTCGATGGGGAGCAACTTGCCGTTTGAAAGCGGGATGTTCATGCTGACTTTTCTCCTGTCCTGAATCGTGGCTGAGTTGGGATCAGTTGTACCCCAGGTTGCCTGTTTGCAAAGCGGCGCAAATAAACAGGCCCGGATAGTTTGACTATCCGGGCCTGAGTGCGTGGCGTCTGGCGCGGGGCCTCAGCGTCCGGCGCGCGCCAGGCGGGCCTGCTGCTGGCGTTGCAGGAAAGACAACACGGTGAAGGCTTCGCTGATGTCTTCGATGCTGACCAGGCCCAGGAAATGATCGCCGTCGTACACCGCGACGACACGCTGATTGTGCTCGGCCATCATCTGTTGCACTTCATCCAGCGGCTTCGCGCATTCCACTTTCAGAAAGTCGCGCCGCATGATCTCCGTCACGTATGCGTCGTTGGGCGCTTCGTTCAGATTGCGCAACACGTCGGCGCGTGTGATGATGCCAAGCGGCTGGCTGCCCTGCATCACCGCAAAATCGGGCTGGTAGCTGGTGAGCAGGTAGTCCACGACACGCGACACGCGGTCGCCGACAGAAAGGGTGATGGCATGGCGGTTGTACGTGTCGCCGACCCGGCGTGTGCGCAGCACCGTCTTCGATTCGGCCATGGCCGTTTCCTGGCCGGCGCCGAAGAAGATGAACACCGCAATCAGCACCAGGATGAAGTTGCCGGTCAGGAACCCGAACAGGCCCAGACCGATCGCGATGACCTGGCCGATCGCGCTGGCGATGCGCGTCGCGCGCGGGTAGCCCAGCCCCATCGCCAGCAGCGCGCGCAACATGCGTCCGCCATCCAGCGGAAAGGCCGGAATCAGGTTGAACAGCACCAGGGTGATATTGGCCGCCATCAGCCAGAACAGCAGCGTCTCCAGCGAGGGCTGATTCAGCCCGCCCGGCAGCAGACCCTGGCCGTCCAGCATGGTTGTTGCCAGCGATGCGCCCACCACCACAAACAGGACGCCGGCGATCACAACGTTCACCAGCGGGCCGGCGGCCGCGATGATCAACTCGTGAACCGGCTTCTCCGGGTTTTTGGTGATCTGCGCCACGCCGCCCAGCGGCAAAAGGGTGATGTCGCGCACCGGAATGCCGAACGCGCGCGCGGCAATGCTGTGGCCCAGCTCGTGCAACGTGACGCAGGTGAACAACAGCAGCATCAGCACGATGCCGAACACGGCCCCTTCCGCCGTGCCGGTGATGCCGCCCCACTGCACCGCCCCGAGCACCAGGATGAGAAAGAAAGTGACATGCACGCGGATTGGAATCCCGCTGATTTCCGCAATTTTGAACGACCAGCCCATGCTTATGCTCCTTTGTAGTGAACAACTTCTGTTCATCGCGGCAGTTTGCGCTGCTGCGACATGCTGTCAGTCTTTTTCACCTTCCACCATAAGAGAAGGGTTTGAGACGGGTATGAGTTTTGTCTGAGGAGCAACTCTGTATGGCTCGAAGGCGTACAGCAGCCGGCCCGGCAGGCGACCGCTGAGCAGCATGGCGTGTTCTTCAGCCCTCTCGCTCTCCACCATGCCTTCGCGCCGGAAAAGGGCCATCAGGTCGCCGGCGCGATAGGGCAGCCGCACGGTGATCGGGGTCAGCCGCGCGTAGAGCATATCTTCGACTTCGGCCAGCAGGGTTTCCAGGCCTTCGCCCTTCAAGGCTGAGACGGGGATGCCTTCGTCCAGCAGGGAGGAGCGGCGAATGGCAAAGCTGGAGCGGCTGCTGGCCGGCCTGATGCGTTGCGCCAGCGCGTCCGGCGCGAGTTTGTCCGCTTTGTTGAGCGCGATCACCATCGGCTTGTTGCCGGCGTTCAACTCGTCGAGCGTGTCCATCACGGTCTGCGCCTGCTCGATGGCGTTGGGGTGCGTGATGTCCACCACGTGCAGCAGCGCGTCCGCTTCGGTGATCTCCTCCAGTGTGGCGCGAAAGGCGGCTACCAGATCGGTGGGCAGTTTCTGAATGAAGCCGACGGTGTCGGTGAACAGCACGGTGTGCCCGCCCGGCAGCCGCACGCGGCGCGTGGTGGGGTCGAGCGTGGCGAACAGCTTGTCCTCGGCCAGCACGTCGGCCCTGGCGACGGCGTTGAGCAGGGTGGACTTGCCGGCATTGGTGTAGCCGACGACGGCCACCACCGGCACGGCGTTGCGCTTGCGCTGGGCGCGATGTTGCGCGCGCTGGGCGCGCACATCCTCCAGTTGTCGCTTCAGGCGGGCGATGTGCTCGCGGATGCGCCGCCGGTCGATTTCCAACTGCGTCTCGCCGGGGCCGCGCAGGCCCACGCCGCCGGTGCCGCTGCGCCCGGCCCCGCCGCCCGCCTGCCGCGCCAGGTGTGTCCATTGCCGGGTCAGGCGTGGCAGGCGGTATTGATACTGCGCCAGTTCCACCTGCAATGCGCCTTCGCGCGTGCGGGCGTGTTGGGCAAAGATGTCAAGGATCAGGCCGGTGCGGTCCAGCACCATGACCTGTTCGCCGAGCGCCTCTTCCAGCTCGCGCTGATGGCGCGGCGACAGTTCTTCGTCGAACACCACCACGTTGTAGTCGGTGGCGTTGCGCCAGGCGACGAGTTCTTCGACCTTGCCGGGGCCGATGAAGGTGTTGGGATTGGGGGTGTCGAGGGTCTGGGTAGTTTCGCCTACCACGTCCAGGCCGGCCGTCTCGCACAACAAGGCCAGCTCGGACATGGATGAATCGAGGGTCAGCCGGCTGTGTCTGACTCTGAATGCTTCGCCGGTCAGTTCAACCCCCACAAGGAAGGCGCGTTGGACAGCGGATTTCGTCTCTACATGAATTCTGTTTTTTGGCATGTCTCCTATTTCTTGGTCAGCCAGAGCGTGATGCGGCCCTGGTCAACCTTCAGGCGATCGATCGACACAATTTTGGCTGCCCCGTCGAGCCGGCTTTGAATAAAGCGCGTCACCGGCTCGAGCATGAAGTTGGGAATGGCGATCCATCCGAACAGCCCGCCGGTGTCGAGCAGACGCACGCTGGCCGCCTCTGTGCCGAGCACCAGCCTGCCCTGATCCGCGCTGATATTGTAAGCGGCAACGACCTGTCTTTGTCCCAGCACGGGCAGCGTGACGGTCATGTTCAGCGAGGTCTGCGATGTGTCGAGGAAGCGGGCATGGATGCGCTGGATGGGGCTGTCGGGGCCGGTGAGATAGAGATTGGCGTAGGAGGTGGCTTTGATGTTGTCCACCTCCAGCCGGCTTTGCGCGCCGGCCGGCAGCGACTCGATCGCCGCCAGCTCGTTGGCCATTTGCATGCCGGCAGCAATCTCGCTGGGCACCGGATCGCCGGTGAACTGGATGAACCGGCCGGCCACCAGTCCGCCGCTGAACCCGCACGCGATTAGCAGCACCATCAGCGCGCCCAGCGCAAAGCCCAGCTTCAGCGCGCGGTCGGCGGGCAGATTCAACGCCGGGCTGCGCGCGCCGTCGGCGCGCTCGATCAGCGGTTCCTGCGGCAGAAACGCTGTGGGGGTGCTGGTCGCGGTTGCGCGCAGGGTTTGCCAGGCCGGCTCGACAGCCGGGCGCAGTTGCGCGCATATGTCGATCAGCCGGACCACCTGGCCGCTGCGCGCGCAATGCTCGATCAGCTCGACCACTTTCTTCAGCTTGCCCTGTCCTGGCAGGCTGTCGTAGTCGATGCCCAGATCAAAGCAGATCGACTCGATTTCGTCGAGGTCGAAGTGCGCGACGATCAGTTGTCGCAGTTGCGCCGGCGCTGGCGTGGGCGGGCTGTCTGTGGTTGTCATGGGCGTGTTGCGTATTGCGTGTTGCGTGTTGCGTATTGCGTGTTGCGTGTTGCGTGTTGCGTATTGCGTGTTGCGTGTTGCGTATTGCGTGTTGCGTACTGCGTATTTGCGCGGCCTGGCAACCGTCAATCGCTCAATCGTCAATCGTCAATCGTCAATCGTCAATCGCTCAATCGTCAATTGCCAATCATTCTGTCCAGCGCCTGCCTGATGCGTTCAGTCGGCGCGCCGAGGGAGATGCGCACATAGCCTTCGCCATGCGCGCCGAAGGCCGTGCCCGGCGTGACGACGATGCCTTTGTTGACCAGCAGGTGCTCGGCCCACTCGGCGCTGCTGTTGAAGCCGGCGGGAATGCCGGCCCACACGTAGATGGTCGCCTGCGGCGCATCGACCTGGCAGCCCATCGCGCGCAGCCCCTGCACGACCAGATCGCGGCGCCCGCGATACGCTTCCTGAACTTCGTGCCGCCAGCTTTGATCTCCGCTCAGCGCGGCAAGGGTGGCTTCCTGGATGCCGAGATAGGGGCCGGAGTCGGCGTTGGTCTTCAACGTGCCGACGGTTTTGATCACTTCGGCGTTGCCCATCAACACGCCCACGCGCATGCCGGCCATGTTGTGGCTTTTGGAGAGCGAGGCGAACTCCACCGCCACGTCTTTTGCGCCCGGCGCCTGCAACACGCTGGGCGCCACATAGCCGTCGTAGCCGTTGTCGCAGTAGGGGTTGTCGTGACACAGCAGAATGTTGTGCCGCCGGCAGAACGCCACCGCCTCCTCGAAGAACGCGAGCGATGCGACGGCGGTAGTGGGATTGTTGGGGTAGTTCAGCCACATCAGGCGCGCCCTGGCTAGCACATCGGCGGGGATGGCGTCGAAGTCGGGCAGCCAGTTGCGCTCGCGGGTGAGCGGCATGGGCCAGGGGGTCGCGCCGGCCAGCAGCGCGCCGCCCGTGTAGGCTGGGTAGCCGGGGTCGGGAACCAGCGCCACATCGCCCGGATTCAGGTAGGCAAATGCCATGTGGTAGATGCCCTCTTTTGAGCCGAGCAGGGGCAACACCTCTTTTTCCGGGTGCAGTTCAATATCGAAGCGGCGGGCGTAGTAGTCGGCGAAGGCTTTGCGAAAGGCCGGCGTGCCGGTGAAGCCGCCGTAGCCGTGTTTGTGCGGATCGCGCGCTGCGGCGGTCAGCGCGTTCACAATGTGCGCGCCGGGCGGCAGGTCGGGCGAGCCGATATCGAGCGCGATCACATCGACGCCGGCGGCGCGGACTTCTTCCTTGCGCCGGATCAGGCCGGCGAACACATACGGTTTGATGGCGGACATGCGTTGCGCAGGCGCAATCATCCTGGAATACCCCTTCTTGTATCTGGTCGCCTGGCGACTATACCATTCTGCGCCGTCTGACAGGAAGAATGCGTCGCTCAGAATTCAATCTGAATGCGAGCCGGCGTAACCACTTTCAGGTCAAGCATCCCGGTTATATCGGTATGGCGAATCTCAGCCGGCCCGTTGCCCAGCCGCACCTGCGCCGGCTTGAAAGACGCAAAATTGCCGAAGGACACGTTAAGCAGTTGCCTCTTTTCTGTTCGTATGTGGCAGGTCAGTTGCCCGCGCCCACGCCGATAGTTGGTCACAAGCGCCGGCCGGTCTGTGTAAATCAGCGGCGCGCCGTTCAGCCAGACGCGCAATCCGTCCTCGTCGCTTTCCACATCCAGCCTGTCGTTTCCGACGCGCGCGCACTGCATGGCAGCGTACTCGCTGCTCAGATTGCCAAAGCGCCAGCCGGCCCATGGTTCGCAGTCGATCAATTCCTGGATCGCCACATAGCCCAGCAGCGCGCCCCATGTGTACAGCGGGTCGGAGTTGGGCATGTCGTCGCCGTCGCCGGTGTCGGTGTTGTAGTTCTCGTGCACATGCCCTTCGGCGCGCCATTCCTGAAGCAACAGGTCGAGGCTGCGCCGGGCGAATTGATGCGCGATGTCATCCAGCCGGTAGCGTCGCAGGCCCTCGCTGACCAGGAAGTTCATCGGCCCCCAGATGCGGCCGCGCCAGTAATCGTTGCCGGCGTAGCCGGGGTCGCTGCGGGCGATGCTGGGCAGCACAAAGCGGCCCCAGAACTCGCGTTCATTCAGCAAATGTTCGCGCGCCATGCGCTCGGCGCGTTCCGCCGGCGCGATGCCGGCGATCAGCGGGTAGAACAGGGTGGGCGACAGATGGGGTGACAACCGCCCGTCCCAGTGTTTGTTCAGATAGATGCCGGCTTCCTCGCTCCACAACTCGCGGTTGATGCGCTCGGCCATCTCGGCGTATTCGGCGGCGTAGTTCTGGCTGAGGGTGGGCTGACCCAGTTCGCGCGCGATCTCGCCGAGCGCCCAGGCGTCCAGCGCATACAGCGCGTTCAGCCCCACGTCGGCCAGCTCCATCGTGTGCGTGTCCGGGTTGAAGACGGCCTCATCGTACATCGGACTGTTGTCCAGCCCGGATTCGTACATGGCGGCCTGCATGGTGTTGCACAGCCACTCTTTGTGATAGCCGGGCGTCGGGTCTGATCCCCATTCGAGGAGTCCGTCGCGATTGCCGTCGCGGTGGGGCATCCACCAGGCGTGCCAGCGCACGAGCGTTGGAAAGGCGCGCTCCAGCAGCTCGGTCGTGCGTTGGGCGCTGGAGAGCGCGCCGGCCCGATGCAGCTTGAGCACACAGTACGCGCCCACCGGCGGCTGCGAGCGATCGGCCGACGGCCCGAACTCGCAGCCGAAGTTGGGCACGAAGCCGGCCGGGGTGACTTCCTGAAGGATCGCGAGCGCATTGGCGCCGGCCAGATTGGGATCTTCGAGTTGCGCCATGACCGCGCAGAAAAACGTGTCCCAGTCGAACAGCACATACGAGCCGAAGAAGGGCCCCTTGCACCAGTCGCGCGAGACAGGCGTGCAGATGCGCCCCTTGAGCGGTTCCCAGATGGTGTTCCAGGCGATGACGCGGGTGAGCGCGTCGGCGGCCTCGCCCAGCCAGCCCTCGCTGCGCAGGCCGGCCTGCGTGTAAGCCGCGCGCCGGCGCGCGATGAAATCCGAGAGCGCCGCTGCATCGCTTTCCAGCGCGCGCGGCGCAACCTCCACAAAGACCGGCCCGTTGTTCAGCGGCACGCGGCAGGGCAGCTCGCCTTCGCGCAGGCCGATGCCGACACGCCAGCCTGCGATGGTGGCAGCCGGGCTGCCCCATGCCCCATCGACGCTGATCTGCAGGAGCAGGTTGCTGGCTGATGCGCCGGGCGTCACACGACACACCAGCCGGTCGCCCTCGGCGGCGTACTCCAGCGAGATGACGGCCTCGTTCCATTGCAGGTCGAGCTGGCAGTACGAGCCGTCGGTGGCGTGCGGGCCGAGCCGGCGGGTCTCGTTGCGCCAGCCGAACTCCTCCTTCACGTCGCCGGTGGCCGGGTCAACCAGGCTGAACAGGACGCGCAGCCGGCTGGGCAGGTGCACAACGGCGTTCAAATGTCGCACGTCCCAGGTGTTCCATCCGTTCGGTGTAATCATGCGTCTCCTTTGGGTGACAGGGTGACGGGGTGACAGGATGACAAGGTGACAGGGTGACAGGATGACAAGGTGACAGGGTGACAGGGTGACAGGGTGAATCATCAATCGCAACGAGTGTACCCGGCTTTGCGGCAGACACAAGGTGTCGTCTCGACATGCGAAAGATGATCGGGGCTGTTTTTCAATCGCTCGACGGTGTGATGCAAGGACCTGGCCGGCCCGAAGAAGATCGCGCCGGCCGGTTCGACCTCGGCGGCTGGATCGGGGCGTTCACGGATGACATGACCCGTGACGCTGTGATGTTGTATCTTCTATCCACGCGACTAAACTCCATCTGACCGGCGCGCGCGGCATGGCATGATGATAATCGAGGTGTGAACGCAATCCATTTGCGCCGGCATCTGGTCAATGGCGGGCGGATCGAGCGCGACGGTTTGCGCGCCCGGCTGATCCTGCCGCCGACGCCGGCCACAGCTTACGCCGACTCGCAACTCGATGACTACGGCGACCCCGCCGGCGCGCGGCGTTTTCTTCATCTTCCGCCGCGCCGGCTGGAAGTGCGCGCGCGCTTCTCCTCGAACGATCTGAAAGGCACGGCCGGCTTTGGCTTCTGGAACGACCCCTTCACGCAGGATGGCGGTGTGATCGACCCGCCGTGCAGCGTGTGGTTCTTTTACAGCTCGCCAGAATCGGATATGCGCGTGGCGCGCGACACGCCCGGCCACGGTTTTAAGGCGGCCATGCTGAACAGTTACCCGTTCGCCAATCGCGCTGTGGCCGGCGCATTCGGTCTGTTGACGAAGCTGGGCAGCCCGGTGTTGAACTGGATGTTGCGCCGGCGCGTGTTGGCCGGGCTGGTATTATCGGCGGCGCGCGCAACCGTTCAGGCGCGCGAGGTGTTATTGGACGCGGACATGACGGCCTGGCACGACTACGCGCTTGACTGGCGCGCCGGCCAGGCCGTGTTTACTGTGGATGGCGAGATTGTGCTGCGCGCGCCGCGCCCGCCCCGCACGCCGCTGGGTTTTGTGGCGTGGATCGACAACTATCGCGCTACGGCGTCGGGCAGCGCAAGCGCCTACAAGTTTGCTTACGTGGATGTGACGCAGGAACAATGGATGGAACTGGAAATCCGGCAGGGGCCATAAGGTCAGACGCCGGCCTTGCTCACCATGACCAGCCCGCGCCGCTGATTGTGGCGCTGGTGGACGATGTGTTCTTTCAAGCGCCAATCGAAGGCGCGGCGCGGCAGGCCGGCTTCGATGTGGCGTTTGCGACACCGACAGACGACGTGGTGGCGTATCTGGTCATGCGCCAGCCCAGGCTGTTGCTGATCGATCTCAACGTGCGCGCCCTCGACTGGGCGCGCTGGGCGCTGGAGGCAAAGACCAGCCCGGCCACGCGGCGCATTCCCGTTTTGGCGTTTGGCCCGCACAAAGACGCGGACGCGCTGGATCAGGCGCGCCGGCTGGGCTGCGAGGTCGTCATCAGCAACGGCGCGTTCAAGGCCGACATGGCCGGCCAGATTCGCAAACACGCCCGCGCCGACGACTCGGCAGAGTTGTTGCGTCAGTGTGATGACCCGCTGCCCGAACTGGCCGCGCGCGGCATCCACGAGTTCAACGCCGGGGCGTACTACGAGCAGCACGAGACACTTGAAGCGGCCTGGCGCGCTGAGGCCGGGCCGGTGCGCCAGCTCTATCAGGGCATCCTGCAGGTGGGCGTGGCGTACTATCAGATTCAGCGCCGCAATTACGCCGGCGCGCGCAAGATGTTCCAGCGCGCCTGGCAATACCTGGTCGCGCTGCCGGATGTGTGCCAGGGCGTGGATGTGGCGCAGTTGCGCCGTGACGCGCGCGCCGCCCAGGACGAACTCGAGCGCCTTGGCCCCAACTGCATCGCCGACTTTTCACCCGCCTTCTTCAAACCCATTCGCCTGACACCTCTGGCTACTGACCACTGACCACTGACTACTGGCTACTTCCTACTTCCTACTCCCATGGCATACGACTTCACCAACAAAATCGCCCTGATTACCGGCAGCGGGCGCGGGGTGGGCAAGGCCACCGCGCTCCATCTGGCCCGGCTGGGGGCAGACATCGTCATCAACTATCTGCGCAAACGCACCGCCGCCGAAGAGACCGCGCGCGAGATCGAGGCGCTGGGCCGGCGCGTCCTGATCGTGCGGGCCGACATCGGCGAGCCGGACAATATCGAGCGTCTCTTTGCCGAGATCGACCAGCACTTTGGCGGCCTCGATATCCTGGTGAACAACGCCGCTTCCGGCTATGCCCGGCCCATCCTCGAGCAGAAAGTCAAAGGCTGGGACTGGACGATGAACATCAATGCGCGCGCGGCGCTGTTCGCCTCGCAGCAGGCTGTGCCGCTCATGCAAAAGCGCGGCGGCGGGGCCATTGTCAACATCAGCAGCATGGGCAGTCTGCGCACGCTGCCCGACTACGCGGTGATCGGCGCGTCCAAAGCGGCGCTGGAGGCCATCACGCGCTACTGCGCTGTCGAGTTTGCCCGGCACAATATCGTGGTCAACGCGGTCTCGCCCGGCATCATCGACACCGACGCGCTGGACTACTTCCGACTGGGCCGCGACGTGATGGTGCAGGGCGCGATCGCGCGCACGCCGGCCGGGCGCATCGTCACGGCGCAGGATGTCGCCAATCTGGTGGCTTTTCTGTGCAGCCCGGAGGCAAACATGATTCGTGGTCAGGTGATTGTCATTGACGGCGGATATACCATCGCCGTCACATGAATTAATCTGGAGGTTGCTTTTCTATGGCTGTGGCAATTCTTGGACTGCTTGTGTCGATTGCGATGATCATCATCGGCGTCGCTATTATCGGGCGGCGCGGCGAGTTGAGCACTGAGACAACGGCCTCGCAGGGAGCAGAGACAGAGCGCAGCGTGGAAGTCACTGAAGAGGGCGTTTCTGTGCAGGTGGATTTCTTCAGCGGGGTGAAGCGCGGCTTCTCGTTCTACGGCGAGAAGTCCACGGCGGACATTCTGGCCATGCTCACGCAGGGACGTTTGTCTGAGGCGTGGCCGTGGGCGATGACTGCGCTGGGCGTGCTGCTGATTTTTCTCTGGCTGCCCCTGATTATTGGCCTGCTGGCCGGCTGGAGCGGGCTGGGATTGTGGGCGTTTGTGGCGCTGTTCTTCCTGGGCGCGCTGTGGGCGGCTTTCCCGCGCCGCTCTAAGTAACCCTAAGTAACCCTTCATCTGGCCGTATATGTCGCTCTGGCTGATTGCGCTGTTGATCGCGGCGGCACTGGCGCTATGGTGGCTGTCTGCCCGCCTGCGACAGCGCGCCGGCCTGCCTGCAGGCCGCGTGATCTACTCCGACGCCGGGGCCTGGCGGCGCAACGAGCAGCCGCTGTATGCTGCGCGTTACCAGTTGGTCGGCAAGCCGGACTATCTCGTGCGCGCGGAGGATGGGGCGATCATTCCGGTCGAGGTGAAATCCGGCGCGGCGCCGGCGCAACCGCGCGAGGGGCACGTGCTGCAACTGGCGGCCTATTGCCTGCTGGTGGAGGAGACGCTGGGCGCAAGGCCGGCCTACGGCATCATCCAATACGCAGACCGGCAGTTCGCAGTCGATTACACGCCCCGGCTTGAGGCGCAGCTTCTGCAATGGCTGGGCGCGTTGCAGCGCGACGCCGCTCTGCCATACGGGCCGGCCCGCAGCCATGAAGCCCCGGCGCGTTGCGCAACCTGCGGCGTGCGCGCTGCGTGCGATCAGCGCCTGGCGTAGGCGCTGACAATCAATCAGCCGGAGATCAGCTCGCCGCCATCGACCACGATGACCGCGCCGTTGATCCAGGCCACATCGGGATCGGACAGCGCGCGAATGGTTTTGGCGATGTCGTCGGTGGTAGTCAGCCGGCCGCTGGGATTGCGTCGCAACGCGCCTTCGATCAGTTTGTCGTTGCCGGGGATCTTGCGCAGCGCCGGCGTGTCGGTGACGCCGGCCATGATGCAGTTGACCAGCACGCCGTGCCTGCCCAGTTCCAGCGCGAGCTGGCGCGTGTGCGACTCGAGGGCCGACTTGGCCGCCGACACGGCGCCATAGGTCTCGAACACCTGCACACTGCCGGCGCTGGTCATGCTGAACACGCGGCTGCCGCGACCCAGCAGGCCGGCGCGCCACAAGTCCTGCGCCCAGTACACCAGGCTGTTCGCCATCACATCGAGCGTCATTTCCATCTGCGCCCTGGACAGCCCTTTGGACGGGTCATCGCTGATGAACGGCAGCAATGAACCAAACGCGACGGAGTGCATGACGATGTGCACGGTTTGCGGGCCGGCGGCGTCTTCGGCAAGCGTGGACTTGATCCTGCTGATGGCGTCGGCGCGCTTCTCATCGTTGGCGATGTTGGCGTTCATGTAGATCGCGCGCACGCCGTGGCTTTCGATCTCGGCCACCAGCTTTTTCACACTCTCCAGCGCGGCGCCGCGATCCAGATGCAGCCCGAAGATGTTCACGCCGTTGCGCGCCAGTTCCAGCGCGGTGGCCGCCCCGAAGCCGCTCGAGGCCCCCAGAATCAACGCCCATTTGCCCTTCAAATCTGCCTGTGACACTGTGAACTCCTGTATCTCTTGTGATTGTGCGACTTGTCTCCAATGGCTGGCCGCTGCGCGCCGGTCAACCTGATGCCGGCGATTCTGTCGCCGCGAGAAAGCCTGTCAACACGCCGGCGACGTTGTCTCCGAGTTGATCGATGGCGTAGCCGCCCTCCATGATAAACACCGTGGGCCGATTCAGTTGCGCGATGCAGGCTCCGATGCGCGGATATGCCCGGCCGGTCAACGCAAAGTCCGCGATCGGGTCGCCGCCAAACGTGTCCACACCCAGCGACACCACCAGCCAGGCCGGCGCATAGTCTTTGATCCGCGCGCAGGCCTCGTTCAGCTTTTCCAGGTAGGCGTCGTCTGTCACGCCACGCGCCAGCGGAAAGTTGAGGTTGAATCCCAGCCCGTCGCCCGCGCCTCGCTCGTCGCTTGTTCCCAGGAAGTAAGGGTAGTGGCGGTTGGGGTCGGCGTGCAGGGACACGTAGAACACATCGCGCCGCGTGTAGAAAATCTGTTGCGAGCCGTTGCCGTGGTGGAAGTCGATGTCGAGCAGGCGGCACTGCCGAGGCGACGGTGTTTGGCGCGCCCGACACAGGCGACACTGCCGAGTCGATCAGCCATTGCGCAGCAATGACCGCGTTGTTGAGGAAGCAATAGCCGGCGCTCAGATCGGTGTGCGCGTGATGGCCTGGCGGCCGGCACACCGCGAATGCCGAATGGTCTCCGCCGGCAACATGCCGGGCCGCTGTCAGCGCGCACTGCGCGGCGGCGTATGCCGCTTCCCACGTGCCTCGGGTGATGATGGTGGTCACATCGTGGCTGTAGTAGCCGGCCTGAGACGCGAGGTCAGTGGGGCGATGTGTCATGCCCCGCGCGGCGAAGGTGTCCGGGTGCACGCCATTGGGGTTGCGCCCGCTCGTCACCCAGTTGTCGTAAGCGCGCTCCAGATAGCGCGTGTATTCAGCGTCATGCACAGCCAGGATCGGGCCGAGTCCGAAATCGTCGGGCGGCGTCACGGGGCCTGATCCGGCCGCCTGCGCCGCAGCCAGGATGATCTCGGCGCGGCGCGGGCACTCGTAGAACGGCAGCAGTTCGCCTTCCCAGTATTCGAGGGCCGGGTTGTGCAGTCGGTGTTTGTCGCTATAGATCACGCGCATGGCGTTCGGGCGCCGCTCACTTCAGAATCTGCGCGCCGGGGCGATGCAGATGGCACTCGCCGCAGCCGATGGCGGGATTCGCCACCTCGCGCAAAGTGGATGTGCACACGGCGTACACCCTGATCTGCTCGCGCAAGCCCAGCAGTGATTTGTGCACGCGCCCCTCCAGCGCCATGTTGGGGCAGGCGTTCTGCCGGACGATATCTGGCACAGGGCAGTCGCGGCAATGCGCCGGCTTCCACCGGCCGCCCTGCGGGTTGCGTTGAAGCAATCGGCATTCCTGTTTTTCGCGGCCGCGAAAATGATCTTCGAAGTAGTATTTGCACTCTTTGCCGGCTGGCGTGCGCATGGGGCCGATTGTACGCCACGCGTGGTGTGTGGATTTATCCGGGTGCATTTCCCAGCAGGGGCAATCCGAGCCGTTGAGCGCGCGCAGCGAGCGCGGGATAAATCCGCGCGCTACACGCGGCAAAGCCGGCCCTGCCGCAGGTTCCCACCCTGCGGGAAGGTCAATTCCTCTCGTTGTCACGCGCAGACGGGAGCGAGGCGATCACAACCATGTCGTCGGCATGAATCAGCATCGGCGCAGATTCATAACCGAGGACGGTTTCGATCTCTGAAGATTGCCGGCCGATCAGCAGCGCAGCCTCGGCAGCGTTGTAGCGGGTAATGCCCTGAGCGATGGTGTGTCCGCGCGGGTCTTTCACCAGCACGGCCTCGCCGCGATCGAATTCGCCATGCACTTCGCGCACGCCGACCGGCAGCAGGCTGCGCCCGCTGCGCACAGCGCCGGCTGCGCCCTCGTCCACGATGACGCTGCCCGACGCGCGCTCGGACAGAATCCAGCGTTTGCGGCTCTCGAGTTTGGTGCTGGTAGCTGCGAAGCGCGTGCCCACAGACACGCCTGCCACGGCATCCACAATCACGTTTGGCCGGGCGCCGTCGGCGATGATCATGACCGTGCCCGACCGCGTGGCCAGTTCAGCCGCCCGCAGTTTGGTGCTCATGCCGCCCACGCCCAGCCCGCTGCGAGATGCGCCGGCCATCGCCCACAGCGTGTCGTCGATCTGCGCCACTTCGCGGATCAGGGTGGCGGAGGGGTCCTGGCGCGGATCGGCGGTGTAGAGGCCGGCGATGTCGCTGAGGATCAACAGCAGGTCGGCGTTGACGACGTTGGCGACCAGCGCCGAGAGCGTGTCATTGTCGCCCACGCGGATTTCCTCGGTGGCTACGGCGTCGTTTTCGTTGACGATGGGCACGACGCGCCAGGCCAGGATGGCGTTGAGCGCGTCGCGCGCGTTCAGGTAGCGCCGGCGGTCGCTCAAATCGGCCCGCGTCAGCAACACCTGGCCAACCTGCGCGTCGAACATGCCGAAAACCTGCTCCCAGGCCAGCATCAGATGCGCCTGCCCGACGGCTGCCAGCATTTGTTTGGCGGGGAGCGATTTGGCGCCGTTGACGCGCCCGACCTGCTCGCGGCCCATGCGCTCGCGGCCGGCTGCGATAGCCCCCGACGTGACCAGAATCACCTCTGTGCCCTTCTCACGCACGTCGACGATTTGCTGCGCGATGGACAGCATGCGCCGGCGGTTGAGCCGCTGCGTGCCGGCTGTGAGGGTGCTGGTGCCAACTTTGACGATAAGTTTGCCCGGAGTCACGATTCTTTTCGAGGTGGAATTATAGACTTCGCGGGTTTTTAAGACCCGCGAGGTCTATGAATGTCCAGTTCTATAATATGCGCCAATGGATACAGGGATTGGGTTGTTGGAGGATCAGGCGCATATTGTTGCCGGTTTCCATGAATCCCTCCCGGCTGCTTCCGCATGAGTTCCCCCGAATTCTATCGTCACGCCCGCGCCTATGATGTCGCCTTTGGCGACCGCGACTTCGCCGCCGAGTGCGACTTTTTGGAATGGTGTCTGCGCGCTCACGGCAGGGTATCTACTGCTCTGCCTGTGCCCCAGGTTCAGCATGGCGCATCCCCGGTTCATGATCCCCGCGCATTTCTGGAACTGGGATGCGGCCCGGCGCGCCATGCGCGCGAGTTTGCGCGGCGCGGCTGGTCGGCCACCGGCCTCGATTTATCCGGCGACATGCTGGCCTATGCCGCTGACGCTGCCTGCCGCGATGGCCTTATCCTGCGCACAGTGGCAGCCGATATGTGCGATTTCGACCTGCCGGCCCCGGTGGCGCTGGCGGCCAATCTGATGGAGAGCGTCACGCACCTGACAACCAACGAGCAGGTGGTGGCGCATCTGCGGGCTGTGGCGCGCAACCTGTTGCCCGGTGGTATCTTTGTGCTGGAGATGGCGCACCCGGCCTGGCTGGGCCGCGACACGCTGCCCAATACCTGGACGGCCCGCGATGGCGATCTGGAGGTCGATGTGCTCTTTGGCGCAGCCGATGACCCGTATGACTGGTTCAGTCAGGTCTGGCAGGTGACCAGCCGGCTGACCGTGCGCGAACCGGGCCGGCCGGAATACACCATCGAGAGCCATCACCCGCACCGCTGGTATCTGGCGCAGGAGTTTCGCGCCCTGGTCGATCTGTCCGGCGCATACGAGGCTGCGTGGTGGTATGGCGACATGCGCCTCCCGCCGCCCCCGCTGGACAACGGCGACGCGGACGATCAGATGATTGTGGTGTTGCGCACGCCGCAGATGATGTAGGGCAAGCCGCCGGGCTTGCCCGATGCACAAGCCGGTACAATCATCGCATGGCACTGACTTCACTGCACGGCTTGTACTTTGAGGAGTTCGGGGTGGGCGATGTAGCTGTCTCGCCCACGCGCACCATCACCGAGACGGACATTGTGATGTTCGCCGGCCTGTCGGGCGACTACAACGAGATTCACACCAGCGAGACCTACGCCGCCACGCAGCACTTCGGCAGGCGCATCGCGCATGGCCTGCTGGGTCTCAGCGTGGCGAGCGGGCTGGCTTTTCAAATGGGCTTTCTGATCGGCACGGTGGACGTGTTCCGCAGCCTGGAATGGGAGTTTACCGCGCCCATTTTCGCCGGCGACACCATTCGCGTCGAGGCTGAGGTGGCCGAGACGAAAGCCTTCCCGCGTCTGCGCAATGGGCGCGTGGTGTTCAAGGTGGCGGTCAGGAATCAGCGCGACGAAGTGGTTCAGCGCGGCATGTGGAGTCTGCTGGTCAAGCAGAAGCCGGCGGCGTGACAACGCGCAGCGCGCGATCCATGTTCTCTTTCTGGCCGGCCTTTCCACCCGCGCGCGCCTATGCGCTGGTAATGTTGCTTGTCGCGCTGCTGGCCGGCGTGGCAATTGCCGCCCTGCCGCTTCCGCAGCTTGCGCTCGCCGGCGTGGCGGCCCTGGCGCTGATTGCCGTTGGCCTCACGTTGGCCGAGCCGGTCATCGGCCTGGGCATTACGCTGGTCATCGCCCCGTTCGCGCCGCTCGAAAATATCATGCTGCGCCTGCCGGTGGACAGCGGGCAGCTTATGCTGGCCGTCACCGTCGCGGCGTGGGGGCTGCGCGCGCTTTATCTGCGCCGGCTGGATGTGAGCACCGCGCGCCGGGGCATCGCCGTGGGGTTGATGATCTTCATCGCCGTCGCCGGCCTCTCGTTCTTTGCCGCCTCGTCGTTTGATCTGTGGGCGCGCGAGACGTTGAAATGGGTCGAGGTGTTGCTGATCTACCTGCTCGTCTCGACCCAAACCGACCGGCGCAAACTCGGCCTGATCGTCGGCGCGATTCTCGTGTCGGGGGTGTTTCAGGCCGGCCTGGGCATCTACCAGTTTGGCCTGCGCGGCGAGGGGCCGGCTGAGTTCGCCATTCTGGGCGGGCGCTTTTATCGCGCCTATGGCACGTTCGAGCAGCCCAATCCCTTCGGCGGGTACATGGGCCTGATCTGGCCGGTGGCGCTGGGGATTGCGCTGGGCGGGGTGTATGGCGTAGTGCGTCGTGCGTATGGCGTATCGCGTGGTGCGTATTCCGTGTTGCGTAGTGCGTATTGGGCGGCGGCGGGTGTGGCGGCGCTGGCGCTGATGGCGCTGGTGTTGTCGTGGTCGCGCGGCGCGTGGCTCGGCGCTGCGGCGGCGGGTGTCGTTGTGCTGATGATGGCGCTGCGCCGGCCGGCGCTGTCGCTGGCGGCGCTGCTGGCAGCCGGCCTGCTCGCGCTCGCATTGAACGCAGCCGGCCTGTTGCCCGAATCCATTCGCGCCCGCTTGACCGACTTCACCCAGCAGTTCAGCTCGTTCGACGTGCGCGGCGTCAATGTCAACGACGCCAACTACGCGGTGATCGAGCGTCTGGCGCACTGGCAGGCAGCGCAAAACATGATCGTCGAGCGCCCCTGGCTTGGCGTTGGATTCGGCAACTATCCGGCCGCCTACGACCAGTACCGCGCGATGAAGTGGCCGAACCCGCTCGGTCACGCGCACAACTACTACCTCAACGTGTGGGCCGAGACCGGCCTGCTCGGCCTGGCGGCTTATGCGCTGTTGTGGTTCATCGTCATCACGCGCACGCTGTCGCTGGCAGCGCGCGGCGACCGATCCACCTCAGGCCCCTGGCTGGCGGTGGGATTGATCGGCGCATGGGCGCACCTCAGCGTCCATCATCTGGTGGACAATCTTTACGTCGCCAACACCTTCATGCTGATCGGCGCTTATTTTGGGTTGCTCGACTCAGTATTGGCGCGACAGCGCGCATGACATCTGCCGGCTCAGTAGCCGCTGGCCTCGATCAGTGTGCGCAGGAACTCGGCGCGCGCTTCGGGCGTCATCGGCACGGGCTTCGCGTAATCCTCGATGAACGCCGTGCGCACGTCCACGCCCAGATAGCGCCCATCGTAGAAGGCGTGCCGGTCAACCATCGTCTGGTGCGCGCCGTATTCAAACTGGTCGCCGAAGAACAGGTTGCCGGTGCCGTAGCGGATGAAGCCCTGCGCCGTCACGTTGAAGCCCTGGGCGTGGTGGCCCTGGCTGCCGTTGACGACGACTGCGCCGGCGTCGCGCAGGGCCATGAAGTCGCGCGCCTGTCGGGGCGTGGGCTGGTAGAAGTAATACTCCTCGTATTGCAGTGTGGCAATCACCAGGTACCCCTCATCCGCCAGTTGGCGAATGATCGGCTCGATCAAGTCCAGATCGCGCGGGCTGTTCGAGCCGCAGCGCGCCGAGCCGGGCAGCGTGTCGGTCGCCCAGTTCGCGCCGAACCAGTTGCAGCCGATGAACGCCAGGCGGTTGCCGTTGACGGTCATGGTGACCGGCCGCAGCGCCTCGTCGAAGGTGCGCCCGCCGGCGAAATATGGCCAGCCCAGTTCGTCGTACATCTGCAGCGTGGTGGAAAGATGAATCCACCCCTTGTCCCACAGGTGATTGCCCGACAGTTCGATGATGTCTGCGCCGACGTACTTGAGCAGTTCGATGTACTTCGGGTTCGAGCACATGCTCACGCCATCGTTGAAGGTGGGGAAGGGACAGTCGGCCCAGAACGACACCTCGTTGCTGATGTGGGTGACATCGGCGCTGACCAGCCAGTCCACAATCGCTTCGGCGGGGTAGGTGATGCCCTTGCGCTCCATTTGCACGGCGGTGCCGCGCACCAGCGCCGTCACGCCGGTCATGGCGACGATGGCCAGTTTATTCACGTCGCGGTTGGTGATGGCCGGCAAATACCCGGCCAGTGTCGCATCTCCCTCGGCCACTACGCGCAAGGCAAGGGGGTAGGCTGCCGCGTCGAGGCTTTTGTCGAACAGGTTCATGCCGGCGTGATCCGCGCTGTCGAGCCACAGCAGCTTCCAGCGCGGGTCGAGCCGGTCAAAAGGCACGATGGCGATGGCGGCCGGGCGCGCCTCCCAGGCGGCGTCGATCAGCGCCGGCTCGTCCACGATCTGCACCGGCGCAGCGTCGCCGGCCGGCCCAAGCAGCAGCGTGAGCGCGGCCTGCATCTCGGCGTCAACGTAGAGCGCAGTTTGCGCGCTGAACTCCGGCAGCGCGCCGGCGTCGCCGGCCCACAGCGCAGCCAGCGCATCGAACGAGATTGAATCCGGCACGGTGGGAAACGGCGCCACGACTGCGAACACGCGCGTCAACATCGGCGCTGCTTCGATGGCCTCGCCGGGGCGCGCTGCCCGCAGGCGCACGTCGGCGTCCGGGCTGTCGCTCATCTGGATCACTGCGCCATCGGGCTGTTGCGCGATCAGCGCGTTGACCGCGCCGGCCAGGGGTTGCCGCATACTTTCGGGCAGGGCCGGGTCGATCCAGATCGTGCGGATGGGAATCGGCGTCGGCGTCGGTATCGGCGTGGCGCTGGGAATCGGCGTGGGGCTGGGCACGAGATATGTGACCGGCAGCGGGCGCAGCGCCTCTGGCGATGGGGGATTGGCCGGCGCGCTGCACGCGCACAGGACGGCGGCCAGCGCAAGCGCGAACAAAGGCTGTCTGTGAAATACGCGGCTCATAAACTGATTCGGCATGGCAGACTGGTGTGTCGCGCCGGCCGGCGCATTCGGTTTGCGGCGGCGCGCCGGCTGCGTGACATGAGTATTCTAAGGCGAACTGCGCCGGCATCCGGCCAGACATCTCTGCGCGGTTGCCGACCTTTTCTGGATGGTGTAGAGTTTGCCACATGAAGAACACGCCGGGACGCGCAAACGTCATCGCGCCAATCGTCACGACCACCGGCCTGCTGGCCGTGCTTGGCGCGGGACTGGCCTGGATTGCGCACAGTCGCCGCAACATCTTTCATGACATCCCGATGACCGCCGCGCTGGATGGCGAGTTGAAGAGCTTTGAAAGTCAGGCCGGCACAGTGGCGTATTACGCGGCCGGGGCGTCCGCCGCCGGCGTTCGCGCAATAACGCCGATGGTGTTTGTGCACAGCGTCAACGCTGCGCCGTCGAGCGCCGAGGTGCGCCCCCTGTTCGAGCACTACGCATCCAGCCGGCGCGTGTATGCCATCGACCTGCCTGGCTTCGGGTTCAGCGACCGGCGCGATATCGCTTATTCTCCCCAGCTCTACCGCGATGTCATCAACCAGTTTGTGGCCGAGGTGGTTGGCGGGCCGGCGGATGTGGTTGCGCTGTCGCTTTCAGCCGAGTTTCTTGCCCAGGCCGCCATGGCGCGCGGCGAACTCTATCGCGCGCTCATTTTCCTGTCGCCCACCGGCATGAGCCGGCGCTCGGAGTCGATCCAACCCAGTGAGGCGTTGCACCAGTTTTTACGTGTCCCCATCTGGAGTCGCCCGCTGTTCGACCTCGTCACATCGAGACCGAGCACGCGGCTGTTCCTGTCTCTCAGCCAGCGCAAGGGATTCGACCGCGACCTGTGCGACTACGCCTACATCACCAGCCATCAGCCCGGCGCCGAGCGCGCCCCGTTCTACTTCCTGGCCGGCAAGCTGTTCACGCCGGGAATCTTCGACGTGTACCGCGCGCTCGACAAGCCTGTGCTGATGCTGTATGGAGACGGGCCGACGGCGCAGTATCATCGTGTGGACGAACTGCGCCGCCGGCCCAACTGGCGGATTCACCATCTGAAAGGGTGCGGCGAACTGGTTCAGTTCGACAGCCCGGAGACAGTGATTGCCAGGATCGATGAGTTTCTGGCCGGCCTTCAGGTCTGAGCGCGCTCCGGCGCCATTGCGCCGTTCAGCCCGCTGACATTGGCCGCAAGCGGATCGTACATCTCGCCCATGTACTGCTTGAGCATGCGCATGGTGGAGAAGCGCGGCGCGCACGTGGCGATGGACTCTTTCACCCGCTGAATCCACTGGTG
This sequence comes from uncultured Anaerolineae bacterium, assembly GCA_937927775.1. Classification (GTDB taxonomy): domain Bacteria; phylum Chloroflexota; class Anaerolineae; order J036; family Brachytrichaceae; genus Roseilinea. The sequence goes on along the minus strand of CALBEF010000068.1, from coordinate 12,086 downwards.
GGGAATGTTGTTCTCGTCCGTTCGATAGTACAGCGGCACGATCTCGTTCTCCAGCGTCGAATAGAGCGACTCGACATCGGCGGCATCCTGTTCTTCGGCGGACGCGAACTCGCGCTCGTTGCCGATGGCCCAGCCGTTTTTGCCGTTCCAGGCTTCGCGCCACCAGCCATCCAGCACACTGAAGTTGAGCGCGCCGTTGAGCGCGGCTTTCATGCCGCTGGTGCCGCTGGCTTCGTAGGGCCGGCGCGGCGTGTTCATCCACACATCGACACCCTGCACCAGCTGGCGCGCCACGTACATGTCATAGTCTTCGATGAACACCAGCCGGCCGGCGGTGTCGGCGTTTTTCACCTGCCGGTACAGCTCCTGAATCAACCGCTTGCCCGGCTCGTCGTTTGGATGCGCTTTGCCGGCGAACAGGATCTGAACCGGCATATATGGATTGTTGATGATGTTCAGCAGCCGCTTCACATCGCGCAGGATCAGCGAGGCGCGCTTGTACGTTGCAAATCGCCGCGCAAAACCGATTGTCAGCGCGTTGGGGTTAATCAGCACACCGCTGGCGATGGTTTGCACCGGGTGCTGGCTGTGCGTGACCCACTTGCTGCGCGCGCGCTCCTGCATGAAGCTGGCCAGGCGGCGCTTGTAGTGTTTGTGCACTGCCCACAGGCGCTCGTCCGGGATGTCGTGCACCTGCGCCCAGATGGATGGATCGTCGATCCGCTCGATCCAGTCCGGCCCCAGGTATTCGTCGAAGAGCCGGCCCATCCGGCGCGACAGCCAGGTGGTGGTGTGGACGCCGTTGGTGATATGCCGGATCGGGGCGCTGTCGTCGTCATCCAGATCCTTCCACATTCTGCGCGACACCTCGCCATGCAGTTCACTGACGGCGTTGCATCGATCCGCCATGCGCAGGGCGAGCACGGTCATGTTGTAACTGCCGTTCGAGTCGGCCAGCTTCATGAACGCTTCGCGATCCAGGCCCAGCTCGGTCCAGAATCCGCTCAGTTGCCGGTCGATCTGCCACTGGGGGAACTGATCGTTGCCGGCCGGCACAGGGGTGTGGGTAGTGAAGACAGTCGTCTTGCGCACCTCGCGCCGGGCCTGCTCGAAGGTGAGGCCCTGTTTGACCAGTTCGCGCGCGCGTTCGAGCGTGCCGAACGCCGGGTGCCCTTCGTTCAAGTGCCACACGCCTGGTTCGATGCCCAGCGCCCGCAGCGCGCGCACGCCGCCGATGCCCAGCACAATTTCCTGCGCGATGCGCGTGTCCGGATCGGGGTTGTACAGCCGGTAGGTCAGCTCGCGGTCGCGCGAGGTGTTCCTGGGCACGTCGGTGTCCAGCAGGTATAAAGGAACCCGGCCGACCTGCGCGCGCCACACCTGCGCCCAGATCAGCCGGTTGGGTAATTCGATGGGCAACAGCAACGGCTCCCTGTCGGCGCCGGTCATGCGCGTGATCGGCAGCTCCGCAAAGTCGAGCGGCGCGAAATCGGCCTCCTGCCAGCCATCCTCGGTGATGCGCTGGCGGAAATACCCTTGCAGGTAGAGAAAGCCAACGCCGACCATGGGGATGCCCAGGTCGCTGGCCTGTTTGAGATGGTCGCCGGCCAGCACGCCCAGACCGCCGGCGTACATGGGCAGGCACTCGTGCAGGCCGAACTCAAATGAGAAATAGGCCACCGGCTTGCGCCAGGGCATGTGCGTTTGCCCGAACCACGTGGCCGGGTGATTCATGTACTCGGTGAAATCATTGACGCAGCGATCGTACAGGGTGGCAAATCGCTTGTCGTTGTAGGCGGCGCGCAGGGCGTCGCGCTCGACACGGCGCAGAAACTTCACCGGATTGTGATAGACCCTTTCCCATAGCGCGGGATCGATGCGCTGGAAAAGCCGGGGAATTTCGGGATGCCACGTCCACCACAGGTTGTAAGCCAGCTCGGTCAGCCTGGCGATGCGCCTGGGCAGCAGGTTGGCCAGATTTTCAAGTTCTACTTCGGACACGAAAACTCCTTCAAAAGATACCGGTTGCCGGGCGCGCTGTTCACACGCCTGGGATGCTTGTTCAGCCTGGCGATTCTACGCCAGAATCGAACGGCACAAGCGTTGCGCGTTGCGCGGCAACACCCCCGCATTGCCCGGAGGTTTCTTCAGCGAGAAACGCCTTTTGTCGCAGGCCGCCCCTATAATGCGCTGCGATGTCAGTGCCCGAACATCTGGAAGCAACGGTGCGCAACCTGCCGGCTGAGCCGGGCTGCTACCTGTACTATGACGCCCAGGGGCGTGTCATCTACGTCGGCAAAGCGGTCAATCTGCGCAATCGTGTCCGTTCGTACTTCAATCCCGCGACCTGGATCGCCTCGCCAAAGACAGCGCGGCTCGTGCGCGACATCGCCCGCATCGAGTTCGTCGTGCGCGGCAACGAACTCGAAGCGCTCATTCAGGAAGCCGAGCTGATTAAACGCCATCAGCCGCGCTACAACATCCGGCTCAAAGACGACAAACGCTATCCCTATCTGAAAGTGACGCTTCAGGATGACTTCCCGACGGTGCAGGTGACGCGGCGCATGGAGCGCGACGGCGCGCGCTACTTCGGCCCCTTCAGCAACACCAAAGCGGTGTATGCCACCCGCGACGCGCTGCGCCGGATGTTCCCCTTTCTGGATTGCGACCGGGTCATCACCGGCCATGACCGGCGCGCCTGCATGTATTACGACATCAAGCTGTGCAGCGGCCCGTGCATCGGCGCGGTGAACCGGGCCGAATACCGCGCCACGATTCAGCGCCTGTGCGATTTTCTGGAGGGCAGGAGCGATCAGGTGATCACCGATCTGCAGGGCCGCATGGATCGCGCGGCGGAAAATCTGCAATTCGAGCGCGCGGCGTGGTACCGCGACCAGCTCAAGTCGGTGCAGCATGTGATCGAAAAGCAGCGCATTGTCAGCAGCGCCACCGCCGATCAGGATGTGATCGCTTTCGCGCGCGACGATGGCGACACGTGTGTGGAAGTGCTGTTTATCCGGGGCGGCAAGCTGCTCGGCCAGGAGTATTTCGTGCTCGACGGCGCGGAAGGGGCTGACGAGAAGGAAGTGCTCAACTCGTTCCTGCAGCAGTTCTACGGCGAAGCGGCCTACGTGCCGCCGGAGGTGCTGTTGCCCGCGCAGATCGATGAAGCGGTGATCCTGGAAAGCTGGTTGAAGCGCAAGCGCGGCGCCAACGTGCAACTGCGCGTGCCGCGCGGCGAAGCCGACGCCGGCCTGGTTGATCTGGCGGCGCAGAATGCGGCGGTGACGCTGGCCTCGCTGAAGGCGCAGTGGGAGGAGGACTCGCATCGCCAGGAGGAAACGCTGCGCGAGTTGCAGGACGCCCTGGGACTGCCGCGCCTGCCGGCCCGCATCGAGTGCTACGACATCAGCAACACCCAGGGCGAGGCCATTGTTGGCAGCATGGTGGTGTTCGCGCATGGCCTGCCGCGCAAGAGCGACTACCGCCGTTTTAACATTCGCGGCATTGCCGGGCCGAACGACTTCGAGTCGATGCGCCAGACGCTGACGCGGCGCCTGCAACGCTGGAAGGACGCGCAGGATAAATCGGATGCCGCCCAGCCCGCCGCCGGCACTGGCGACGCCCCCCGTCAGCGCGCCCCGAACGGCAGGAAAGATGATGTCTCGTGGCGTCTGCTGCCCGACCTTATCATCATCGACGGGGGCAAAGGCCAGCTCGGCGTGGCTGTGGATGTGCTGAAGCAATTTGACTTGTTGCACATTGTGCCGGTGGTGTCGCTGGCCAAGCAGCAGGAGGAGATATTCATCCCCGGCAAATCGGAGTCGGTGCTGCTGCCGCGTCAGTCGCAGGCGTTCTATCTGGTGCAGCGCATCCGCGACGAGGCGCACCGTTTCGGCATCACCGGCCATCGCCGCCAGCGCCAGAAGATCGGGCTGGCCTCGCGGCTCGACGCGATTCCCGGCGTGGGGCCGGGCCGGCGGCGCAAACTGCTGCAAGTGTTCGGCTCGATTGAGGGTTTGAAGGCGGCGACGGTGGATCAACTGGCCGAGCATGTGCCGCTCAAGGTGGCGCAGTCTATCAAGGACGCGCTGTGAGACGCGAGCGTGTTGCGTATTGCGTATTGCGTATTGCGTATTGCGTGTTGCGTGTTGCGTATTGCGTATTGCGTGCCCTGTAGTCTGTAGTCTGTAGTCTGCTATCTGTCATCTGACTACTGGCTACTGACGACTGGCTACTGACGACTGACGCCTGACCTGCACGATCTGCGCCATGATGCTGATGGCGATTTCTTCCGGCGTCTCGGCCTGAATCTCCAGCCCGATGGGCGCATGAACGCGGGCAAGGTCGGCTTCGGATACGCCGGCTTCACGCAGCGCTTCAACGGTGCTGCGCCAGCGTCGCCGGCTGCCGATCGCGCCGATGTAAGCGACCGGCGCGCGCAACAGCGCCGGCAACACCGACACATCAATCGCCGAACTGCGTGTCAGCAGAGCGACGCAGGTGAACGGCGTCCACGCGATTCGCTCAAGTTGTTCGAGCGGCGGGCCGGCCAGATGCTCGTCGGCGTCTGGGATGGCTGTCGGCGAACACAGGTCGGGGCGATCGTCTGTGACCACGACGCGGAAGCCGGCCCAGCGCGCCAGGTGCGCCAGCGCGCGCGCCACATGTCCGGCGCCGATGATGACCAGCGTGGGCGCGGGCAGGAGGGGTTCCACGAACACCTCGACCTCGCCGCCCGACACGCTCGGATCGTTGCCCGGCGGCGCTGGCAGTTGACAGGTCAGCAGGCGTGGCTGGCCGTCGCGCAACGCCTGGCCGGCCTCGACGATGACGCGGCTTTCTATCTCGCCGCCGCCGACCGTGCCGGCGATGATCGTGCCATCGCCCGCCACCAGCGCCTTCGAGCCGGCGTGGCGCGGCACAGAACCGCTCGCGCGCACGATGGTGCAGAGCGCGCAGGGCGTTCCTCGCGCCACGTGTTCAGCGGCGACCTTCAGGATGTCAACCGTGTCGCGCATTACGCCGCCTTGCCGACGGGCTGTTCCGACGCTGCGCGCAGGATGGCCTGCCGTGTTAGCGCGCCGGCCATCTCGCGCCGGTGCTCTGCGCTGCCCAGCCGATCGTCGGGGGGATTCAGGGCGGCGATGGCGGGCGGCAGCTCGCGCTCCAGAAAGCCGGCCAGTGACTTCTTCTCCAGCCCGAACTCCAGCGCAGTCAGCCGGATGGGTGTGCTGGCTGCGCCGCCCACGCCGATCCTGACGCTGCCCAGGATGCCGTCTTTCACCGCGCAACGAACGACTACGCACACAGTTGGATACGCCTGTGGAGCGGGCGCAGCCTGCTCATACGCAAATCGCAAATCACGGCTGGCGATCGGCAGGCGAATGTCGGTGATGAGCGCGCCTTCACGCATGATGCGCTCGCGGTAGGACAGGAACCCGCTCAGGGGAATGATGCGCGCCTCGTCTGTGCGCAGCGTAATTTCCGCGTCGCATGCCAGCAGGGCAGTGACCAGCGGCGAGACGTTGTCGGCCGTCGCAATGGCGCCGGCCAGGGTAGTCTGCTCGCCCGTGTTCGAGCCGGGCATTGCCTGGGCTGTTTCGCGCAGAATGTGAAACAGTGGCGTGCCGGGCAGGTCGCCGGCGCCCTCGATCAGCATCTGCCGGGTCACGGCTGCTCCCAGGATGAGCAGGTTGCGCTCAGCATCGAGAGTGATGTGATCCAGATTCGGGCTTGACATACGGATCAGCGGAGATGACAGATCGCAGATGACAGATCGCAGATGACAGATCACAGATAACGGATCACCAATGTCGGAGGGCAGAGCGGCGCATAATCGTCAATCGCTCAATCGTCAATCGCTCAATCGCTCAATCGTCAATCACTCAATCGTCAATCGTCAATCACTCAATCGTCAATCGCCATCATGGATCATGATGCCTATGCCCGTCGGCCCGATGATGCTGCCGATTGTTGCGCCGCAGGGGCGCACCGGGATATGGCCCAGGTCCGGGAAGATGCCCCGCAGCAGGTCGATCAGCAGGTTGGTCTGCGCGTTGGCTTGCGGGGCGAGTTGCAGCACGGCCAGTTCCTGGGGCGACTCGAACTCGGCGGCGAATTCAACCAGTTTTTCCAGCGCCCGGTCGAACGAGCGCACTTTCTCGATGGCGGCAATCTCGCCCTCCTCAATGGACAGGAATGGGATGATGCCGAGCAATTTGCCCAGCGCGGCCTGGGCCGGCCTTAAGCATCCGCTGCGCGCCATGTGATCCAGATTCTGCGTCACAAATGCCCCGTACAGACGGGGCACTACGCCCCGCGCCAGTTTGATGATGTCGTCGCTCGAATAGCCGTCCCGGGTCAGGGCGCTCACCTGACGGACCAGCACATTCAGGCCGAGGGCGATAGTCTGCGAGTCAAAGACGACGATATTGGCTCGCCCTCGGAAAACCTCGGCGGCTGCGCGGGCATTGCGGGCAGAGCGGGTCAGCTTGTCTGACGGCGCCATGACGATGATGTCGGATGTTTCCAGCAGTGTCTGCTGGTACATCTCGATGTATTCATCGACGCCGGGCGCTTCGATCACCGGCCATTCGCTGGCCGGGCGTCCCTGAACAAGCGCGGCAAACCCGGCGTCGTCGAGATCGACACCCTCGCGATAGACCTTGCCGTCGAGCCGGATATGTTGCGCCATCACCAGCACCTGGTGGTCGCGCGCCCACGGCTCGGCGATCTGGGCGGCGCTGTCGGTGATGATCTTCAGCCGCCGGGGAAAACGGGTGTTGGCCGATCTCATTCGATGCCGATGATGAAGTAGTAGTGCGCCTGCTGCCCCTCGTACAAGTCCACCACGTGATCGGGGTATTGCTGGCGGGTCTGATCGACGATGAACTCGGCCTGGCTGCGGGGAAGGTCTTTGCCGTGGTAAAAGGTGATGAGTTCGCGCTGGCCGGCGCCGGCGCGCTCCAGCAACCCGCTTACCAGCGCGTCGAGATGATCCCCTGCCAGCGCGAGCCGGTCGTCGATCAGGCCGATTAGCTGACCCTCTTTGGCGCTGACGCCATCGACTGTCACCGTCCGGGTGGCCCGCGTGACCTCGCAGGTGACGACGCGGCGCGATGCCTCCGTCATCAGGCGCAGGTTGCCTTCCACGTCGCGCTCGAAGTTGAATGCGATGGCGGCTGCGATGCCCTGCGGGATGGTGCGCGTGTTCACCACTCTGGCCGGCACTTCGCTCAACTGCGCCGCCTGTTGGGCCGTCATGATGATGTTGCCGTTGTTGGGCAGCAGGATGACGTGACGCGCATTGGCCTGTTGAATGGCCTTGAGAAAGTCATCGACGCTCGGGTTCATGGTTTGGCCGCCGGGGATGACGACGCGCGCGCCAACATCCTTGAAGGCGCGGATCAACCCTTCGCCGGACGCCACGGCAACGATGGCAATCTCCACCGCCGGCAGGGACTGGGGCTGAAGCGCGCCGCGCGCGGCGCCGGGAAGGAATGTTTCGCTCTGGGCCTGCATGTCTTCGACGACCACATCGCGCAACGAGCCTAGTTTTGCGCCATAGCTCAGCGGCACGCCGGGGTCTGCCACATGCACATGAACTTTCACCATGCGCTCGTCGCCCATCACTAGCGGGCAATCGCCCATCGCTTCGATGTCGCGCCGGATCTGCATCACATCCAGCGTCTGGCCGGCCGGCGCATAGATGAGGTATTGCACGTCGTAGCCATACCCTTCCTCTGCCTGCGGTCCCGCCCCTATGGTTGCCGCTCCGGCGGTGACGTGCTCTTCGCCCAGCGGCAGCCCGTTCAGCAGGCGTCCCATGCCGTCCAGGATCACGTACAACCCATAGCCGCCGGAGTCAACGACGCCGGCGTCTTTCAGAATCTTCAACAGCGTCGGCGTGCGCTGAACGGATTCATGCGCGGCGCGGGTCATGGCGCTCAACATCTCGCGCAGATCGTGCGAGCGGCTCACCGACTGCTCGGCGCTGTCGGCGATCTCGCGGATGACGGTCAGCATGGTGCCTTCGACCGGATTGTTGACGCCGGCATAGGCTGTGCTCACCGCTTCGCGCAACGCCAGCGCAATATCCTGCGCGTCGCACACATCCTTGTGATCCACCGAGCGCGCAAACCCGCGCCAGATCTGAGACAGGATGATGCCGGAGTTGCCGCGCGATCCGCGCAGGGCGCCGTAGGAGACGGCTTTGGCGACAGCCCCGATGTTGCGATCCTCCATGCTGGCGATGGACTCCCAGGCCGAGCGCATGGTGTGCATCATGTTGGTGCCGGTGTCGCCGTCGGGCACCGGATACACGTTGTAGGAGTTGACGATCGCTTCCTGCGCGCGCAGCCACTGGTAGCCGGCTCTGACCAGTTGCTTGAACCGGCGTCCATCAATAGTCAGGTGGTACTGGCGCTTCTCGCGCGACGCGGCAGGCGCGGATGCGGCTTGCTGAGTCGCCGACGTAGTCGCCGACGTAGTCGCCGGCTCTGACGGCCGTTGCTCGTTGTGGGGTGGGGTTCCGCTCATCGCGCCTCCGGCGCAGACAGGTTGTCGCAGAGGGCTGTGTGGGTGGGTAAGGTTATCATCTCCATTCGTCGATCAGTCTTTGGGTGAGCGTCGCCCGCCGGCTTGTCTGATTTGCCGGCGATCTCAATCTTCATGCGTCACACGCAGTGAAGTCACGTGCACGTTGACCGCCTCGACGCGGTAATCGGTGTTCCGCTCGATCGCGTAGGTGATCTGCTGCTGCAGGCTGCTGGTGACGGCCTGAATGCGCACGCCGTACTCGACAATGATGTTGACGTTGACGGTAACGGCGTGGCTGCCGTCTTCGTTCTGGCGCACTTTAACGCTCAGCCCGCGCCGGGGTTCGCGGCGGGTGACATCGTAGCCGGTGTAGCGCGACGCGATGCCGACGACGCCGTAGGTGCTCAACGCCGCGCCGAGCGCCAGGCTGAACAGCGCCTGCTGTTTGATCTCGACGGCGCCGGCGACGGCCGGCCTGGTGATATCTGTGTCCATCGATTTGAAATATGGTAGACTCAACCCTCGCGCGCGGCGCCAGTATCTGGCCGGCCCGACGCAGTCGTAAACGTCCGAATCTTAGAGACTTTTCCGAAAATAGCAAGAGGTGATTGCGCCATGGCGAAGTGTTATTTTACCGGCAAGCGCAAGCAGTTTGGCCAGTCGCGCAGCCACGCGCTCAATGCCAGCAAGCGCGCCTGGAAGCCCAACCTGCAGCGCCGCCGCATGATGATCGATGGCCGCATGCAAACGGTGATGGTGTCCACGCGCTACCTGCGCACGCTGGCCAAGTCGGCCCGATAAGCGATCAAGTGTCAGGTGCGAGTTCCCCACCAGCCCCTCAAAGTGTCGGACTTCTCGAAGGAGTCCGACACTTGTTTTACGGAAAGCGCCCCGCTTCCGCCCTCAACTGCCCGCAGCCGGCGTGAATGTCGATCCCGCGCCGCACGCGGATCGTGTTTGGAATCCCCGCCGCCGTCAGAATCTCGCTGAACCTGCGCGCCTGCGTCCGGTCTGTGGCCCGCCCCGCGTACCCGCCGGTCGGATTCAGCGGAATCATGTTCACGTGGATCATGTTCCGGCCCTCCTTCTTCGCGTCCCAGATCGAGCGGATGTAGGTCACCAGCAACTCGGCCTGCGCGATGGTGTCGTTGACGCCATCGATCAGCGCCCATTCGAAACTGACGCGCCGGTTTGTCCTGCGGATGTAGTCGCGCGCGGCCAGCGCCAGCTCTTTCAACGGGTAGCGCTTGTTGATGGGCGCGAGCTGGTCGCGCAGTTCGTCGCTGGCCGCGTGCAGCGAGATTGCCAGATTCACCTGCAGGTTTTCTTCGGCGAACCTGTGAATGCCGGGGACAATGCCGACCGTTGACACCGTGATCCGGCGCGCCCCCAGTCCAAAGCCGCCGTCACTCTCGGCTTCGGTGAGCCGGCGGATGGCCTCCATGACGTTGTTGTAGTTGGCGAATGGCTCGCCCATGCCCATGAAGACCAGGTTGGACAAACGATCGGTCGATTTTGGATTTTGGATTTTGGATTGTGGATTGCCGTTTGGCGCGCAGGCGCGGCCGGCGGCGTCCGGCTGATTCTGGAGCGCGCGCGCCACCCACACGACCTGTTCGATGATCTCGCCGGCGCGCAGATTGCGCAGAAACCCCATTTGCCCGGTGGCGCAGAAGCTGCAATCCATCGCGCAGCCGGCCTGCGACGAAATGCAGGCCGTGCGCCGAATGCCGTCGTACTCCATCAGCACCGTTTCGATCTCGCTGCCGTCCGGCAACCGCAGCAGCCATTTGCGCGTCCAGCCGTCGTTCGACGCGCGCTCGGCAACTGTGGACAGCCGGCCGGTCACGTAATGCTCCTTCAGGCGGGCGCGCAGGCGTTTGCTCAGGTCGGTCATGTCGTCGACGCCGGCGGCAAATCGCTGGTACAGCCAGCGCCGGATCTGTCTGGCGTGGAAGGCCGGCTCGCCCCAGTCGTCGAGTTGCTTTGACAGTTGATCAGATGTGAGATCGTACAGTGAGGTGGGAATGGAAAGCGCCATCGCCGGCAATCTTACCCCAGCGCCCTGTCTGCTGATCTCTGTGTATCATTCACCCGATGAATCCTGTCTTTGTCCGAGATGTGATGCGTCAGGGCGTGGTGAGTTGCAGCCCCGACACGACGATTCGTGACGCCGCGCGCATGATGGTCGCTGCCGGCGTCCGCGCATTGGTGGTGACCGACGGCGAGTGCGGCCTGGCCGGCATCGTGTCTCAAACCGATCTCGTGGGCGCAACGCTGGTGCGCCCCAACGTGCATTACTGGGACGGTCTGCGCGTGCGCGATGTGATGACGGCGCAAGTGGTCACTGTGACGCCCGACGTGAAACTCGAAGACGCCGCGCGTATGCTGGTGGAGCGCAAAATCCATCGTCTGGTCGTGGTGTCGAGCGATGAGCCATGCCGGCCGATCGGCGTTCTGTCGATGGGCGACATCGTGCGCGACATGATCCTGGACGCGGACGATGAAGCGTAGCCGGCCGGCTGCGCCGATCCGTTGCGCGTGGGTCGCGCTGCTGGCGATTTCGGGATGCGCGCTGTCCGGCGTCGCCGACGCTCCATCCGCTGATCCGTCCATTGCCAGCCCCGCGCCGGTCACGTTTGTTGCCGCGCCGACGCCGGCTGCGACCGGCACACCTGCCCCGCCGGCAACCGCTTCGCTTTCTCAGACAGGCTGGCAGGACGTGCGCCCGGGCGTTCAGTTCCGCCGCGTCAGCGTTGAGGTGGGTGACTGGGTAGACTGGCTGGCGCTGTTGCGCGTTGATCCATCGCGTGTGGACTTCCAGGCGCGCTATGACCCCGACAATCCGCAGCAGGTGCGCGACTGGCAATTGCTGGCCGGCTCGGTCGCTGTCATTAACGCCGGTTTCTTCAACCAGGACAACCGCATCACCGGATTGCTCATCAGCGACGGCCAGGTATACGGACAGACGTATCGCGGATTTGGCGGCATGTTCTTCGTGCGCGATGGGCAGCCGCTTCTGCAGTGGCTGGCCGAGCATCCCTATCAGCCCGACCCCCGCATCACGCAGGCCGTTCAAAGTTTCCCCATGCTGGTGCGCGCCGGCCAGGTGATCGACGGCATCCCGGCCAGCGGCCAGCGCAGCCGGCGCAGCTTTGTGGGCATCGATCGGGACGGGTGGGTGGTGTTTGGCGTCACCACCATGCCGGTGTGGAGTTTGACCGCGCTGGCGGACTATCTGGTTTATCGCTCAGATCTCGCGCTTGACAGCGCGCTCAATCTGGACGGCGGGGCGTCGTCGGGGGTGTGGGTGAGCGGCGTTCCAGACGGGTTGCTGGTGAACTCCATCGACAGAGTGCCGGCGGTGATCGCAATCATTCCGCGCCGGTGATGCCGGCGCCGGTTTGTTCCCGGCGCTCGTAGAAGCACAGCAGGGTCGATCCATACCGGCGCCGGTCCACCAGTTCCAATGTCTGAAGCGCGAGGTCGTGGTGCTCACGCGGGTTGATCTGCGCGATCACTACGCCATTTTCCGCCAGCCAGCC
>CALBEF010000067.1 GCA_937927775.1 uncultured Anaerolineae bacterium | reverse complement strand
CGTTGAGCTACCGCGTGCCGGAAGCGTTGCGCGAGCAGGTGATGCCGGGCGCGGTGGTGGTGGCCCCTTTGCGCAAGCGGCTGGTGGCCGGCGTGGTGGTCGCCGTCTCCGCGTCCGGCGATGCGCCGGAGGGATATGCGCTGCGTGATCTGCACGCGGTGGCGCCGGTGGGCGGTCGCTTCGACAAGCCGGCGCTCAATCCCGCCCAGATGCGGCTGGCGGAGTGGATACGCGCCGAGTATCACGCCGCGCCGGGGCGCTGTTTTGCGTTGATGGTTCCGCCCGGCCTGACGCCCGGATCGGCCACGGTGTACGCGCTGGCCGATGAGGCGGCGCGCCCCCCCGCCGCAGGTTCAGGCGCGGACGACGCGCACCCCGCTCGCGCTGATGTGGCCGGCCACATCGTGGCAGTCTTGCGCCGGCGCGGCCCCTTGCCGGCGTCCAAACTGCGCGCGGCTGTGCGCCGCGCTCAAGCGGACAGCTTCAAGCCGGACGCCTGGCGCGCGGCGCTGAAGCGTTTGGTGGCATCGGGCAGGGTGCTGGCGCAGGAGATTGCGACATTGCAAAGTGGGGCCGGCCGGCCAACGCGCGCGGCGATGGCGCAACTGGCGATCTCGCCGGACACGCTGGAGATCGTGCTGGCGAACCTGGCGGCCGAGGCGGCGCGTCAGCCCCGGCGGGCCGAGGCCATGCGCCGACGCTCGGACGCGCTGCGCTACCTGCTGGAGCGGAATGGCTTTGCCTGGGCGGACTGGATCGGCGCGGAGACGGGCGCAAGCCGGGCCGATCTGGCCTGGCTGGCCGAGCGCAACTATGTGCTGCTGGGCGACGCGGAACGCTGGCGCGATCCGCTGGCCGATATTGACTATGTGGTGAAGGCGCCGCCGCCGTTGACCGACGACCAGCAGCGGGCATGGGACGCGATTCGCACGGCGATGCAGGCGCAGTTTGCGGCGGGGGGGGAGGGGGCCGGCAGGATGCCGGAGGAGGGGGCCGGCAGGATGCCGGCGACCCCGGCGACCCCGGCGATGCGGGCTGATGCCGGCAGGATGCCGGCGGTCCCGGAGGCCCCGGGTACGGTGTTTTTGCTGCGCGGGGTCACCGGCTCGGGCAAGACGGAGATTTATATGCGGGCGGTGGAACTGGCGCTGGCGCAGGGACGCGGGGCGATTGTGCTCGTGCCGGAGATCAGCCTGACCCCGCAGACGGCGCGCCGTTTTCTGGAGCGTTTTCCGGGGCGGGTGGCGCTGGTGCACAGCCGGCTGAAGGCGGGCGAACGCTATGACACGTGGCGGCGCATCCGGGCCGGCGAGCTGCCGGTGGTGGTGGGGGCGCGCTCGGCGCTGTTTGCGCCGTTGCCGGATGTGGGCCTCATTGTCATGGACGAGGAGCATGACCCCTCCTATAAGCAGGGCGCGTCGCCGTACTATCACACGCGGGATGTGGCGATGGCGTATGCGCGCATCGCCGGCGCGACGCTGGTGATGGGCAGCGCGACGCCGTCGCTGGAGCTGTGGCGGGCGGCGATCGACAGCCCGCGCGGGCCGGTGCGGCTGCTGGAGTTGCCGAACCGTGTGCGCGGGCATGTGAACCGGGTGGGGGATCAACAGGCCCGCCTGGGCGTCAGGACAACCGCGCAGCGCGAGACGGAGACGGTGCTGTATCAGCCGTTGCCGGAGGTGCAAGTGGTGGATATGCGCGCCGAGCTGCGCGCCGGCAACTTCAGCATGTTCAGCGGGGCGTTGCAGGTGGCGCTGGCCGAGACGTTGCAGCGCGGCGAGCAGGCCATTTTGTTTTTGAACCGGCGCGGCGCGGCGTCGTGCGTGATCTGCCGCGATTGCGGCTACGTTGTGCGCTGCCCGCATGATGACTCCCCGCTCATCCATCACTATCAGGTCTCGAACCGTCCTCAATCGTCAATCGTCAATCTCTCAATCGTCAATTCCTCTCAATCGTCAATCCCTCAATCGTCAATTCTCAAGTGTCACCAGTGCGACCACACGGAGCCGGCGCCGGCGGTGTGTCCATCGTGCGGCGGGCCGCGCATTCGCTATGTCGGCATCGGCACGCAGAAGGTCGAGGCAGCGGTGATCGAGCAGTTTCCGCAGGCGCGCGTGGTGCGCTGGGATCGTGACGCGGCCGGGGCGGCAGGCCATTCCGGCGCGGATCAGATGTTGCAGCGTTTTGTCAACCGCCAGGCCGATGTGTTGATCGGCACGCAGATGATTGCCAAGGGGCTGGACTTGCCGCTGGTGACGCTGGTGGGGGTGGTGCTGGCGGACGTGGGCTTGTTCCTGCCGGATTTCCGGGCCTCGGAGCGGGTGTTCGATTTGATCGAGCAGGTGGCCGGGCGGGCCGGGCGCGGGCTGCTGGCCGGCCGGGTGATCGTGCAGACGTACAACCCGGAGCACCCGGCCATTGCGTTTGCGGCGCGGCACGACGTGGCCGGCTTTGCGCGCTATGAGCTGGCGCAGCGCCGCGCGTTGAACCTGCCGCCGTTTACGCGGCTGGCGCGTTTCGAGGTGAGCGACGCGGACAATGCGAAGGCGCGCCTGGCCTGCGAGCTGCTGGCCCGCCAGTTGCGCCGGCGTGTGGCGCAGCCGGAGGATGTCATCGGGCCGGCCCCGGCCTATTTCGCGCGGCGCAACAATCGCTATCGCTGGCAGCTCCTCGTCCGCGCCGACGCCCCGCGCCGGCTGCTGCAAGGGCTGGATGTGCCGGCGGGCGCGATCGTGGATGTGGACCCGGTGAGCGTCCTCTGACGATTGACGATTGAGCGATTGAGCGATTGACGATTGAGCGATTGAGCGATTGACGATTGACGATTGAGCGATTGACGATTGACGATTGAGCGATTGAGTGATTGAGCGATTGACGATTGAGCGATTGGCGATTGAAGAGGGGGTGGGGGCTGATGCCGCCGTTGTACGTTGTTGAACAGGGGGCGCGGGTGCGCAGTGTGGCGCGGCGCCTGATCGTGGAAAAGGATGGCCAGGAGCTGCGCAGCGCGCCGCTGGACCAGGTGGATGAAGTGGTGATCGTCGGCAACGCGACGCTGACGACGCCGGCGATGAAGCTGCTGCTGTTCGAGGGCGTGGACACGGTGTTTCTCACGCTCGACGGGCTGTATTGCGGCCGGCTGGTGGGGCCGCTGTCGAAACACGGCAGCCTGCGGCGCGAGCAGTATGCGCGCTCGATGCAGCCGGAATTTGCGCTGGCTGCGGCGCGGGCCTGCGTGGCCGGCAAGCTGCGCAATATGCGCGCGCTGCTCATGCGTTATCAGCGGTCGCTCAATCTGCCGGAGCTGGGGCAGGCGGCGGCGCAGATCAACGCGCTGATTGCGCGCGCAGAGGCGGCGGGGAACAACGCCAGTCTGATGGGCGTGGAAGGCGCCGGCAGCGCCGCCTACTTTGGGGTGTTTGCGCGCCTGTTGAAGCGCGACTGGGGCTTTCGCAAACGCGCGCGCCGGCCGCCGCCCGACCCGGTGAATGTGCTGCTCAGCTTTGGCTACACGCTGCTGGCGAAGCATCTGGAGGCGGCGGTGTGCGTGGCCGGCCTCGATCCGCAGATCGGCTTTTTGCACGAGGTGTCGTATGGCCGCCCCTCGCTGGCGCTCGACCTGATGGAGGAGTTTCGCCCGATCGTGGCCGACAGCGTGGCGCTGCGCTGCCTGAACATGGGTCTGATCGGTCCGGAGGACTTCACGCCGGGCGACGATCCATCCCGCCCGGTTGTGTTGAGTGAGAAGGGGGCGAAGAATTTCATCCGCGAGTACGAGACGCGCCTGGTGGACGAGTTCATTCATCCGGTCCTGAAGGAGCGCGCCACCTACCGGCGTTGTTTCGAGTTGCAGGCGCGGGCGATGGCGACCGCCATTCGCACCGGCGGGCCGTATCGGCCATTTGTGGTGCGCTGATGAACCCGGACGCAATCCATGACGCGCCGGATGTGCTGGCGCAGGCCGAAGACGGGGTGGGGGTGGGCGGCGCCGGCGCGCTCTGGCTGGTCAGCTACGACGTGCCGGACGACCGGCGACGCAATCGGGTGGCGAAGCTGCTGCAGGGGTATGGCGAGCGCGTTCAGTACAGCGTGTTTGAGTGCGTATTGGACGACGATCAGTATGCGACGTTGCGCCGGCGCATGGCGCGGCTGGTGAACGAGCAGGAGGACAGCGTGCGCTTTTATCGGCTGGGCCCGGCGCGCCACGCGGCGACGGTGGTGGAGGTGCTGGGGGTGGGGCAGGTGACGGAGCGGCCTGTGGTATACTTGTGAGCATCGGCGCGGGACGCAGTTGTGGTTGCGAGATCCCCCTGTTTTGTGATGCTCTTCAGGGGTTTTTGGGCAGGGGCTCTCGCGGCACCGGAGCCGGTGGGACGTGGTGTGGGCAGATAAGCCGCTCCCGTGCTGCCGGTGGTGCGATGCAAGTTGCCTTGCAGGATGGCAGATGATGTTCGTGGAAGTTCCGGCCCTGAGTGCATACGAGGGGTTGGAAAGAAGATGATGCTCGCCGGGGCATTAAGACTTTAGTCTGATCCTATCCGGGATACTTTGAGGGAATGTTGGAAAGAAGATGATGCTCGCCGGGGCATTAA
>CALBEF010000066.1 GCA_937927775.1 uncultured Anaerolineae bacterium | reverse complement strand
GCCCCCACGCCCAGCGCGTCTCGCCGAACGGCAGATAGCGTAACTCGGCCACCTTTTGCCCACTCACATTCGTCGTGAGCGACGCGCTGCCCAGATGGTCGCCGCGCCGGCAGTCACAATACACCAAAACACCTCCTGTGTGACGGTGGGACACCAGAGAGGGTATCAGCCGGACAGCCCCGTGTCAAGCATCGCACCTTAAAATCTTGAAATTTGGTTTGCATGTGCGCCTGCTCACCTCCCGCAGCGCCACACCCTGCGCGGCCAACAGAGTCGCGGCAACCCGGCATACAGGCCGGCCTGCGCCTTGCATGACGCGCCGATTGACCCGCTGCGCAACCCGAAACAAGCGCCACAATCCACAGTCCAAAATCCAAAATCCCAGAGAGTCCGGCTGCGTTACAATCGCCCCCACACCTATGCCAGCGACATCACCCATCCGGCTGCTGCACTTTGCCGACCTGCACATCGGCATGGAAAACTTCGGCCAGATCGACCCCGACACCGGCGTCAATCAGCGCGTGCTCGACTTCATCCAGCGCCTGCGCGACATCGTCGACATGGCGCTCGAACGCGAGGCTGATCTGGTCATTTTCGCCGGCGACGCCTTCAAGACCCGCGACCCCAACCCCACCTATCAGCGCGAGCTGGCCCGCCAGGTGATGCGTCTGGCGCGGGCCGGCGTGCCGATCGTGTTGCTGGTCGGCAATCACGACATCCCCATCATCGCCAACCGCGCCAGCAGCGTTGACATCTTCCGCACCCTCGAAGTGCCCAACGTGATCGTCGGGCGCAAAGAGGAACTGCATCGCATCGAGACCCGGCGCGGCGTGATCCAGGTCGGCACAGCCCCCTGGCCACAGCGCGCCCGTCTGCTGCAACAGGAGGAGAACCGCAATCTCAATGCGGAGCAACTCGACCGGCTGCTCGCCGACACGGTGACTGACGAGCTGCGGCGTTTAAGCGAGCAGGTTGACCCGGCCCTGCCGGCCGTGCTGGCCGGCCACTTCACCGTCAGCGGCGCGCGCTTCGGCTCCGAACGCAGCGTGATGATCGGGCAGGATGTGGTCATCAACCTCAGCGCGCTCAATCTGCCGGCCTGGGACTACGTTGCCCTGGGACACATCCACAAGCATCAGGATCTCAATCCGGGCAACTATCCGTCGGTGGTGTATTCCGGCAGCCTGGAGCGGATCGACTTCGGCGAAGAGTTTGAACCCAAAGGCTTCTGCTGGGTCAATGTTGCGCGCGGCGAGACAAGCTGGGAGTTTGTGACTGTGCCGGCGCGTCGCTTCATCACCATCGACGCCGACGCCACCCGTGACGGCGACGCGCCGACCGAAGCCGTCCTGCGCGCAATCGAGCGCCACGATTTACAGGACGCCGTCGTGCGCGCGCGCGTAACGCTTTTGCAGGCTCAGGACGCCGTCTTCAGACCGAGAGATATCGAGCGCGTCATACGCGAACGCGGGGCGCGCTTCTTCGTGGGTATCCAGAAACAGATTCAACGCGAGATGCGCTCGCGCATCGGCGTGCGCAACCCCGAAAGCCTGACGCCCGCGCAGTTGCTGGAGCGCTTCTTCATCAGCAAAGCCACGCCGCCCGACCGCATGGAAGCGTTGATGGAACTGGCCGGCCAGATCATCGGCAAAAACGAAAGCGAACGGTAATATGGATTTGCTGGCGCGACTGACGCGCGCTCCTCTCCTGGCCGATGGCGCGATGGGCACGCTGCTCTACGCGCGCGGCATCGACTTCGACGAATGTTTCGACGCGCTGAATCTCACGCGCCCGGCTGTGGTCGCGGACATCCACCGCGAGTACGCTCGCGCCGGCGCCGACATCATCGAGACCAACACCTTCGGCGCCAACGCGTTCAAGCTGGCCGAGCGCCGTTTGCGCGATCAGGTCGCAGCCATTAACCGGCGCGGCGTGGAAATCGCGCGCGAAGCCGCCCGCGCCATTCGCCCGGATATCCTGATCGCCGGCTCGGTCGGCCCGCTGGGCCGGCAGCTTGCGCCGCTCGGAAGTGTCAAGCCGGATGAAGCCTTCGCTGCCTTCGCCGAACAGATGCGCGCGCTGGCCGAAGCCGGCGCAGACCTGCTCATCCTCGAAACGTTTTCCGACATCCGCGAGATCGAGCAGGCGCTGCGCGCGGCCAAAGCGGTATGCGCGCTGCCGGTAGTGGCGCAAATGACCTTCACCCGCGACGACCGCACGCTGCTGGGCAGCGCGCCCGCCGATGTCGCGGCCCGGCTGCGGGCATGGGGCGCAGATGTGATCGGCGCGAATTGTTCCACCGGCCCGCGCCGGATGCTCGATGTGGTCAGCGCCATGCGCGACGCGCTGGAGAAAACACCCGCGCAGACCGGCGCCGCACCAGACCCCTCACCCGCCAACCGCTGCGCTTCCATGCCGTTGTTGTCGGCCATGCCGAATGCGGGCTTCCCCGAAATGCGCGGCGAGCGCGTGATGTACCCCGCCACGCCGGAATACTTCGGCGACTATGCGCGGCGTTTTCTGGATGCCGGCGCGCGCCTCGTGGGCGGCTGCTGCGGAACGACACCCGATCACATTCGCGCCATGCGCCGGGCCATGGACGCCTGGATGGCGCAGTCTCAGGCCGGCGCGATCAGACAGATTACCGTCGAAGAGGCGCAACCGGAAACCGCGCCGGCTGCCGCGAATCCGGCGGCCTTTCAGCCCACGCATCTGGCGCAGGCGCTTGCCAACCGCCAGTTCGTCGTCACGGTCGAGGTCGAGCCGCCCAAAAGCAACGACACAGCGCCGGTGGAGGAAACCGCGCACATGCTGCGCGAGGCCGGCGCAACCGTGCTCGACATCTCCGATTCGCCAATGGCGCGCATGCGCATGAGCGCGCTGGCGGTGGCGCATCGCGTGCAGGAACGGGCCGGCGTGGAAACCGTGTTGCACTTCCCGGTGCGCGGGCGCAACCTGCTGCGCGTGCAGGGCGACCTGCTGGCCGCGCACGCGCTCAACATCCGCAACGTGTTCGTTATCATGGGCGACCCGACCGCCATCGGCGACTACCCGCAGGCCAACGATCACCATGACATCGTGCCCACCGGCCTGGCGCAGCTTATCAAGAACAGGCTGAACCAGGGCATGGACAGCGCCGGCTCGTCGATCGGCCGGCCATGCGCGTTCGTCGTCGGCGTGGCGGTGAATCTCACACCGGCCGATCTGGACAAGGAAGCCGGCCTGCTGCGCAGGAAGATCGACAGCGGCGCAGACTTCGCCCTCAGCCAGCCGGTGTTCGACGCAGACAAAGCGCGCGCGTTCATCGCGCACTATCAGGCCAAATACGGCCCGCTGCGGCTGCCCATCCTGGCCGGCCTGTTGCCGCTGGCCAGCGTGCGCCACGCCGAGTTTCTGCGCAACGAAGTGCCGGGCATGTTCGTGCCCGACGCGCTGGTTGAACGGCTGCAGGCCGCCGGCAAAAAAACCCGCACCGAGGGCGGGCGCATCGCGCTCGAGACGCTGGCGGCATTGCGCGACCTCATCAGCGGCGTGTACATCATCCCGGCCTTCGGGCGCTACGATGTTGTGGCTAATTTGATCCGCGACATTCCGGCCATCTAACCCATGTCACTCTCAATTACAACCGACTACGCCGCCGACACCGGCAACCCGGAGCCGCGCCTGCGGCAGATCGCCGAAGCCGGCTTCTCGCACATCCACTGGTGCCATCACTGGAACACCGACTTCCTGTATCTGCCGCCTGAGATCGATCAGATCGAACACTGGTTGCGCGCGTTCGGGCTGCAATTGCTCGACACGCATGGCTCCGATGGCCGCGAGAAGCGCTGGGCATCGCCGCTGGAATACGAACGACTGGCCGGGGTCGAACTGGTGAAAAACCGCATCGACTTCACCGCCGCGCTGGGCGGCGATGCCATCGTCATGCACATCCCGGATCAGGGTGAACGGGCCAATGACCCGTTGACGTGGGATCAATTGCGTCGCTCTCTGGACACGATCGAACCATACGCGCAATCGCGGCGCATGCGCATCGCCATCGAGAACACCGGCAACGCCGGCGGAAACTACGAAAACATCGCGGAGTTGCTGGCTGCCTACAGCCCGGACTACATCGGCCTGTGCTACGACTGCGGGCATGGCGCGCTGCACGGCCGGGGCCTCGACCAGCTCGAGGCGATGAAGGACCGGCTGGTTGCGGTGCATCTGCACGACAACGACGGTCACAGCGATCTGCATCGTTTGCCGTTCACCGGCGTGGTGGACTGGCCCCGCCTGGCCGGCATCATGGCGCGCTCGTCATACACAAAGTGCGTCAGCATGGAATCGAACATCCACCGCGAGACCACACAGGATGAGCGCGATTTTCTGGCGCGGGCCTTTGCGGCCGGCAGCCGGCTGACCGAGATGATCGCGCGATTGAGTGATTGAGTGATTGACAATTGACGATTGACGATTGACAATTGACGATTCACGCAACACCCAATACGCACTACGCAATACGCACTACGCACTACGCTTCACGACCGTCGCCGGCTATTGCGCAGCGCGGCTTTGATGTGCTCCCAGTAGCGCCGCACCAGACTGACGCGCGTTGGGGCGATCTCGTGGGCGCTGTAGCGCGCCTCGACGAATTCGGCCGTCATGGATGAGACATCCTCCGAGACTTCGGGCAGCGCGCCGGTGAGCCGGCTGGCGTACTCGTAGGGCGTCTGCGAGGCCGGGCGGTCGTATCCCTGTTGTGACCCGCGCCGCAACAGCGCCAGGTAGAAAAAGACGACCTGCTGCCGGGGCGACATGCGCCTGACATTGACAAAGCCGGACGGCCTGCGCCCCTGCTGAGGCATGGTCGGCACGCGCAAGTTGCGCGCCATCTCGACAACCTGCGCCGCAAGCTTGCGGCCGGCCCCGCGCAATTGCGCCCACAACCAGCGCCAGCCACGAAACAGACGGGCCAGCCCCGGCAACTGGCGCAGCTTCGCCAGCCAGTCCTGGCGCAGTTGCAGCAGTTGCGACAACGAGTACAGCACGATGGCGATGAAGACCGCCCAGAAGATGAGCGACTTCAGGATTTCCCACAACGGATCGGGCGCGCCCGGCTCGGCCGGGAAAACCTGCGACGGCTCGATGGGCGGAGGCGCCATCGGACTCGGCGCCTCTGGCGGCTGAGCGCCAAACAGCGACGCCAGCAGCGAGCCGATCACAAAGATCAACTGCATCAGCAGAAAGAGCAGCGTCTGGATCAACCCGGCAATCAACGCAATGAGATAGCCGATCACGCCGAGCAGGCCAACCGAATAGCCGGTCGGCAGCGCCAGTGACAGAGCAATCAACACGCCGAGGAAGATCGCCATGTACAACATCCAACGCTGGCCCAGACCGTGGGTGATCGGCACGCGATCCCACAGCCAGCCGGCCCGCAGCAACGTGAACTGCGTGATTGCCAACAGGGTCAATGCGGCAATGAAGTAGATCATGGCGTAGGCGCTGATCGGATCGGGGTAGCCGAAACCGGTCAACGTCGGAGCAAACTCCACGTGGGCAAGGATCATCATGACCACGATGGCGCCGCCCATCAGAAAAATCTGCTCGGCCAGGCGCTGGCGCGAGGAGGCGCGTTCCGTGCGCACGCCGGCTGCGCGCTCTGCTTCGAGGGCGCCAGGGTCGGCGTCGAGGTCTGCCAGATTGCCAGCGAAGACGGCGCCGGCCAGCCACACCATCAGCATCAGCGCGACGCCGGCCAGATACTCGCCATCCATGAAGAACAGCGTCAAATCGTTCTGCCAGGCAACCAGGTCGAACCACAACTGGTCGAAGCCCCGCGTCACGTACAGCGCCAGCTTGAGCGACACCAGAATGACCACCCACTCGGTGAAGCGGTAGGTCGCCGCGCTGCGGCCATACACACTGCCCCGCGACAGCACGTGGGCGGCATACATCGCCTCGATGGACACGACCACGCTGAAGCCGGCCAGCAGCCCGACCGGCAGCGCCGGCATCAGACGTTGCGCCAGATCGATGAACGCCAGCGCCAGGCACAGCGTCATCACCACAGCGAGCGCGTGCCGGGCCAGCGCCGAGAGCACAAAGCGGTCCCTGGCCGCGCGCTCGCGCATCAGGCTGTCTTCGGGCGGGGTGTTCATATCACGCATCGCACATTAAGGCGCGCTATCAGCGCCGCATCAGCGCCGCCACACATCCATCTCGCGCTCCGAACGAATGTGCCAGGCCCCAATGCCAAATCGATGAGCGCGCCGGCGCACCTCATCGAAATGGCTGACCGGCCCGCACATCACGATCACACTGTTGATGCCGGCGCGCTGCGCGGCAAACAGCTCGTCGAACAGGGCATCGCTCACTTTGCCGGTGATGACGGCAACCGTCGTGCCCCACGCCAGGCGCGGGCGCTCGCGGCGCAGCAATTCATCGCATGGCATCGCGTCAGCGGCTTCAACCCGGGCCAGCACGTCCAGCACACGCATCAGGTGCGCGCGGCCCTTGCGCATGGGCACGTTGATCGGCGCTTCTGCGCCCAGCGGATCCTTGCCGTTGGTTGACAGCGCCACCGATTGTTTCTGCCCAACGACCCAGTTCGCCAGCGAAGCCGCAACCACGACGGCCAGTTCGGTGGCGTCGATCCAGCGTTGCGCGTCAAAGTCAGCCCGGCACATGTCGAGCAGGATCAGCGTCTCCAGCGAGATTGACGGCTCGAACTGTTTGACTTGCAGCCGGCCCAGCGCCGCTGTCGATTTCCAGTCGACGCGCCGCAACGAATCGCCCACCTTGTAATCGCGCTTGCCAAACACGCGGCTGGGGTCTTCATAGATGGGGTGCGCGTGGCGCAGGCTGCCGATCGGCGTGCGCGAGGGCAGATCGGGCTGTGTGAGCGGCACGATTTTGGGATACACCGTCAGATGATCCGCACCACCTTCGCGGCGCTGGGTATCGAGCAGGCCCAGCACATCGCCGGAGTAGAGCGACAGCGGGCCGATCTCATAGAAGCCGCGCCGGGCCGGCTGCAACACATACTCGAAGACGCGCGTCTGGCGCCCGCCCAGAAAGACCACTTCCTGAAACTGGCTGATCCCCATGCCAACCGGCAGGCTGTCGCGCAA
>CALBEF010000065.1 GCA_937927775.1 uncultured Anaerolineae bacterium | reverse complement strand
GCGCGCCTGGCGCTCAAGCCGATCAAGGGCCGGCGCACAGCAGACATTGCGGCGCGAGTGTCGGGCCGGGTCTATGCGTTCCCGAAGAACGATCAGCGCATTCAACGTGTGTCACTCGACTTTGGCAAAGACGGCAGCACGCTGACGATCCGCGAAGGCCGGCAGGAACACGTCATCGCGTGCGGTCACGGCGAATGGGTGGAAGGCGTGACCGGCTTCGATCAATACGCGCCGCTGCCACTGGTCGCAGCGCCGCAGCGCAAGGTCGCGGCCAGCGGGGCATGGACCAGCGACGACACGTATACAGTGAAGCTGTGCTTCTATGAGACGCCGTTCCGCCCCACGCTCACCTTTCGCTTCAGCGGCAAGCGCGTGCGCTACACCTTCGAAGCGAATGCGTCGTTCGGGCCGACTGTGCGCCCGACGCTCACCGGGCAGGCGGGGTAGCGCCAGGCGAGGCAATCGGGCATGGCCGGCTGTTGCGCCAGCCAGACCAGCGCGCCGGTGATGCCGGCCTGCGCCAGCGCCCCGGCCCGCGCGCCGATCAACGCTGTGGCCAGCATCGGCGCCAGCGCGCACAACGCCAGCGACCAGGGTTGTTGCAGCGCCAGCGCGATCAACATGAACATGCCGGCGCTGCCGGCCAGCCACACGAACACAGCCATCGGCAATCGCTTCGGCAACAACCCCAGCGCCAGCACGGTCAGACCGGCCATGCCAAACAGCGCCAGCGTGCTGGTCGACAGCAACGCCCACCACGTGGAGAGATGCGCAATGACGTACCACACCACGACCGCCAGGCCCGACAGCACGATCAAGGCGCGCAGCGCCGATTCAACCTGGCTGCGCAGAGAAGCCGAGAATGCGGGATCGGCGTCGGTGTGCTCAGCCGGCAGGCGCAGACCTTCCCACATGACCCACCTCCGCGAAAGCAATCACAGGCCGCAACGCGCCGGCGATGATCGCCGCGCAGCTCTGTAGAACTTGAGTGGATGGAAGCACGCGGCGATCTTATCACCCGGCGCCCAGTTCCACGACAACCTCGTGTGTGCGCCCATCCTGCGCCAGCGGAATCAGGTTGCCCGGCAGCGCGCGGCCATCCAGGGTCAGCCGGCGCACAGCGCGCCCTGCCCCCGCCACGTTGCGCACCACGATGTGATAGGTCGTGTCGCCGGCGAGGCTGCGGCTGTGGCGATAGGTGATCTCGTAGCCCGGCCAGTCTGAAGGGATGCAGGGGTCGATCTGCAGAGCATGCCCAACCCGGCGCAAGCCCAGCAGCGCCTCGACGCCCAGCCGATACATCCAGCCGGCGGAGCCGGTGTACCACGTCCACCCGCCCCGGCCCACATGCGGCGCAACGCCATACACATCTGCTGCAATCACATACGGCTCGACCCGGTATCGCAGCGCCTTGTCCCGATCATCGGCGTGATTGATGGGGTTCAGCAACTGAAACAGTCGCATGGCCCGTCCGGCGTCGCCCTGGGCCGCGTAAGCCCAGGCTGTCCAGATGGCAGCGTGGGTGTACTGGCCGCCGTTCTCACGGATGCCGGGCAGATAGCCCTTGATGTAGCCGGGGTCGCGGGCCGTCCGGTCGAACGGCGGCGTCAGCAGCAACACCAGTCGATCATCGAGTCGCACCAGCCGTTCCCAGACCGATTGCATGGCCTGAGTTGCGCGCGCCTCCATCCCGGCGCCCGATAGAACAGCCCACGACTGCGACAGCGCATCGATCTGGCACTCCCTGTTGGAGGCGGAACCCAGCGGAGTGCCGTCATCATAGTACGCGCGTCGATACCAGCGCCCATCCCAGCCATGCGCCTCCACGGCCTGTCGCACCGACTCAGCGTCGCGGCGATATCGATCGGCTTCGTCCTCATTGCCCTCCAGCGCGCACACGCCGGCGAAGCGGCTCAGCGTCGCGTACAGGAACCAGCCCAGCCACACACTCTCGCCGCGCCCCTCGATGCCCACGCGATTCATGCCGTCATTCCAGTCACCGCTGCCGATCAAAGGCAGGCCGTGTTCACCCCGCGTGTGGCCCCGCGCCAACGCCCGGCGGCAGTGTTCGCGCAGCGTTGCCGCCTCACCCAAACCATAGTGGTCGTAGCGATCCTCTTCGCCCGGCTTGAGCGACGGGCCAGTGAGAAATGGCACGACCTCATCGAGGATCGACAGATCGCGCGTGGCCTCCACGTAGGACGCTGTCACAAACGGCAGCCACAGCAGATCGTCGGAACACCGGCTGCGAATGCCGCGCGACGCGGGCGGGTGCCACCAGTGCATTACATCGCCTTCCTCGAACTGGTGCCGGGCCGCGTTCAGAATGTATTCGCGCATGGCATCCGGCGCCGCGCAGGTCAACGCCAGCGCGTCCTGCAACTGGTCGCGGAAACCAAATGCCCCACTCGACTGATACAACGCCGTCCGCCCCCACAGCCGGCACGCAATCGCCTGATACAACAACCAGCGATTCAACAGAATGTCCATCGACGGGTCGGGCGTCTTCACGGTCACAGCGCCGAGCAGGTCGTCCCACATCCTGCGCGCCGCCTGCCAGGCCGCGTCGATGTGCGACACATCGCGGTACCCCTGCGCCAGTTGCAGCGCCTCGTCGCGGTCGCGGCCCTGGCCGGCCAGAAAGTAGATCTCCTGCTCGGCGCCGGCTTCCAGGTCCACGTGCGCCTGGGCTGCGGCGCAGGGGTCGCCGCCGGCCTGCACAGCGCCGGCCAATCCAATGCGCTGCAAGGCTTCCGGCGACTCCAGATCACCCATGCGACCCAAAAACTCCTCGCGATCCGTTGTCGCCCCGTGCAGCGACACGTTGGCTGTCACGAACGCCACACGTTCGCCAAATTCGGCGCTGTGCGCGTTGCGCGCCAGCAGCGTCTGGCTGTCCGAGTCATACTCGCACACCACCCAGGGGCGCGACTCTTCCGGCTGGACACCCAGCACCCATTCGGCGTAATACGTAACCGTGATGCGCCGGGGTCGCGGCAGGTGATTGCGCAGCCGCAGCCGGATCACTTTCACCGGCGCGTCGGGCACGGCAAACACGCGCAACTCCTGTTGCAGCCCGTGGCTGTGATGCGCGTACACGCTGTAGCCGGCGCCATGCCGGATCAGGTACGGCGCCGCTGCGCGCGCGGGCAGCGGTGTCGGCGACCACACGGCCCCCGTCTCCTCGTCCCGCAGATAGACGGCCTCCGCCGGCGGGTCGCTCACCGGATCGTTGCGCCACGGGGTCAACCGGTTTTCGCCGCTGTTCACGGCCCAGGCGCACCCAAGACCGGATTCAGAAGCGACAAAGCCAAAATCGGGATTGGCGATCACATTGACCCACGGCAACGGGGTTTGCTCGCCCGGCCGCAGGTAAATGACATACTCGCGCCCGCACGGAGAGAACCCGCCAAAGCCATTGTCGAACAGGAGGCCGGCCGGCCGCTCCAGCGGCGGCAACGCAGTCTGATCCGCCGCGCTCAGGGCGGGCATCGCCGGCACGAATGCCGGCAGGCGGGCCGGCCGGGAGTCCATGCGCCGCAGCACATCGGCCAGATCCCCCTTGACCACTGCCCGCGCCGATGTGCGCAACAGGACAAGACGGGCTTCATCCAGATGATCCAGACGCGCGATGAAAATGCCGTCGCGCCGGTTCAACCACGCGCCGCTGCCCTGCGCGTTGATCAGGCGCAACAGCATGTCACCCGCTTCGGAGCTGTAGCTTGTGTCGCGCTCGTTCAGGATCACCAGATTGGTCTGGATGTTGCGGTCGCGCCAGTAAGCGTGCGCGCGCAACAACTCTGTCAACGTCGCCGTCGGCTCGTCCACCGGCGCCAATAGAATGGGCAAATCGCCGGAGATGCCCAAACCATACAGACCCGACTGGCCCAGCCGATTGGCCGCCAGCACTTCGGGTTCCGCGCGCAGGGCCGGATGCGGATAGAGCAGGGCCGACAACAACAGGTCGATCCGTTGCAGCGCGTCAGTGTCGAGACCGCGCTGCCGCAGATCGAGTTCGGTCTGAATGCGCGCCTGCTCAAATGCCTGCTCGACCCTGTGCCAGGCCCGATACTGCTCGACGCGCGCCATCGCGCTATCGCGGCTGTCAGCGCCGAGCGTGATGAAGGCAAATTCCGCGCTCTCATTCGGCGCGAGTTCGACCTCCACACCAATCGACAGAATGGGATCGAGCACCGGGCCGACAGTGCCGGTCAGCCATTCACCGCCCTGCCGGAACGCAGCCGGGTTGCGCGCGCTGTTGCCGCGCCCGATGAACCGGGCGCGATCGGTCTCGAACGCAATCGTCCCCGCCTCGGACGATTGGCTCACGAGCGCGTGCGCCAGAAAAGCCGGCTGCTGTTGCGCCGTACGCGGCCGGCGGCGGCACATCAGCGCATCCAGGGCAGGCGCGGCTTCCGTCTCCACGAACAGCTTGCTGAAGGCGGGATGGCGCTGGTCTTCGGCGCGCGGCGCCAGCGCGACCTCGGCATAGCTGGCCGCGCGCAGCCGGCGCGTCCGATTGCTGTGGTTGGTGAGCGTCAGCCGCCGCACTTCGACTTCATCCGGCGCAACCGTCACATCGAGCCGGGTGACAATCCCGTCATCGAGCCGCTGAAACTCGGCCATGTGCGCGTGAAAGATCACGGTCTGCCAATCGGGCATGGCGCCGGTCGGCTGGAACGTGGCCGACCACAGCGCCCCACTGTCGCAATCCTGAACGTAGACCCAGGCGCCATCGGCATCCCGCGTGGCATCCGCGCGCCAGCGGGTCAGAGCCAGATCGCCCCATTGGCTGTAGCCGCCGCCGGCATTGGTCAGCACGACTGTGTAACGCCCTTGCGACAACACACGCAGCCGAGGTTGTGGCGTATCGACCGGCACGCGCCACGGCCTGATCGCAACGGTCGGCAGCACTGTCTGCGCCGGCTGTTCTTCATCCCGATGCGGGAATTCGAGCGGCGCGCCGGCGGGGATCTTCTCCTGCAACAGCATCTCCACGCTTCTGGCGCGCGGGTCGCGGTGGAACCGTTCGACCATCACGCGCGGCAACAGATAGTTGGTCAGCGCCACCAGTCCCATTGCCTGATGGTGCGCCATGTACTCGCGCACGATGGCATGCCGCTGGCCGGGCGGCAGCCGTTGCCGGGTGTAGTCGATCGCCTCATACAGACCATACCGGCCCAGCATCCCCAGCGCCGTAAACTGTTCGATATTGCGAATGACATCGCGCGGCGCAATCGCCACGGCCAGCAAACTGGCATACGGCGCGATCACCAGATCATCGCCCAGGCCGCGTTTGTATCCCAGACCGGGCGCGCCGAACGCCTTGTACTGATATTTCTGGTTCTGGTCGAAGGCGTAGTAGCCCGACTCGGAGATGCCCCACGGCGCGCGATGCTGCCGGCCCAGAGCAATCTGATGGGCCACGACAGCGCGGCAGCTTTCATTCAGCAACGTGTCGTCATCGTCGCGCGTCAGCAACAGCGGCATCAGGTACTCGAACATGGTGCCGCTCCACGACAGCAACGCCTGCCGGCCCTGCACCTCTGTCACCGGCCGGCCCAGGTGCAGCCAGTGGTTGAGCGGCACATCGCCCCGCGCAATGGCGATCAGGCTGGCCAGACGCGCCTCCGAAGCCAGCAGGTCATAGTAGCTGGTGTCGAGCCGGCCGGTCGAGAGGTTGTAGCCGATGTGAAAGACGCGGCGTTCGGGGCTGTACAGGAAGCCAAACGTCATGTCATTGAACAGCGCTTCAGCTTCGGCGATCAACGCATCGTAGTCGCGCAGCATCCGGGTGGCCGTGGTCTGCGTCGCGCGCAGGTCGTCTGCCAGCCGGTCGCACCACGCCAGCGCCTCGCGGATCGCAATCTCTGGCAGCCCGGCATCCGACGCCAGCGCGCGCTTCAACGCTTCGATCCGGCTTGCCGCAGCCTCGCACGCCACCGGCAGGCCGGCGATCGTCACCGTCAGCGGCAATGCTTCTGCCAGTGCCTGCCATGCCGCGCCCAGCGGCGTGCCAGTTTCCGCAGCGCGCAGCAGATCGGGCAATTGATCGAACGCATCGAGCCACGGCGCCAACATACGCCACTCCTCGCCCATGCTGTCGATCTGGAAGCGCAGCCGGTCCATCCAGACGCGCAGTTCGCCCAGCAGGCCGGGGCGCGCCCGCACCGACTCCGACTCGATCAGTTCCAGAATCAGGCGATCCAGTTCCTGGCGATGCTCGCCGGCCAGGGCAGACAACAGCCGGCGCCATTGCGCGCGATCGTCGCGCCCGGCCTCGACGCGCGACCGGCTGCCGGCCAGATGGCGCAACACCGGCTCCGCGTCGGCCCCGGCTTGAGCAACCACATCGGCCAGCGCGCCCAGCGCATCCAACAGGCCATCCCATCGTTCCACACGCAGAACCGGGTCCGACAGCAGCGTTGAACACCCCTGGCTGAATGCCAGCAAACAGGCCGCCAGATTGCCGCTATCCACCGTCGAGACATATGCCGGCGGCAGCGGCGCCAGCGACTGCGTGTCATACCAGTTCAGAAAGTGCCCCCGATGCCGCTGCAACTTGCGCAGACTGTCGAACGTGCTCCGCAGACGCGCGACCAGATCGAGCCGCCGCAGATAGCCCAGATCATAGGCTGACAGCGCCGACAACAGCCACAATCCCACATTGGTCGGCGATGTCTGATGAGCAACCGCGCCGAGCGGGTGCTCCTGATAGTGATCCGGCGGCAGCCAGTTGTCCTCCGGCCCGACGAAGGTCTCGAAATACAACCATGTGCGCCGCGCCAGCACGCGCAGCCTGTGACGCTGTTCGCGGGTCAGTGGCTGTGGGACGCGCGCTGCGACACGACCGGCGCGATACACGATTTCCGGCGACGCCAGCCAGCCCAGCAGGAACGGCGCGGCAACCAGCGCATGCCACGGGGCCAGCCACACAACCAGCGCGAGCAGCACCAGCGCGACGACCGGCCCCACTGCCATCGGCGCCCACACAGCCCGGCGAGACACGCCGGCGCCGAACATGCGCGCCACGCGGGCCGCTGTCGTCCATTGCAATAACCGCCGGCGCGTCACAAACACGCGCCAAAGGGTAATGGCGATCGCGCTCAGGGCCGACAATGCCTCGAACGGCAGGCAGATCAACGCAAACGCCCAGCGCAGCGCATCCAACCCTGCGGGGCGGAGCCGGACATGCCTGGCTTCTGCAACTGCCGGCCCGCCGGGAGAGCCGCGCGCCGTGACGCGCAACACAGCGGCGCGCGCCGCCGCGCCCAGCGCGCCGGCCACGCTCGTCACAGTGGGAATGCCCAGTGTGAGCGCGGCAAACACGCTCCACACCACAGCAGAGCCGGGCAGCGCCAGCCAGGCCACCACCAGCAACGCCAGCAATGCCGGCATGACCAGACTGCGCCGCAGGTTGTCCACCAGCTTCCAGATGCTGATGGCCGACAGCCGGTTGGGCAGGCGCTCGCCGTGCGCGCCCGGCACGCGCGGCGCGAGCCAGGGCAGTAATTGCCAATCCCCCCTGATCCAGCGCAACGCCCGCATGGCGTGCGCCAGATAGTGCGAGGGGTAATCCTCCAGAATGACCACATCGGACACCAGCGCAGCGCGACCGTGAATCCCCTCGAACAGATCGTGACTGAGCAGCGCATTGTCGGGGATGCGGCCGGCCAGACTGCGCTCGAACGCATCCACCTCATAGATTCCCTTGCCGACGTAGATGCCCTCGCCAAACAGATCTTGATACACGTCGGACACGGCGCGCGTGTACAGGTCGAGGCCGGTGTCGCCGGCGAAGATGCGCGCAAACGGCGTCTGCGCCGCGCTGACCGGCTGGATTTCCACGCGCGGCTGCAGGATCGTATAGCCGGCCACGACCCTGGGGCCGCCGGGCGCGTCGGGGCCGAACTCGGCTCGATTCAGCGGGTGGGCCAGCGTGGCAATCAGGCGTTGCGCGCTGTCGCGCATGATGACACTGTCCGCATCGAGCGTGATGACGTAGCGCACCGCCGGCAAAACGCTCAGGTCGCCGGTTTGCGCGACATACGAGGTGTCTGTTGCGCCGCGCAGCAACCGATTGAACTCATGTAATTTGCCGCGCTTGCGCTCCCACCCCATCCAGCAGTTTTCGGCGGGGTTCCAGCGCCGCTCGCGGTGGAACAGATAAAAGGGTTGATAGCCGTCGCGGGCGTATTTGGCGTTTAGCCGTTCGACGCCGGAACGCGCGACCTCGACCAGCGCCGCGTCCTCAGGCATGTGCTGCGCCGGCGCGTCGGCAAAATCGGTGAGCAGGGCAAACGACATGCGCGGGTCGCTATTGCGCAGATAGTGCAGCTCGAGCTGCTGGATCAGCGATTGGGCGTCGCGGCGGCTGGACAACAGCGCCGGCACCACCAGCATGGTGCGGCATTCGGCCGGCAGTCCCGCCTCGAAATCGAGACGGGGCAACGTGCGCGGCGGCGCAATGCGCGTGACCAGCCACGACACGCATCCCACTGCAATCGTGAGCGCCGGGATGAACGACACCACAGCAACAAGGACGCGCTGGAACGGCGCGGCCCCGGCCGCGCCGGCATACGACACCAGCGCCCACATCACCAGCGCGCTGAGCGCGGCAATGGCAGCCAGAAACGAAAGCGTCGGGCGGGCGGTGAGCGCGCGGGCCAGCCACTCCCGCGCGCCGGGTCGATAGCCGATCTCGCGCTCAAGAATCGACCGGCCGGCGTCTATCAGAAAGTAGCCGACATGCGCCTTGCGGTTGCGCAACCGGAATGGCGCAGCAGGGATGCTTCCAGACACAGATTCGGCCTCGGCCCGCGCCAGGTCGATCGCGTGTTGCGCCACCTGGCGCTCATCCCGGTCGGTTGCCATTGCCAGCTTCTCGACCACCTGCCGATAGCGGTTGCGCGTCTCGAAGTCCATGCCGGCATAGACGCCGGCGGGATCATCCCGCAGCGCCGCCTCGACCTGGCTCACGTCCTCGACAAACTGCTCCCAATCGTGCGTGGCAAGCGCGCGCAGGCTGCGGATGCAGTTGGCAACGATCAGATCGTCGGCCAGCCGACTGGGAGCCGATTCGCGCGTCGAAGCCGGCGCGATTTCCGGCAGGTCATGGTCGTCGAGGCCGGCGACCCGGATCAACGCCTGGGCCAGGCATTCCAGAATGGACAGCCGCAGCATGGTCGGGGCAGCCCACAATTCGCCCAGTGTCAACGGGCACACTTCCTGATAGGCCGCCAGCGCGTCACGGAATGCCTCGATGTCGGCCTGCCCCTGAGCGCGGGCGATAAACAGCCAGCCCAGCGCAAAGATGCGCGGGGTTCCGGCCAGATCGCCTTCCACCAGCGCCGGCAGTTGCCGGTAATATCCAATCGGCATATCCTCTCGGATCTGGCGGGCAGCCTGCTCGATCTGGTAGTAGTTGTCGAGCACCCATTCGGCTGCGTAGGACAACGCGCTGGCGCCCGCGGGCAACTCCAGGAAACGCTGATAGGCCGCGCGCAGCAAGCGGCTCTGTCGGTCCAGTCGATCCAGTAAAGTCGCCGGCCTGCGCGGCGGTTTCGCCGCGCGGGTGTGGCGCTGCGCCAGACAGCGCGCCCATGCGTCAGGCGGCAGCGCGGCCAGGCGCTCCGTCTCGCCTTCGGAGGACACTCGGCCGCGCAGATCGCGTTCAGTCATTGGACGGCGCAGCATGGACCGGCGCTTCGCGCGGCGCGTCGGCGGCGAGGTAGGGCGCGGCAGTGAATGGCTTGAGCGGCAGATCCTGGACGATCAGGGTCGGCGCTGCGCCATAGACGATGAGATGGTTGGCAGTGCCGCCGTAGGGCCAATCTGCGCAGCCGGTGTAGCCGTGGGCGCTCATCACAACCAGGTCGATGGCTTCCTGCCGGACAAGGTCGTGCAGCGCGCCGGCGACACTCTCGCCGGTGAGGATGCGCGCCTGCGCTTCGAACGGCATGCGCGCGCAGAGCTGTTCGAGATAGCCGACTGCTTCGCGCCGGTTGCTCTCCGTCACTTCGGCAATCAGCCTGGCCTCGTCGCCGGCGATCGGCATGCGCCGCGCCATTTCCGGCGGGCTGATCACACGCGCCAGGATGAGGCGCGCGCCGTGATGCTGACTCAGGATCGTGGCAGCCGGCAACGCGGATTCCGCGCGCCACGACCCATCCAGCGGCGTCATCAGGCGCGCGTAGCGGACGCCTGACAGGTCGTCCACCATCGGACGATTGGCGCGCACGATCATGCTCGAACAGCCGCACCGCGACACCACTTTCTGCGTGGTGCTGCTCACCGGCCAGTCGGTCAGGCCGCCGCTGCCGTGACTGCTGAGCACAACCAGCTCGACCTGACTGGATTGCGCGAACTCGATGATGCGATCGGCGGGCCGGCCCTCCAGCACTTCGATGCTGACAGACAGGCCGGCGTCGTTGAGGCGCGCCGCGATCGCGCTCAAATAGGCGCGCAGTTCGGCGCGCTCGAGATGCCAGCGCACCGGATCGACCGACAGATCGGGCCGGCCCGACGCGGGCTGCTCCAGCACACGGGCCAGGATCACTTCTGACCCGAATGCCCTGGACATGGCAACGACATGAGGAAGGACGCACTCGGCCAGCGCCGATCCGTCCAACGGCACAAGGATTCGTTCGAACATATTCACCACCTGGCAGATGTGCTCAGCCGCGCCCTGCGCGCGCTCAATGCGCGCTCCCGGTCAGCCTGCGCCACAGCAAACCGGCGGCCAGATGGGACCATACTGGCCGGGCGTGCGTGACGCGCGCAGCGATGAGCAACTGCCGCCTGGCAAGCATTAAGCCGCATCCTGCGGGCTTGCAATGCGGGTTCGTTGATCGCGGCGCGCTACTGCGGCAGCGCGCCGGAACTGGCAGCCATCAACACGGTCGCCGCATGGGTTTTGAGGTAAGCAGCGCCTGGTGTCGAAGCGAAGATGACTCGATATCGTTACACGCCAGCGATGGCAATGATAGCACAGACAGGCCGGGCGCGCGCCGGCGGGTGCATTTCTCTGTAGGGGCAAATTCCCCGGCAGAGAGTGTTGCGCGCAGTGGGTATGGCTGTAGGGCAAGCCGCCGGGCTTGCCCTGCTTTGCAGGCCAATTGGCACACAGGAAAATGCAAGAGGCATTTCCCAGCAGGGGCAATCCGAGCCGTTGCGCGCGATTGTTGCGCACGCTCGTTGCGCGGGATAAATCCGCGCGCTACACGGGGGCACTGCGCGGGCATGACGGTGCTGCGCTTCAACTCCCCACACACGCCCACAGACTTTGCAAAAGCCGGGCCACATGCCCCACAGAGAAATACACCCGCTTTCAGTGTCGCAAGCGTCGCTTTGGATGGAGGCGAGCTTCTTGCTATTCTGATGCCTTCGCCGGGCAGGCAGTGAGGGCAGTGTTGCCGGCCTGGATCGAGAGCCGCATTTGCGACCTTCGTCCAGTGTGTAAACGCACCCAAAGTGCCCCCGGTGAGATTTGAACTCACACGCCCGAAGGCATAGGCCCTCAACCTACCGCGTATGCCAATTCCGCCACGGGGGCTTGTGAAAACAAATTATACCGCGATTCGCCGCGCTACTTTTCATAGGGCTGGCCGTCCGCCGCCGGCGGTATGGCCCGGCCCACCACACCTGTGAGCACGATGATGGTCAGGATGTACGGCAGCATCTGTGGAATTTGCGATGGAATATCGGGCCGGAAGATGCTCACCGTCGAGGTGACGCTGCTGCCCAGGCCGAAGATCAACGCCCCGGCCAATGCCCCAAATGGCGTCCATTTGCCGAAGATCATCGCGGCCAGGCCAATGAAGCCCAGGCCATTGGTCATGAGCGGGTTGAACACATCGACGGCCTCCAGGGTGAACCACGCGCCGCCGAGGCCGGCAATCAGCCCGCCCGCCAGCACGTTGACGTAGCGGACGCGAAACACATTGATCCCCAGCGTGTCGGCGGCGCGCGGGTGCTCGCCCACGGCGCGCGTGCGCAAGCCCCACGGCGTGAAGAACAACACGTATTGCACCAGGAACGCCAGCAGCAACATCACGTAGGTCAGCGGTTTCTGCTGGAACAGAATCGGGCCGACGATGGGCAGATCGGCCAGCACGGGGATGCTGATGATCGGGAACGTGCCGGGGCCGGCCGGCAGATTCTCCGCCAGAAAAGCGCGATACATGAAGCCGGTGACGCCGATGGCAAGAATGTTGATGACCGTCCCGCTGATGATCTGATCGACCTTGAATCGAATGGACACCACGGCGTGCAAGAGCGCCAGCAACAACGCGGACCCGGCGCCCAGGCACACGGCCAGAATGCGGCTGAACGAGCCGGCCGCCTCGGCGCCCATGGAATCCCTGAGCAACTGAAACCCGAACAGGTTGATCGCATAGCAGGTCATGGCCGACATGAGCATCTTGCCCTCGATGCCGATGTCCACCACGCCGGCCCGCTCGCACATGACGCCGCAAAACGCGGCAAACGCGATCGGCGTCGCCAGGCGCAGGGCCTGCGCCAGCGAGCCAACCACACAGGTCTGATCGCAGCGGCCACCGATCACGGCATTGAGCAAAACCCATGCGCCGAGCAGGCCGGCGACAACCACCACAACCGTGATCCATCCCTGGCTGCGAAACGACACCCGGCTGCCGGCCGGCCCAATGGTTGCTGTTTTCATGCCTGACCTCCCCACCCCCGCGTGACGGTCGCCGACTCTTCTCGCCCGCCGGGCGCGCGCAGACGATACAACCAGCGCACGATGGGCGGCGCAGCCACAAACAACAACAGCAACGCCTGCAACAGCGAGATAATGTACTTCGACACCCCGGAAGTAAGCTCCATCAGGTCGGCGCCGTTGCGCATGGCGCCAAACAGGAATGACGATAGCAGAATGCCCAGCGGATCGTTCCTGGCCAGCAACGAGATGGCAATCGCGTCGAAGCCATAGCCGCTGGAGAAGAACAGCGGCAGGCATCGGCAGATCGACACGCCCAGCACTTCCATCATACCGGCCATGCCGGCCAGCGCGCCGGAGATCGACATGCCCAGCATGATATTGCGGGTGATGCTCATGCCGGCATAGCGCGCCGCGCTGGGATTGGCGCCCACCGTGCGCAACTCGAAGCCGATCGTCGTCTTCCACAACAACCACCATACCCCAACCGACGCCGCCAGCGCCACAAACAAGCCCGTGTGCAGCCGGTCATACTGATCTGTGAACGGCCACCACAGGCGGGTCAACGCCGGCAGCGCCGCAAACGCGAGGAGGCCCGCGACAACGCCCACGCCGGCCTGCGCAAGCGCCGAGTTCAGCAACGCAGCGCGACCCTCATCCCGTTGACGGCGCGCCAGGCGCGGCAACGCCCAGCGCGCCATGACAAACCCGACGCCGGCGACAATCAATGCCACGAGCAGCGCGTTCAGAGGGTCTTGCAGGCGCTCCGGCACAGCGTACAACGACCACAACTCGGCGCCGGGCGCGATGCGCGGCGTCTGCACGGCGGCGGCATTCGGATCGCGCAGCGGCCCGCTGATCAAAAATTCGGTCAGCCGGAACGCGATGTAGTTCATCATGATGGTGGTGATGACTTCGTGCGCGCCGGTGCGGGCCTTGAGGAAGCCGGGGATTGCGGCCCAGATGGCCCCGCCAATCGCGCCGGCCAGCACCGTGAGCGGCAGATGGATGATCGCCGGCACGCCTTGCAGCGACGCCCCCATCCACGCCGCCGCGACCGCGCCGATATAGAACTGCCCCTCCACTCCGATATTGAACAGGCCGGCCTTGAAACCAACCGCGATGCCCAGACTGAGCATGATATAGGGAATGGTGGCGACCAGGCTCTCGGACAAACCGCGATTCTTGAACAACGCGCCGCGCAGCAGACCCTCATAGGCCAGAAACACAGTGTCCAGACTGCCGCTTGTCACCCAGATCACCACACCGCCCAGGACAAAGGCGGTCACGATGGCCAGCAGCGGCATATAGACCGAAGACTGCTGAAAAAAGCCGCCCACCATCTGCAAAACACTCGCCCGATCGGGCGGGGGGGCTGAAGGCGTCGCAGGGGACGGCGTGGGCAATGGTTCGGGAGTTGCGCTCATGATGCCTTCACGTCTCCATGAGTGATCTGCTGCGCCGGCTGCGCGTGTTCGCCGGCGTCGTCGCCGCGCAAGACGCCGGCCATCAGCAGCCCCAGATGCTCGCGCGTCGCTGTCGCGGCGTCCAGCGTGTCCAGGATGCGCCCTTTGTACATGACAGCAATGCGGTCAGAGAGGGTCATGATTTCATCCAACTCGGCGCTGATCAACAACACCGCCGCGCCCTGATCACGGGCCTGAATCAACTGACGGTGGATGAACTCGATGCTGCCCACATCCAGGCCGCGTGTCGGCTGACTGGCAATCAGAATCGGGGGCGGGCCGGCCGGGTCCGCCTGATGCGACAACAGCCGGCTCAACTCGCGCGCGACAATGACTTTCTGCTGGTTGCCGCCAGAGAGCGAGCCAACGGGCGTTGCCGTGCCCGGCGTGCGCACATCGAAAAGTCTCACGAGGTTGCGCGCGTGTTCCTCGATGATCGGGAACTGCAACGCAATGCCGCGCGCGCAGGGCGGCTTGTAGTAAGCGCACAACACCAGATTGTCGCGCACGGAGAACGACAGAACGAGGCCGTGTTTCTGCCGGTCTTCCGGCACATGCGCCACCCCGCTTTCAATCAGGTGGCGGGTTGTCGCGCGCGTCACATCCCGCCCGCCCATGCGGATATGACCGGACACCGCTTTGCGCAGGCCGGTGAGCGCCTCGGCCAGTTCCGTCTGGCCGTTGCCCTGCACGCCGGCCACCCCCAGAATCTCGCCGGCGCGCACGTGGAACGACACGCCATCAACGCTCATGTGCTGCCGGTCGTCCGCCACCCGCAATGCCTCCACTTCGAGCAGTGGCTGGCGCGGATGGGCCGGCGCCTTGTCGATCGCCAGGATGACTTTGCGGCCCACCATCATCTCGGCCAGCTTTTCGCGCGTGGCTTCAGCCGGCGCAAGCGACCCCACCATCTGGCCGGCGCGCATCACGCTGATGCGGTCAGACACTGCGAACACTTCGCGCAGCTTGTGCGTGATGAAGACAATCGACTTGCCCTGCTTTGCCAGCCCGCGCATGATGACAAATAGCTCATCGGCCTCCTGGGGCGTGAGCACGGCTGTCGGCTCGTCCAGGATGAGAATGTCGGCGGCGCTATACAGCGCCTTGACAATCTCGACGCGCTGCTGCGCGCCCACCGGCAAATCTTTAACGCAGGCGTCGGGATCGACATCCAGCCCGTACTGATGGCTCAGCTCACGGATGCGCCGGGAAGCGGTGCGGCGATCCAGAACGGCCAGCCCGCCCAACACCCGCGTCGGGCCGGCCTTCAGCTCCTGGCCCAGCATGATGTTCTCGGCCACCGTCAGCGGGGGCGCCAGCATGAAGTGCTGGTGCACCATGCCGATGCCCTGGGCGATCGCGTCGTGCGGACTGGCAATCTTCACCGGCCGGCCGTTGACGCGAATCTCTCCGCTATCGGGCTGGCACAGCCCGTACAGAATGTTCATGAGCGTGGATTTGCCGGCCCCGTTCTCGCCCAGCAACGCATGAATCTGCCCGCGCTCCAGTTCAAAATCCACCCGGTCATTGGCCAGCACGCCGGGGAAACGTCTGGTGATGCCAATCGCCTGTAAAGCTGGCGTCATTCGCTGCTCCTCCTGATCGGTTGGCACACAGTGTACTCGTAATCAGGCGAACAATAACCCCGGCTTCGCTTGAAGCCGGGGCTGTCACTCAACTCCAGACAACCCTCCCGCAGATTCCAGGCCTGCGGGAGGGTCAGTCTCTAGTAACCCGTCTTGATGGAGCCGTCCTTCAGGCCGTTGATGGCTTCCTGAACTTTGGCCTTCACCGAGTCCGGGATCCTGCTCTCCCAATCGTGATAGGGGGCCAGACCGACGCCGCCGTTCTTGAGATTGGCGGTGTTGACGCCGGCCTTGAATACGCCGTCCTTGACCGACTTGATGAAGTCAAACACAGCCACATCCACGTTCTTGGCTGCGCTGGTCAGCAGCGCGTCGCGGACTTCGGGATAGGTCTCATACTGGTCAACATCCACACCGATGGCCATCTTGCCGCGCTCTTTGGCTGCCAGCAGGCCGCCGTTGCCGGTGTTGCCGCCCACCCCGAACACCACGTCGCAGCCCTGGTCGATCATGCTGTTGCCGGTTTCCTTGCCTTTGGCCGGGTCGATGAACGAGGGGATATACACATTCAACGCATTGGCGTCCGGGTTGATCCACTTCGCGCCGTTCTGATAACCGGTCACAAAGCGCACCACGGGGGGAATCTCCATGCCGGACACGCTGCACACCACGTTGGACTGCGTCATGCCGCCGGCCACCACGCCGGCCAGAAAGCCGACTTCGTCTTCCTGGAACATCAGGCTGGTGATGTTCTTCAGCCCGCCGTCATCGTAGCAGTCCTTGATCGTCTGGTCGCACGAAGGCGAGCCTTCGGTCGGGAAATAGGCGTAGTCCACAATGCCGAACTTGATGTTGGGGTATTGCCTGGCTTTGGCCGCTGTTGAATCGCCCATCAGGAAGCCGACAGTGATGATGATGTCGTAGTTCTCGGTCGCAAACTGGTCGATGTTCTTCTCGTAGTCAGTCGGCTGCTTGGACTCGATGAACCTGGCTTCGGCGCCCAGTTCGGCCATTGCCTTCTGCACGCCGGCCCACGCCGACTGGTTGAAGGATTTGTCGTTCACGCCGCCGGTGTCGGTGACGAGACCGATGCGCAACTTCGCGCCGGCTGCCTGGCCGCCGGTGGTCGGGGCCGGGCGCGGCGCGGCGCAGGCTGCTGCCAGCAGGCCGGCCAGCAGCAATACCGAGACAGATTGAATGGTCTTACGCATGGCTTTCTCTCCTTTTCTCTCGTTCTGGTGGAAACTGATATGCAAGCGCCATCACGCGCAGCTCGCGCCGGGTGGATTGATTTCAGACGGGAATCCTTGCAAAGCCGGCATGATGCGCGTTGACAGTATAGGCTGATCCGCCATCGGCGGCAAGTATGCGCCGCGTCGGGCAACAGTCATGCCGCCTTGCCGCGCCCGCCGGCGCTGTGTGATAGCATCCCGCCGTGCTCATCACACTGCAACGCCTCGCGCGCCTGATGCGCGACCGCTGGGCTGAGTTTCGGGGGTTCACTCCCACCGATCGCAATCTGTTCTACCTGTGCATCGAGATCATCCCGATCGGCCTCGCCAGCGGCGCGCTATCGTTCAACGGCGCATTCGTGCTGAAGCTCGGCGCGTCGAATGAATTGATCGGCGCGATGGCCTCGTTGCCGGCGCTGGTCGTCATTCTATTGACGGTGCCGGCGGCGCGTTTTGTCGAGTCGCGCGCAGATCGCCGGCCCTGGGTCGTCGGCAGCCTTGCGGTGTCGCGCATTCTTTTTCTGCTCATCGGCGTCATTCCCTGGCTGCTGCCGCTTGAAGCCCAGGCCACCACCATCGTCGCGCTCATCATCGCCCAGCAGGTTCCGCTGGCCTTCTTCAACACGGCATTCGTTGCGTTGATCGGTGACGTGTGCCCACCTGACCGGCGCAGCTCGCTGTTCTCCGTGCGCACCATGTTGCTCGCCGGCAGCGTCGCGCTGGGCGCCTTCCTGAGCGGCCTCTTCCTCGATCAGGTTGTGTTCCCGCTCAATTTCCAGATTCTCAACCTGATCGCATTCGTGCTGGCCCAGATCAGCACCTGGTACGTCGGCAAGGTGCAGTTTCCGCCGGCGCAGCCCCAGCCCCCCGGCCCGGAACATCGCTCACTTCGTCCGGGCATCGATCTGGCCAGCGTCAAAACATTCTTCAAAGAGCAGCGCGCGTTCGCCAACTTCAACCTCACCACCCTGGTATGCTGGTTTGGCGCCTGGGCTGCCGGCCCTCTGTACACGATCTACCTGGTAGGCGAGCTGCAATTTAGCAATAGCTGGCTGGGCGCCAATGCCACCCTGGCTCAAATCGCCGTGCTGCTCAGCGCCCCGCTGTGGAATCGGATCATTCAACGCAAAGGCAGCCTGTGGGTCGTGATGCGCACCGTCCTGCTCACCGGGCTGTATCCCTGCCTGATTGTGCTGTTCCCGTTTTCAGCGCCGATCCTTGCCATCGGCTTCCTGAACACGCTGAACGACACCGGCATCGGGATTTCGCACACAGCGGTATTTCTCGACATCATTCCCCCGGCCAAACGGTCTGCGTACATCGCCGGGCACACCGTGCTGATGAACATAGGCGCCATGATTGCCCCGCTCGTCTCGACGCCGCTCTCGGCGACCATCGGTGTGACCGCTGTTCTGCTGGCCTGCGGCGTCGTGCGCTTCATCGGGGGCGCGCTGTTCTGGGCGCTGCCGCCGGTCAATCGCGAGCCGGCCCGGGAGACGCTGGTATCGCAACCCTCAGCCATCCCCGCCGACAACAGCAAGTAGCACAGCCCCACTGGACCGTACCCCATTAAGTGGAGACCAGGAAAAGGGGGTTGTCTGCTGTTGTTCTACGCCGTCGCGCGCAGCCTGAAGTTTCAGAACGTCGTTATGCCGTCAGCGCCGGGCTAACCCATTTGGCACAACTCCTGACATGCCGCCGATTCAAGCCGCCCACGCGAACACGGGCGTGGGGCATATCCATCACCTCATTCGGCCAGCAGGCGTGACAGATGCGCCAGCGCCTGCCCCGGCGAGGCGAAGTGCACGGCGCGCATCCCCACCGCCTGCGCGCCGGCCACGTTCTCGATGAAGTCATCCACGAACACCACAGACTCGGCCGGCACTTGCAGCCGCTCCAGCGCCAGGTGATAGATGCGCGCATCCGGCTTCATCACCCCCACCTCCCCGGAATAGATCATCACATCCACCAGGTCATCCGTCAGCCCAAACCACTGTGCGTACAGCGCGCGCAGACCCGGCCAGGCGTTGCTGAGGACGCCGGTCTTATAGCGCGGGCGCAGGTCGATCAGGTAGCGCAGCAACTGCTCGTCCAGCCGATCGCCGGCCCAGAAGTCGCGCTGCAAATCGCGCAGCTTCGCGTCGTCCAGCCGGAAGCGTTCGGCCACCGCGCGCCACACATCCTGTTGCGTGGCCTGGCCGACCGAGGCCAGGCGCGCCGTCTCACAGTTGAACACTGCGTCGGCCAGTCCGCGGGCCGGCAGGCCGAGCCTGCGCTCCCACTTGCGGCGCGGTTCCTGATCCTCGGTGCGCAACAGCACACCGCCAATGTCGAAGAGCACAGCCTGGATGGGCATCGTAGTCGTCAGTAGTCAGAGGGTTGGCAGGGCGCTGAACGATTGCCGATTCGTGATGCTGCCGGCTATGGCCGGGGCGGGTTGTACTGATCGCAGGACTCTCCCTGCGCCGCCGCGTCTTTGACGAATCCAATGTCGTTGCCCAGCAGCACATCGCCATAGGCGCGCATCAGCGCCTTGACGCGCGGCGTGGTGGTGCGGTAGCCGGCCGGCGCCACCGGCAACAGGTAGTACACGCCCGGCAACACCGTAATCCCAAACGTGCTATCGCCGCCTGCCCAGCCGCACACAAACCACGATCCACCGTCGGTCAGTTTGAGCCATGCCGATGGAAAGCCCGGCTCGCCGCGATCGCGCCGCCCGTTGGCATTGGCGTCGATGTACGCCGACCCGGCGATTCGCCCGAGCACCGGGCACTCCCGGCTTACTTCAAACTCGGCGGCCTTGCCGCCATTGACGACGACCTGGCCTTTCACCCCGGCGCGCAACTGGTCGTCGCGCACATACCAGGCCCATCCGCGCGTCTTCCTGCTGTCAGCGTCGGTCTGTTCGAAGCTGTCCAGAAAAGTGAGATCATACCCGGCGCTGCCAATCATGTACGCCACCTGCGGCCGCCGATCTCCAACATCATCGAAGAAGACGCTCACGCTCAAGTGGCCGGGGCAGGCAGTCGCCGTCACCGATTGAATGGCGGCGCGCGCCGGCCGGGCTGGGCTTGCTCCCCAGATCGAAGCGCACACAACGCCCGCCAGCCCCAGCATTCCGATGACACGCACGGCAGTTCTCATATCACACCTCCGTGTTAAGGGTGAGTATAAACCAGGCGCAGCAGGTATGCCTGTAGGGCAAGCCGCCGGGCTTACCCCGGAAAATGCGCGAGGCATTTCCCAGCAGGGGCAATCCGAGCCGTTGCGCGCGCTCGTTGCGCGCGCTCGTTGCGTGGGATAAATCCGCGCGCTACATGCGGCAAACGCGGGACGCCCGCTGAAGCCACCTGGCGCGCCACGATGATCAAAACATGATCAAAAACCACTGGACATCAGCAGTTCGAGTGCTCAGAATGCCAGGCAGATTTGAAACGCCTCATTACATGCCCGGAGCACTCGATCCGCTATGAACAGATGGATTTTCATAACACTCGTCGCATTCCTGCTGGCCGCCTGCGCCGCGACAACCGGCGCGGCCTTGACCGCCCCCGAAGCGCTTAACAATCCCGCCACCCGCGCCGAGGCGACCCGCCGCGCGCCAGCGCGCGGCGCCGCGCCGCAGCAATCCACCGTCGCGCCGCGCGCCTGGGCGCCGATGGTCGGCGCCGCATTCGGCGACACGCGCCCGCTGCTGGACAAATGGGCGCTGTGGGCCAACGGCGCGCGACTGCGCGGCGCCTGCATTTGGCAGCGCATCCGCGTGCCCAGCCTCGATCAGGATTACCTGGGCAACGATTACATCGGCCCGCCCTACTCGCAGCAGGACTTCAACCAGTTGGCCCAGCGCGGCGCAAACTACGTGGTGTTGTCCATCCCCGGCCTGTTCACCGAGCGCCCACCCTACCAGCTCGACGCGCAGGCCCAAACCCACCTGGACGCGCTGCTGGAGCAGGCGCGCCAGGCCGACCTGTTCGCCGTGATCGCCTTTCGCACCGGCCCCGGCCGCAGCGACTTCACCTTCTACCGCGACGGC
The DNA here is from genome assembly GCA_937927775.1 of uncultured Anaerolineae bacterium. Taxonomy (GTDB): domain Bacteria; phylum Chloroflexota; class Anaerolineae; order J036; family Brachytrichaceae; genus Roseilinea. Next base: position 784 of record CALBEF010000065.1, on the reverse strand, counting down.
GCCGGCGTGTGGTATCCCTCCGAACTGCTGATCGAGGACGTGTGGACCAGCCAGGCCGCCCAGGACGCCTGGGTGGACATGTGGCGGCACACCGCCCAGCGCTACCGCAACCATCCCGTAGTGGCCGGCTACGAAATCATGGTCGAGCCAAACGCCGACGAAGTAGCGCTGGACATCTACGACCCGAACCAGTTTTACCCCCAATACGCCGAGACCACCTACGACTGGAATCGCATGCACCGCCCGATCGTGCAGGCCATCCGCCAGGTTGACCCCGACACGCCCATCCTGCTGAGCGGCATGGGCTGGGGGTCGGTGTTCTGGCTGCCGTATCTGCAGCCGGTCGCAGCCGCCAAAATCGTGTACGCCGTGCATCAATACATGCCGTTCCTCTACACCCATCAGCCGGTGGGCGCCAACCGGCCCTACCCCGGCGTGTTCGACGTGGACTGGGACAACCAGCCGGACAATTTCAACTGGGCGTGGATGGCCGACTACTTCAGCCGGCTGGACGCCTTCGCCGCGCAGCACCCCGGCCCGCAGGCTGTGGGCGAGTTCGGCGTGTCGCGCTGGGCGCCGGGCGCGGCCGACTTCATGCGCGACCAGATGAACGACTTCGAGCGGCGCGGGATGAACTACGCCATCTGGGTCTGGGATTCGACCTGGGAGCCGTGGCGGGCATGGGGCAGCAAGGCCATGAACTACCTGTTCGGGCCGGATCCGAACAACTACACCGAGACGCCGAACGCCATCATGAACGAGATTCAGGCCGCCTGGGCGCGCA
>CALBEF010000064.1 GCA_937927775.1 uncultured Anaerolineae bacterium | reverse complement strand
GGCCGCTTCAACGAAGCCGGCGTCAAGACAACCACAGGCCGGCCGGTGTTTGCCAGGGTGTCGTTTGTCGAAGCCGGGCAGGCGGTCAGCGATATGGCTGCCGGCGACACGCCGCACCTGTGGATCCCCGATAACGATATCTGGGTCGAGGTGCTGGCGCGCAACGGCGAGACCGCTTTTCGGGGCAACTGCCAAAGCGTGGCCGCCAGCCCGCTGGTGATTGCCATGTGGCGGCCGGTTGCCGAGGCGCTGGGGTGGCCGGGCCGCACCATCGGCTGGCTCGACATCAGCAGTCTCGCCGCCGATCCAACCGCATGGGCGTATTACAGCGGTGGGCAGTTCGGCGCGTCTCTGCGGCTGGGGCACACCCATCCCGGCCTGTCTGGCAGCGGCGCCAGCACGCTGCTGGCCGTGGTGCATGCAGCGCGCAACAACCCCGTTACTGTCTCTGCAGAGATGCTGCGCCAGCCCATCGTTCAAGCGTCGGTGGCTGCGTTTGAGAGCACGGTGTCGTGGTTCAGCCCCACGACCGAGCAACTGGGCAGGACCATGCGCGAACGCGGCGCGGGCTACCTGGGGGCAGCGATTGTGTACGAGAACATTGCCCTCCAGTTCGCCGACGGCGATCCTTCCATCGTGCCGGTGTACCCGTTTGAGGGCACGTTTGTTGCGACGCACCCGGCCTGCATCAATGGCGCGGCAGATGCGGAACTTCAGGAAGCCGCGAATCGCTTCCGCGAATATCTGCTCGGTGAAGATGCCCAGGCGCTGGCCATCAAGAATGGCCTGCGGCCGGTCAATCCTCTCACAACGCCAGCAGCGCCGCTCGATCCCGCTTACGGCGTCGATCTCAACCAGCCGCAGACAGTGTTCGGCGCGCCCTCGGTCGATGCAATCTACGCCGCGCAGGAGTTGTGGCAATCGGCGCGCAAGCCGGTCAACCTGGTGATGCTGCTCGATCGTTCGGGCAGTATGCGCGGTGACAAGATCGAAAGCGTCCGCCGCGCGGCTGTTCAGTTCGTCGAGCAGATGGGCGATCAGGATCGCCTGACGCTGATTGCGTTCTCATCGCGGCCAGCGGTGCTGATTGAATACGCCCGCATCGGCGACGCGCGGCAGGATGCCATCGACGCCATCAACGACATGCCGGCCAGCGGCAACACGGCGCTCTACGACGCCATCGCGCTGGGGACGCGGATCATCGCGGACACCACCTCATCACAACGCACCAATGTAATGGTGGTCTTGTCTGATGGCCTCGACACCAGCAGCGCCCGCGCGTACAGCCGGCAACTCATCGTCGATGCAACCGCGCACAATACAACCGTCTTTACCATCGCGTATGGCGATGACGCGGATCACAATCTGATGCGCGATATGGCCGGTCTCGGCAATGGCAATTACTACGAGGGCAGCGAGGCCAACATCGCCGGCATCTACCAGGACATGTCGGCGGCGTTTGGCGGCGCGGCAGGCATTGGCCGTTAACAATCGGGACGACAATGGCAGCGTTTATTCTGGCGCATGATCTTGGCACGACAGGCAACAAAGCGACGCTGATCGATGCCGCCGGCAAACCGGTTGCCAGCGCCTTTGAAGGCTATCCGACAGCCTATCCGCAGCCCAACTGGGCCGAGCAGGACGCGAGCGACTGGCAGCGGGCGCTGGCAAGCACCACGCGCAGTCTGTTGTCTCAGTCTGCAATCGACGCGAGTCAGATTGCCGCAATCAGTTTCAGCGGACACATGCAGGGCGCGCTGGTGATCGACGACGCGGGCAATCCGCTGCGCCCGGCCATTATCTGGGCCGATCAGCGCGCGACACAGCAGGCTGCGTTCATTGCGCAGGCCGGCGGCGGCGAGGACGCCGTATATCGACTCACCGGCCATCGTGTCAGCGCGGCCTACACGGCCGCCAAAGTGTTGTGGATTAAGGACCATCAGCCGGAGATCTATCAGCGCGCCTGCCGGGTGTTGCAGCCGAAGGATTACGCCGCTTTTCTGTTGACCGGCCAAATCGCCACCGACTATTCGGACGCATCCGGCACGCAGTTGTTCGATCTCGAACAGCGGCGCTGGTCGCGCGAACTGATCGCCGCGCTGGGGCTGCCGGCGCATCTGTTCCCCGACGCAGTGCCCTCGACAACCGTGATCGGCCAGGTCACGCCCGAGGCTGCGCGCATGACAGGGCTGATGGCCGGCACGCCGGTTGTCATCGGCGGCGGCGATGGCGCGTGCGCCACCGTTGGATCGGGCGCGGTTCATGAGGGCGACGCTTACACCTACATCGGCTCGTCCTCGTGGCTGGCCCTGAGCGCGCGTCGCCCACTGCTCGACCCGCAGCAACGCATTGTGACTTTCGCGCACCTGGACCCGGCGCTGTGTTTCTCGCTTGGCAACATGCAGGCGGCGGGGGGCGCGTTTGATTGGCTTGGCCGGCTGCTAAGCTGCCACACCGAGGCCGGGCCTGATTACCATGAACTCGACGCCCTGGCCGCATCGACCCCGCCGGGCGCGGGCGGCGTCCTGTGTTTGCCATACCTGCTGGGCGAGCGCAGCCCGCACTGGAATCCGCAGGCGCGCGCCGCGTTCGTCGGTCTGTCGATGGCGCATGGCCGGGCCGAGATGGCGCGGGCCGTGCTCGAAGGCGTGGCGTTTAACCTGCGCTGGATTCTGGACGTGTTACGCGCGCAGGGCGCGCGCATCCATCGCATGTGCGTGATCGGCGGCGGCGCCCGCAGCGCGGTCTGGCGGCAGATATTGGCCGATATGTATGGCATGCCGTTGTTGCGCCCGCATCTCGACGCGACGGCGACGGCTTTGGGCGCGGCGATTGCCGGCGGGATCGGCGTGGGGCTGTTCACTGATTTCAGTGTGGCCGGTCGCCTGATTCCCGTAGTTGAAGCCGAAAGCCCTGTGCTGGAACACTCACAGCGTTATGCCGCGCTGTATCCCCTTTTCCAACGAACCTACACTGCGCTGAAGCCCATCTTCGATCAACTGACTGCGCTGTGAGCCGGGCTGAAGCGACGTTTCATTGCGCAGCGATCAGGCGCGCTCCACCAGCAATCCGCTGCGCGTGATCTCGGCAACCAGGTCATCCGCATCGCGCGCGCGCACGATGGCGCACGTTGGCGACAGCCGCTCCGCCATCGCGTTTCTCACCGCCGGCAGCGTTAGCATCGCATCCAGCGTGGGTGCGTCTTTGGCGCGCAACAGCGTGGCGACTTCCAGCCGCGCTTCGACGCCACGCTCGCCCCATTGACGAATCGCGCGCAGAAGGCTGGCCGGCGCAGGCGTATCGCTATGTCGCTGCAGAAACTCGATCACGCGCGGCGCAGAAATGCCCTGTTCGCGGCCGCGCGCCAGCGACGCCGGAGACAGCCGGAAGACGTGCCCGCCGTTCTGAAAGCTGATCCAGTCTGCGATGCGGGCCAGTTGAAACCGCTGCCAAAGCGCCGCGCCCGATACCCACACCTCCCCATCCGGCCCTGCGCGCAAGCCGCCCGTCTCGCCGGCTGCGATCTGTGGCGCCGGCTCGTCGAGCAGCACATGCCGGCCAAACCCGGTCAGATGGGCTGCGCCGTTGTCGATCTGAAGCGCGCCCAGCCAATGCAGCGGCCCTTCCAGCAGGCCGGCGATCAGCGCGCCCTCCACATCGTCCCAATGCTCGAACCCATGCAGAAAATTGCCGGTGATGGCGTCGCGGATATGCCAGGTGTCGTAACGGCCATCCACGCGGGCAAAGTCGGGATGCGTTGTCCGCACGTCGCGGATGAACTCGGCGAGGCTGAAGGGTTGGCCGGCCCGGTGCTGCGCCCATTCCGCAAGCAGGTGGCACACTGCGGCCCGCTCGGCCAGCGGATGGTTGCTCCACGCGTGTTCCATCTCGAATGACAGCCGTTCGATCTGGCGCAGGTCATTCCATTCGGCGTCATTGCGCCAGGCTTCCCACAGCGCGCGCAGTTGAGTGGCCGGCGGCTGCTGCAACCAGTCCATCACCGGCTGTGGCGTCAGCCGCAGGGTGGGGTGCGTCGCGCGCAGCCAGCCCATGCGCGCAATAAGGCGCTCCATGAAAGCGAATCGCCTTCTGCGCTGCGCGTCGTCGAGGCCGGCCTGACGCAGCATTGGCTCAACGGCCTGCGCGCTGCGCGCCTGCCAGCGTCCGTCGGGTTGCAGGCGCACCGGCGCATTCTGGATGTGGCTCAGCAGCGTGACGACATCCTCCAGCGTGTGCTGGCCCATGCCCAGGGGCGGGATGGCGGATGAGGCGCCGGCAGGTGTCGTCTGGCCGGCCTGCGTCTGTGCGCGCTCCGTTCGCCAATCTCTGATCTCCGCGATGACAGGCAGCAGGTCGGTGGGCAGGTAGAACACATCGACCGGGTTGCTCAGGCTGCGGTCGAAACCGCGAAAGATGAAACCGCGATACCACAGCGTCTCGGTGGGGTTGGCCGGCGCGAGCCACGGACGCTCGCGTTCGAGCTTGCCCGGCCCCATCGGGCGCACCGCGCCGAATCGCCGCTCGAAAGCGGCAGCCGGCGCCCGGCCACTGGCGGCGACCAGCGCGCCCAGGGCTGCCTGCGCCTCTGGCTGAAGCGCGCTGATCGCTTTGTTGACTGCGTCGCGCGTCAGCATGCGCTCGGCCATCGCCTCTGCCATCTCGCGCGTCGATGCGACTTCGGGGGCAATGTCCCAGGCGTCGGCAATGGCCGACAGCCTGGGCAACGGCTCATCGAGCAGGCAGCTTTTGAGCAGGCGCATGGGCGCGACCGGCGTTCGGCGTTCAGAGTTTCAGCGCGCTCATGGTGCTGCGCACGAGCGCGGCGCTCTTGTTCAGCATGTCCTGCTCTTCGGGCAGCAGGTTGATCTCAATAATCTGTTCGATGCCACTGCGTCCGAGTTTCACCGGCACGCCGAAGTACATGTCGCGCAGGCCGTACTCGCCTTCGAGGTATGCGGCGCAGGGCAGAATCAGCTTGCGATCGAGCAGGATGGCCTCTACCATCTCGGCCACTGCCGCGCCGGGAGCGTAGTAGGCGCTGCCGGTTTTCAGCAGGTTGACGATTTCGCCGCCGCCCTGGCGCGTGCGCTGCACGATGGCTTCGACGCGCTCCTTTGGCATCAACTCGCTGATGGGAATGCCGGCCACCGTGGAGTAGCGCACCAGCGGCACCATCTCGTCGCCGTGGCCGCCCAGCACAAAGGCATGGGTGTTTTGCACGCTCACGTTCAACTCCTGGGCGATGAAGGTTCTCATGCGCGCCGAGTCGAGCACGCCGGCCTGGCCGATCACGCGCTGTTTGGAAAAGCCGGACAGCTTGTAGGCCAGCCAGGCCATCGTGTCCAGCGGGTTGGTGACCACGATCAGAATGCTGTTCGGCGAGGTGCGAATCACATTGCTCACCACATCGGTGATGATGGCCTGGTTCCTGCCGACGAGGTCTTCGCGGGTCATGCCCGGCTTGCGCGGCAGACCGGCGGTGATGACCACAATATCCGAGCCGGCGGTGTCGGCGTAATCGGTCGTGCCGGTGATGTGGGTGTCGTAGCCCAGCACCGGGCCGGCCTGCATCATATCCAGCGCCTTGCCTTTGGGCATCGTCTCGGTGGCCGGGATGTCGAGCAGCACGATGTCGCCCAGTTCGCGCTCGGCCAGCCAGTGCGCCGTCGTCGCGCCGACAAAGCCGGCGCCAATGATCGTGATCTTGTTCCTCATGATGTCTTCCATTCCTCCAAATCAGTCCGAATGTTCGCGTTCTTCCGAAGCCATACAATCATATCCCACAGCCCTTTCGGGTTGGTCAGGTAGGTAAGGTTGGTCGGGTTCTTAAGGTTGGTAAGGTTGAAGGTTGATCCTTGTCACCCTGTCACCCTGTCACCCTGTCACTCCGTCACCCTGTCACCTTGTCACACCTTGCACCCCCGCACCTCGGCATATACTGCCCGGCGCATGGCGAAACGCATTGCAATCCTTTACGAAGACACCGGCGGCGGACATCGCAGCACGGCGCAGGCGGTCGAACAGGCGATTGCGTTGATGTACCCCGATCAGTATGAGACGGCGGTGGTCAATGGAACGCCGTATTTGCCATTCCCCTTTGATCAGGGCGAAAAGAGTTACCCCGCAGTTGTGAACCGCGCCCGCTTCCTGCATGCCTGGCTCTTTCGTGCGCTGAACCGCCCGGCTATGGTGAAGCTGTTGCGCCGGTGGCTGGTGTGGAGCGGGTGGCCGCGCGCGCGCCGGCTGGTTCAGCGTTTTCCCGCCGATGTGTATGTGTCGTGTCATCCTCTGTTCAGCCAGTTGCTGCCGCCTGTGATCCGCCGCCTGCGATACCCGGCCAGGCTTGCGCACGTGGTCACCGATCTGGCATCGGGCCATGCCGCGCACTTTGCCGCCGATCTGGATGCCTGCTTCGTGCCAACAGAACAGGCGCGCCGGCAGGCCCTGCAGTATGGCCTGCCGGCGCACAAAGTCATCCTCACCGGCCAGCCGGTGTGGCCCGATCTGCGCGAACGCATGTCCAACGGCGCAGCCGTGCGCGCGAGCCTGGGCCTGCGTATCGACCAGCCGGTAGCGCTGATGACGGGCGGTGGCGACGGCATGGGCGCTGTCGCGCCAACGGCCCGCGCCATCATTCGCAGCGCCCTGAAGCTGCAATTGATCGTTGTGTGCGGCCGGAACGAGTCGCTGCGCGCCGAGCTTGAGGCGACGCCGGCCGGTATGCCTCTGCGCGTGCTGGGCTTCGTGGATAACATCCCCGAGCTGATGGGCGCGTCGGATATCCTGATCTCGAAATCGGGCACGCTCACCCTGTGCGAAGGGCTTCTGGCCGGCCTGCCGATTTTGATGTACGACGCCATCCCCGGCCAGGAGGATGGCAACGTTGAGTATCTCGTCCAAAACGGGGCCGGTGTGTTTTGCCCGACGCCGCGCGCAGTGGTGGCGCAACTGCGCGTCTGGCTGGATGATCCGGCGCATCTGGCGCGTATGCGCGAGGCCGCCTTGCGGCTGGCGCAGCCGGATGCCGCCTTCAATGTGGCCCGCCAGATTGCGCGCCTGGCCGCGTCGGTTGCGTGAAGCGCCGCTACAGGCTGCTCAGCGGAATCACATCCGCCGGCGTCGAACCGTCCCGAATGTGGTCTGCCAGCGGCTCGTTCATGCTCCCGCGCCGGTACCCCAGCAGGTCCATCGCCACGTAGGCGAATCGAGCGTCGCGCTTGATGCGCGCCACGATGTCGCCGGCGCGATCGAGAACGCGGGGCATGTCTGCCGGATCGACCTCGATGCGCGCCACCTCGCCGTGATGCCGCACGCGAAACTGGCGGAATCCCAGCTCCCACAACACCTCTTCGGCGGCTTCGACCTGCGCCAGTTTCTCCGGCGTGATCTGCGCGCCGTATGGGAAACGCGACCCCAGACAGGCGAAGGCCGGCTTGTCCCACACCGGCAATCCCAGGCGCTTCGCCAGCGCGCGAATGTCGGCCTTCTCGAAGCCTGCTTCCTTCAGCGGCGCGCGCGCCCTGTGCTCGCGGGCGGCTGTTGCGCCGGGGCGGTGATCGCCGGCGTCATCGGCGTTCTCGCCATACGCAATCCAGTGGAAGCCAAGCTCGTTGGCCAGCCGCTCGAGTTGTGTGAACAATTCCGTTTTGCAGAAGTAGCACCGATTGGTCGGATTGGCGGCATAGCGCGGGTCGCTGACTTCGTGGGTTTGGATGATGCGATGGGGGATGCCGGCCAGCCGGGCCAGCTCAATCGTTTCGCGCAATTCGCGCCGGGGCAGGGAGGGCGAATCCGCAGTCACCGCCAGCGCTTTATTCCCCAGGGTGTCGGCGGCGACTTTGGCCAGCAACACGCTATCCACGCCCCCTGACATTCCGACGATCACATCGCCCATCTCGGCCAGAATCGCGCGCAGCCGGTCATACTTCACCTGCGCCTCGTGACTCAGCACGCTCATCTCTTCACCTTCCACCTTCAACCTTAAGAACCTTACGAACCTTAAAAACCCGCCCCGCCCTCAACCGCGCATTCATAGTGATCCAGTCGCCGCACAGCATTTCTCTCGTCGAGCTCAATAGCAATTACGTCGATCTGCCACTGCGCTTCAGACAGGTTGTGCGCGTCGAGGTACCGTTGGGCCGTTTCGATCAGCTTGGCGCGCTTGTGCGGGGTAAGCGATTCTTCCGCGCTGCCGAACAGATCGCTGCGCCGGGTGCGCACCTCGACAAACACGATGACGCCGGCGCGCTCAACCACGATATCCAGTTCGCCGTGGCCGGCCCGCCAGTTGCGATCGCGCAGCGTGTACCCGCGCTCGGCCAGATGGCGCGCTGCGATCGCCTCGCCCCATGCGCCCACCTCCGCGCGGTTCACAGCCATGGCCATTGACGGTTGCAGATTGACGATTGTGGATTGACGATTGACAGTCAGGCGACGAATGCGGAATCACAGGCTGGTCGTCAATCGTCAATTGTCAATCGTCAATTTCTTCCGGCGCGCGCACGTTCTCGCGTCCGGCGATCGTGGCGGAGAACCAGGCAACTACGAAGCCGATCAGCCCCAACAGAAACACCATGCCCGGAGCCACTGCGGCGTTGGTTGTGGCGCCGGCGATGATCGAGGCAACGAGCTGGCCGGCGATGGCGCCTCCGCCAATCCACAACCCGATCGCCGCGCCGGCCACTTTGCCCATGCGCGGATCGGTGAGCGGCCTGGCAACCCGCCGCCCGCCCAGGATACCGATCGCGCCGGCTGCCAGCACATTGCCCCATCCGGCCAGCAGCGTCGCGCCCAGCGCAACCGCAACCGTTGACAGCGCCAGATACTGGATATGCGTTCTATTCATCGTTTCAGTCTCGCGTCATTCCAGGGCCGCCACCAGCCGCTCGACATACCGCTCGTCGCGCCGCCAGTGCTCGCGCACCTTGACCCACAATTCGAGAAAAACTTTGTGACCCAGCTCGCGCTCGATCTCTCGCCGCGACTCGCTGCCGATGCGCTTCAACATCTGGCCGCTCTTGCCGATCAGGATGCCCTTGTGCGACTCGCGCTCGACGTAGATGGTGGCCGCCAGATACAGCGTCTTGTTCGGCCTCAGCGTGTATTCATTGATCGACACGGCCACGGCGTGCGGCACTTCCTGTTCCAGAAAGCGCAACGCCTGTTCACGGATCAGTTCGGCGGCCAGCGCGCGCTCTGGCTGATCCGTGTACTGGTCCGGCGGAAAGTACTGCGGGCCGGGCGGCAGCGCGGCAATGATCTTTGCCAGCAGTTCCTCCAGATTCTCCTGCCTGATTTTCACGCCCGACGTGAATATGGCGTTGTTCTCATCGCCGAACAAATCAAGAAACTGCTTCACATTGTCCGGCCCGTCGGCGGCGTCCATCAGGTCGGCCTTGTTCAGCGCCATGAACTTTGGCGCGGCAACGGGCCGGATGCGCTCGATCACGCGCCGGTCGTCTTCATCCGGCGGCCGGCTGACATCCACCACGAACAGTATGGCGTCGCAGTCGCTCAATGCAAGCTCGACCTCGCGCATCATATACTGGTTCAGAGCCTGTTTGGGAACGTGAATGCCCGGCGTGTCCACAAACAGCGCCTGCGCGTCGGGACGGGTGAGGATGCCCAGGATGCGCCGGCGCGTTGTCTGCGGCTTGGGTGAGGTGATCGCCACCTTGCGTCCGACCAGTGCGTTGACCAGCGTTGACTTGCCCACATTCGGTTTGCCGACCACAGCCACATAGCCCGACCGATGCGTGTCGGGTGTGGGCGCGTCAGGCGTGTCCACATCGGCCTGTGTCTCGATGTCTGAGGGGAGATCGTCGCGCTCACTCTCATGCGGCGCGTCGTGTTCTTTGCTTGTCATAGGCCACATCTGCGCCTCATGCGTTCGATATCATCTGTCGCCCGCGCCTGTGTGAACCGGGTCTGTCTGCGTTCTTTCATGCGTTTTGTCTGGTTCAGATGTCAACTCAATCGCGCGATCAAAGGCGCTGATGATCTTGTAGTAGCCGGTGCAGCGGCACAGGTTGCCGCTGACGCCCTCCCTGATCTGGGTTTCGGTGGGATGGGGATATTCGGCCAGCAGCGCCGCGCCGGCGACGATGAACCCCGGCGTGCAGTAGCCACATTGAACCGCCCCTTCATCGATGAACGCCTGCTGGAGTGGATGCAGGGGCGGCGCCCCCCTGCCCAGTCTGTTGATTCCCTCGACCGTCACAATGCGCGCCCCGTGCGCGCGCGGCGCCGGCACCAGACACGACATGACGGCTTGCCCGTCCATGATGACCGTGCACGCGCCGCACTCCCCTTCGGCGCAGCCTTCCTTGGTTCCGGTCAATCCACAGTCCTCGCGCAGCAGGCGCAGCAGCGTCTTGCCCTGCGCGCCGTTGATAGCGTAGTCCTGCCCGTTCACAGTCAGGCGGATCGGATTGCCCGGCTGAAAAGGGGAAGCTGCGCGATGAGCGTCGCCTGTCCACAGCAGCGCCGGCGCGTCGTTCCATCCGTCGCGCTCTGCGCCATCTGCAAGCTGGGTCAGCGCCCGCCGCGTCAATGCGCTGACCATGCGGCGACGGTAGCCGGCGCCGGCGCGCACATCGTCGATGGGGGAGGCTGCGCGTTGGGCCAGCGCTGCCGCCTGGGCGATGGTCTCGTCTGTCAATGGCTGCCCGATCAGCGCAGTTTCGGCCTCGGCTGCTCGCACGATTGTTGGCGCGACAGCGCCCAGCGCGATGGCAGCCTCGATCACATGGCCGGCATCGTCGAACGCGCACACGGCCGCGCAGTTCACGAGCGAGATCGCCTGCGCCTGACGCAGCCCCAGTTTGATGAATGTGCCGCGCTGGCGGCCGGTGTCGAGGGCCGGGAATGCGATATCGGTCATCATCTCGTCGGCGGCCATCTCTGTGCGACGCGCGCCGCGATAGAAATCGCGCAGCGCGACAGCGCGCGCGCCGCGCAACGAGCGCAACGTCACTTTCGCGCCCAGCGCAATGAGCGGCGTGATGGTGTCGTTGGCCGGCGAGGCGGTGATGAGGTTGCCGGCAACCGTGCCGCGATTGCGGATCTGTGGCGCGCCCACCTCGCGGCAGGCGCGCGCCAATGGAAACGCCCGCGCCACGCATAAGGGCGACGCCACAACCTGGTTGTGCGTGACCAGCGGCCCCAGGTGAATCCAGCCGGCTTCATCCAGCCAGATGCGATCCTGGCCCGGCAGCCGGGAGATGTCGATCAACGTCCCGGCCTTGCGCGCCCCGCGCTCGAGTTCGATAACCAGATCCGTGCCGCCGGCGATGATACGCGCCCCGCCATCGTCTGCCGCGTGACGCGCCAGCAGCGTTAGCGCCTCGTCCAGACTGGATGGCTCAAGATACACATGCCACATCGGCTGCCATTATAGGTCGTGGACGAACGGCTGATGTAGGGCAAGCCGCCGGGCTTGCCTTGCCCCGCCAGACGCTCGCTGGTCCTGGCTGTCTCCCGGCTGCGTTGAAGCTGGTAGGATAGCGGGCGGATGGATTGCCTATGAGCAGAGCACTCAAGCGACGCGCCGTGCTGAAGTGGGCCGGCGGGCTTGCTGTCGCAGCGTGTAGCCCGTTGACTCATATCACAAGCGCCAAAGCTGCAATGAGGACACAGCGCTTCGGCGCCGAGCCGCCGCCTGCGCCGCTGGGTCGCGTGACGACCGATTTTCTGAATGTGCGCCGGTCGCCCACGACAGACTCGGGGCTGGTTCATACCCTGCTGCGCGACGGGATCATGCCGCTGGTCGAGCAAGTGGTTGGCCAGGCTGTGCTGGCGCACAATCCGATCTGGTATCGCACCGATATCGGGTATGTTTATTCGTCTTTTGTGCAGCCGATCAACCCCACACAGAATAAGCCAGAGCCGGAGCGAGCCTACACCTGGTTCTGGGGCGAGGTGACGGCGCCGTACACAGATTCGCGTGTCGCGCCGGACAGCAAGGCGAATGTGTATTTGCGTTTGCGCTACACCGGCGTTTTCCGAGTCATCGGCGCGACGCAGGATGTGAACGGTCAGTGGTGGTATCGCTTGCAGGAAGGCGTGACGTATGGCCCCGGCCCCTGGGCGCCGGCGGTCGATATTCGGCCCATCGATCCCTCAGAGTTGACCCCCCTCTCGCCAGAGGTCAGAGACAAGCGGATCGAAGTCAATCTGGCCGGCCAGACGATGACGGCATACGAGAACGGAGAGCCGGTCATGACGTGCCGGGTGTCCAGCGGCTATGGGAGTTTCGGCACGCCGGTTGGCCGGCACACGGTGCTGTTCAAATATCCGACTGCGCGCATGACCGGCGGAGAAGGGGCGGATTACTACGATCTGCCGGGCGTGGGGTTCCCGACGTTTTTGACCTGGAATGGCGTGGCGATTCACGCCGCGTACTGGCACAACGATTTTGGCCGGCCGCGCAATCGCGGCTGTTTGAACGTGCCGGCAGCGGTTGCGCGCTGGGTCTGGCGCTGGACTGCGCCGGCAGCGCCCTATGCCAATGCCAGTTACTTCACGCCGGCCGGCGCACAGGGCACGCCGGTCATCGTAGCCTGAGCGGCTGCGTGACCCGTGAACGATCAACGGCTCAAGTTGACGCCCGCGCCGGCGCGCGTTACGATTGACAGGACTGAGAATACGTGATGAGGAGCGATGGACAAAGCGATGAAACCTATGAATGACAAACGGCGCAGTCTCAACCGGCGCGCCATGCTGAAGATGGCCGGTGGGATCGCTGGAGCAGCGCTGCTCGCGTCATTTGCCGGCGCTCGCATCGCGCGCGCAAACAGCGTCGAGTTTGCCGAAGATCCGCCGCCACCTCTGCCGCCGCCGGCAAGCCTGGGCCGCGTTGCCACCTGGGGTGTGGAGATTCGCGAATCGCCCAGCCGCAAATCCAAATTGATCCGCACCGCCCGCCGCGACGAAGTCTTTGCCTTGCGCGAACAGGTGGTGGGCGAAGCAGTCATGACGCACAACATCTTCTGGTTCAAGCTGGATGAGGGCTACGCCTACTCATCATGGATACAGCCGGTAGAAGAAATCTACAACACACCGGAGCCGGAGCGGGCCAAAGAGCGATTCTGGGGCGAGCTGACTGTGCCGTTGACCGACTCGCGTTTTCAGCCCGACCCAAAGGCCGGCCGATCAGCGCGGCTGTACTACACCGGCGTGTTCCGCGTCATTGATGCGGCTGCCGGCCCTGACGAGCAGTGGTGGTATCGGCTTCAGGAAGGCGTGACGTACAGCCCCGGCCCCTGGGTGCCGGCGACGCATATTCGTCGCTTCGACCCATCAGAGTTGACCCCTCTCTCGCCCGAAGTCGAAGACAAGAAGATCGTCGTTGACCTGAAAACACAAACCATGACGGCGCTGGAACACGGCGAGCCGGTGTTAACGACGCGCGTGGCCAGTGGGTTTGGCGCGTTTCGCACACCGGCCGGCACGCACAAAGTGCTGTTCAAGTATCCGACCGCGCGCATGATCGGCGGCAGCGGCAGCGACGCCTATGATCTGCCCGGCGTCGCATTCCCGACCTTCATCACCTGGAGCGGTGTCGCCATACACGGCACTTACTGGCATAATGACTATGGCCGGCCGCGCAGTCACGGCTGCCTGAATGTGCCATCGCCGGTTGCCCGCTGGTTCTGGCGCTGGACTGCGCCGATTGCCCCCTACGACGCCGCCACTTTTTACACCCCACAGGGCGCGCCTGCCACTACCGTTGTGGTGGCCTGAGTTGGACGACCCCCTGCGCGTTTGGAACCTGCCGGAGGGCTGAGCAGCCCCGAAAGCATCGATTGCTTTCGGGGTTTTTAAGTTGCTTGCCCGCCGTGCTAGAATCCTTCCAACCATGTCCGATCTGGCACGCCGATTGCGCAGCGCGCGCGAAGCGCGCGGCATCACGCTGGAGGAGGCCGAGCGCGCCACGAAAATCCGCCGCCGGTTTCTGGAGGCGATCGATGCCGGCGACTTTGCGCGCCTGCCCGACGGCCCGCCGGCGCGCGGATTCATCAAAATCTACGCCCGCTATCTGGGGCTGGACGCCGAGGAGGCGCTGGGAGACTTCGAGGCCGAAGTGGGCGTGCCCATCACGCAGATCAACGAAACGGTGCCGCCGCCGCCAGAGCGCCAGCCCATCGTTTCGCGCTACACGCAAACAGTCAAACTGCCTCAACTGCGCTGGAAGGGCGAACTGCCGCCCGATAGCCAGGCCGAGCTTGACCTGATGGCCGAGCAGGATGACGACACAGACCGCTCTTACAGTGTTCCCAGGCCGGGCGCGCTAACGCTCAGCCGGGGCGAAATTGTGGCGCGCCAGAATCAGCGCAGCGCGTTCCAGTCTTCATTCAGTCTGCGCCCGCTCAAGACCCGCCGCGCTGTGGAACTGGAGGCGACCGGCGCGCCCAGGCTGCCCGGCTATCATCCTGACGAAGGGGCGCTGCCGGCCAGCCAGATCTTGAAGATCGCGGCGATTGCCGGCGGTGCGCTTGCCATCCTCCTGGTTGTGAGTCTGGTGATCCTTCCAGCGTTGCGCCCTCGTGCGACGAGCCAATCTGCTGCCGGTGCGCCGACAGCGTTCCCGGTGACGCTTCTGCCACAGCCCACGGCAGAAGGGATCGCGCCGGCCCAGCCGGGTGGCGAGCAGCCTGCCCCGGCGGACGAGCCGGCGCAACCCGCGCCTGTGATTCAGCCATTGCCCGGCGGCGGGGTCGAGATGGTGCTCGACGCGCGCGAACGCGCCTGGGTGCGCGTCATCGTGGATGAGAACGTCGTGTATGAGGGCATCCCGGCCATCGGGCCGAACATCCGCTGGCGCGCCAACCGCACCATCGGGTTCGAGACCGGCAATGCCGGCGCGTTCGAAGTCATCATCAACGGCACGCGCCTGGGGGCAGCCGGCCAGCGCAATCAGGTTGTCAGCCGCACCTGGGATACGACCGGCAGACAGATCGGCAATTGATCAAATTGAGTGATTGGGTGATTGAGTCATTGAGTGATTGGCCCAATGACCAAATGACTCAATGACCCAATGGCGCAATCATGCAATGGCAAACAAGTCTTATTATCTTTTGTCTCTGGGTTGTTCCAAGAACACGGTTGATTCAGACAGCATGGCTCAACTGCTGGACGCAGCAGGCTATCGCGGTGTGCAGTCCCCCGATCGCGCCGATGTGTTGATCGTAAACACGTGCGGGTTCATCGGGCCGGCGCGTGATGAGTCCATGCGCGCGTTGCGCGAGTTGGCAGAAGGCAAGCGCAAGCGCCAGCGGTTGATCGCGGCAGGTTGCCTGTCCCAGTTGTGGGGGCCGAAACTGGCGCAGGAAGTGCCTGGTCTGGATGGCGTCATCGGGACGCGCCGCTGGATGGACATCGTCGCGTTCATCGAGCGACTGCGCGGCCGGCCCAGGCCGGAGCCGCTCTATCACCTGCCGACCGACGCCATCACCGTAGGCGACGATCCAACCGGCACACACACGGTGCTGCGCACGGCGGTGCAGGGCGCCAGCGCATACCTGAAGATCGCCGATGGCTGCCGCCGGCCCTGCGCGTTCTGCTCCATCCCCAACATCAAGGGCACGATGAAGAGCCGCCCGCCGCAGGCCATTCTGGACGAGGCGCGCAGCCTGGCCGCGCGCGGCGTGCGCGAACTGATCCTCATCGCCCAGGACCTGACCGACTATGGCAACGACATCGGCCTGAAGGACGGCCTGGCGACGCTCCTGCGCGACATCTGCGGGACCGCCCCGCAACTGGACTGGGTGCGCTTGATGTATGCCTATCCCGGCGCCGTCACCGACCGGCTGATCGAAACGATGGCGACCCAGCCGCAGATTTGCCACTACCTGGACATTCCGCTGCAACACGCGCACCCCGACACGCTGCGCCGGATGCGCCGGCCGGCCAATGTTGACTGGGTGCATCGCACGATCGGCAGGATGCGCGCAGCCATGCCCGATTTGTGCGTGCGCACCACGTTCATCGTCGGCTTTCCGGGCGAGACCGACGCCGAGTTCGAGGCGCTGATGCAGTTCGTGGACGAGATGCAGTTCGACCGGGTGGGAGTGTTCACTTACTCGTTCGAGCCGGGCACGCCGTCGGCGTTGTTGCCGGGGCAGGTGGATGAAGAAACCAAACAGGCCCGCCGCGACGCGCTGATGCGCCGGCAGCAACAACTCTCGCTGGCGCGCAATCAGCAGTTCGTGGGTCGCACCCTGACGGCGCTGATCGAGGGCTATGACAACAATTTGTCCTTCGGGCGCACATACCGCGACGCGCCCGAAGTCGATGGACTGGTGTTGATCGAGGGCGAAATACCGGCCGGCCGCATGACGCCGGTCAAGATCACCGGCGCGCTGGAGTATGATCTGACGGGCGTTGTTCAGTCATGAGAGTTCGTTTGCCTGTCTCGATCGGCGACTGCCGCGCGAAGCTGGTTGAAGAGCAAACGCGCAAACGAACGAATGTCCTGACAGGCAGCGTTGGATTATCTATGCCGACGGCTTTATATTCCGGGCCCTATCGTGTTTATTTTTACTCATACGACTGTGGCGAACCGCGTCACATGCATATAGACCGCGAGAACAAGAGCGCAAAGTTCTGGCTTGACCCTGACGTGGCGCTGGCTGAGAATCATGGTTATGCTCGAAAAGAATTGCGTGATATCGAGCGGTTCATGCGCGATAATCTGGAGAAGTTGAGATATGAATGGGACGCTTTCTGCGGGAGCAATCCTCGCGCTACCCCGGATCATTGATATTCTGGTGACAGACGACACTTTGTCAGTGGATTTGGAAGACGGGCGCACAATTTCTGTGCCGATTGCCTGGTATCCACGTTTAGCGCATGGAACACCCGAAGAACGCGCCCATTTCCAGATTAGCGGCGCGGGCTATGGCATCCACTGGCCGGAACTTGATGAAGACATTGGGGTTGAGGGTCTGGTGCTGGGAAAAAAGTCAACTGAAAGCCCGGCGTCTTTCGAGCGATGGCTTCAACGACGCAGACGGGAAGAATAAGCGCCGCTCAGTCAGCGCGCCAGCGCCCGGCTGAAGATTGCCGATGGCTGTCGCCCGCCGCAGGTCACTCTGGACGAGGCGCGCGCTCTGGTTGCGCGCGAACTGATCTTCATCACCCAGCAGTTAGAGAATGGTCTGACGGGCGTTGTTCAATTCTGAGGGTTCGTTTGCATGTCTCAGCCTCAAATTCGTCTTATCCTCGGCGACTGCCGCGAGAAGCTAAGGCAAATCGAGAGTGACAGCATTGATCTGGTTGTCACGTCGCCTCCGTATGCCGACAGTCGCGCGAATACCTATGGCGGTGTCAGCCCCGATGCTTACGTGGAATGGTTTTTGCCCATCAGCATGGAGATTCTGCGCGTGCTCAAGCCGTCCGGCACGTTCATCCTCAACATTAAGGAAAAGGTTGTGAATGGAGAGCGGCATACGTATGTGCTTGAGCTGATTCTCGCTATGCGACGACAGGGCTGGCTTTGGACGGAGGAGTTCATCTGGCACAAAAAGAACAGCTATCCCGGCAAGTGGCCGAATCGCTTCCGCGACGCATGGGAGAGGCTGTTGCAGTTCAACAAGTCGCGCAAGTTCAACATGTACCAGGAAGCCGTGATGGTTCCAATGGGAGACTGGGCCAAATCCCGTTTGAAAAGTCTCAGTGATACAGACAAGGTGCGTGACACGTCCAAAGTGGGCAGTGGCTTCGGCAAGAACATATCAAACTGGTTGCAGCGCGACATGGCCTATCCTGACAACGTCCTGCATATGGCGACCGAGTGCTCGAACAAAAACCACAGCGCCGTTTTTCCAGAGGAACTGCCTGAATGGTTTATCAAGCTCTTTACGCTGGAGAACGACTGGGTACTGGATCCATTCATGGGTTCAGGAACCACGATTCGCGTAGCACGCCGAATGCGCAGAAACGCGATCGGAATTGAAATTCTCCCGGATTACTATGAGCCTGTTCGCGCAAGCGTCGAATCGAGTCAACCGATTCTTCTTGAAGCCAATCCCGACTATGGAAACAATCCATCTCGAAGACGTCGTTCAATACGTTGAAAAGCACATCGGAACCTTTCACGAGCGACGCCTGAGCAAACTTAGGGAACTGCGCCTGAAGGATATCCTCAAGCGTAAGAATCCGTATCTTTTCAAGGCAAAAGACCTGACTCCTGAGGGACTGGTGCGAGGGCTGCTTGAAGCGTTCCTGTCTTCGCAGGAGGAGACTCTGTTCGGTGAGTTCCTAGAGGGCCTTGCGATTTATGTGTGTGCGCGCACTCTACGTGGACGCAAGTCAGCCGTTCCGGGAATTGATCTTGAGTTTGAAAAAGAGAATGTGTTGTACCTGGTTGCGGTGAAGTCTGGGCCGAACTGGGGAAATAGCAGCCAAATAGCCAGGATGCGAGATGATTTCACGCGGGCCAGGAGGACACATCGCACCAATAACCCCAACAGCAACATTGTGGCAGTAAACGGTTGCTGCTATGGCCGTGATAATCATCCTGACAAGGGCGATTACTTCAAGTATTGTGGTCAGCGATTCTGGGAATTCATCACAGGAAATCCCGATTTTTACTTGTATGTGATCGAGCCTCTCGGCCATCGCGCCAAAGAGAGGAACGAACAGTTTCTCAAAGCCTATGGCGACATCCGGGATCGCTTTGTGGAAGAATTTATGCGTGATTTTTGTCAGGGCTACCGTATCGACTGGCAACGACTCGTGAAGTACAACTCGGCCGCACAAAAGCAGCGCCTATGAGCATTCCTCAAATCCACGCCAGCATTGCCACCTCGGTCATTCTTTTCAACCTTGTGCTCGGCGTGTGGGGATTTTTGAAATACCTGCGCGGGCAGGGCATGGACGGCAACTTCTGGGGCGCGATCTGGCTTAGCCCGGTTCTCGGCGCGATCCAGGTCGTGGTCGGGCTGGTCCTCGTGTTTATGGGGCTGGGGGTCAGCGTGCGGGCCGTGCATTACCTGTACGGCGCGCTGGTCGTGCTCGGCGTGCCGGCGGCGTTCGCCTTTACCAAAGGGCGGGACGATCGTGGCGCGGTATTGATCTACGCGGCCACGCTGCTGCTGGTGTCCGCTTTCGGCGGGCGCGCGCAGATGACGGTGTACGGCTTTGGGTTTTGACGCCGGCTCTGCTCATATCGCCCGATGGCTGCTGCAAAGTCGCTTGACAGGCGACGAAAAGCCTGTGGCGATGCGAGGGGCATGGGGCAAGCCAGGCGGCTTGCCCTGCAACCTGCAACACGCCGGCGGCTCGTGATGTGAGCGACTGACTTTGCAAGAGCCATAATATCGCCCGGCCCAACGTTGCGCAACGCGCCGCTTTCAACGACAATTCATCCCACACACGCATCTGAAAACAACAGGAGAAATGTATGGCACTGCTTGGCATCGATCTCGGCACTTCCAGTGTCAAGGCGCTGCTGATTGACGAGCGCGGCAACGCGCTGGCCAGCGCCACAGTCGAATATCCCCTCAGCGCGCCGAAACCGTTGTGGAGCGAACAGGACCCGGCGGACTGGTGGCGCGGCGCCCGCGACGCTGCGCGCGCAGTCATGGCAAGGGCCGGCCTCGCCGGCGCGGACATCACCGGCATCGGCCTGAGCGGTCAGATGCACGGGCTGACTCTGCTGGACCAGGCCGGCCAAGTGTTGCGCCCGGCCATTTTGTGGAATGACCAGCGCACCGGCCCGCAGTGTGAGACCATCACCCGCCTGGCCGGCGGCAAACAGCGCGTGCTCGAACTCACCGCCAACGTGGTGCTGCCTGGCTTCACCGCGCCCAAGATCGTGTGGGTGCGCGAAAACGAGCCGGATGTGTACACCCGCGTCGCGCATGTGCTGCTGCCCAAAGACTACATTCGCTACAAGCTGAGCGGCGAGTTTGCCACCGAGGTCAGCGACGCCAGCGGCATGTCGGTGTTCGATGTGCGCCATCGAACCTGGTCCGATGAGATGCTGGCTGCGCTCGATATCCCGCGCGCGTGGATGCCACGCTGCGCCGAGTCGCACGAGGTCACGGCGACCGTTTCGGCGGCTGCCGCTGAAGAGATTGGCTTGCGCGCCGGCACGCCGATCGTGGGCGGCGGCGGCGACAACGCCGCCGGCGCAGTCGGCAACGGCGTGGTGCGTGAGGGGATCGTCTCGGCCAGCATCGGCACATCGGGCGTGGTGTTCGCCTCATCCGAGCGATTCGTGATGGAGCCGGAGGGCAACGTGCACGCTTTTTGCCATGCGCTGCCCGACACGTGGCACGTGATGGGTGTCATGCTCTCCGCCGGCGGCAGCCTGCGCTGGCAGCGCGATGTGATCGCCTATGGCGACCCCGGCCTGACCAGCCGGCGTTCCCTCAGCACAGACACCGACCCTTATGACATCATGCTGGCGCAGGCAGCGCAAGTGCCCCCCGGCGCAGAGGGGCTGCTGTTCCTGCCCTATCTCACTGGCGAGCGCTGCCCATACCCGGACCCACTGGCGCGCGGCGCGTTTGTCGGCCTCACGATCCGGCACACCCAGGCCCATCTCACCCGCGCCGTGGTGGAAGGCATCACGTTCGGCCTGGCCGATTCGCTGGGCCTGGTGCGCGGCCTGGGCATCCGCATCGACGAGGTGCGCGCAGTGGGCGGCGGGGCGCGCAGCGCCATCTGGCGTCAGATCCTGGCCGATGTGTTCCAGACCGAGATCACGCTCATCAACTCATCGGAGGGCGGCGCGTTTGGCGTGGCGCTGCTGGCCGGCGTCGGAACCGGCGTGTGGAAAGACGCGCGCGAAGCGTGCGACGCCACGCTGAAAGTGACGACGCGCGTCGAGCCAACTCAGGACCCTGCCATCCGCGACCGCTACGCCGAGATGTACGCCCGTTACCGCGAACTGTATCCCGCGCTCAAAGACACCTTTGGTAAACTGACAGCATGACCGCGTTTCCTTCCCTGCGGCGCTACACAGAGGCGGAATATCTGGCCCTCGAGGAGCGGGCTGCGCATCGCAGCGAGTTCTATCGCGGCGAGATATTCGCCATGTCAGGCGGCTCGATCAATCACAATCGAATCGTCCTGAACACCGTGTCTGTGTTGCGGACTCAGTTGGAAGGCGCGCCCTGCGAAGTGTTTGCCTCTGACATGCGCCTGCTGGTCGAACAGCATCGTCTTTATACCTACCCCGACGTGGTTGTGGTGTGTGGCCGCCCTGAGCTGGTGGCCGGCAGGAATGACACACTCACGAACCCGATTGTCATCGTCGAAGCGCTGTCCGAATCCACCGAGCGATATGACCGCGCAGACAAGTTTCGCTTCTACCGCGCCATTCCCACGCTGCGGGAGTATGTCCTGATCGACCAGTACACGCCGCGCGTGGAGCACTACTGGAAAGGCGCGGACGACGTGTGGATGTTCGAGGAGATCAGCGGCATGGATGGCGCGCTCGAATTGCGCGCCATCCCCACAGTGCTGGCGTTGCGCGACCTGTATGCCCGCGTCGAGTTCAATGCAGGCGATTAGGTCCCGGCTGGCGCGCTCCGGGCTGGTTGCGCGCCTGTTTGCCACGTTGTTGTTTGGCGCGTTCATCTATCTGGGCGCCAACGGCATTTCCGACGCGGCGGCGATCCTGGTCAACCCTGTGGCAAGCACTTCCCTCTTGCCCATCAGCGCCGAATCGGCGCAAACGCGCGCTGTTGCGTTGATGGCCATCAATCTGGTGATCGTGCTGAGTGGCGCGGCCGCCATCCTCGGCGTCTGGCAACGCACGCGCCTGCTGTATGGCTGGGTCGTTGTGGCGCTGATGTATGCCGCGCTGGGCGGATATCAGATCGCCAGCGCGCTGATGGAGTTCCACCGGCCTGAATTCGCCGTCACCGGCCTGGCCTATGTGGCGCTGGCTGCGGCAGCCTGGAGTTTTGGCCGGCGCTTCACGCGCAGCGCGGCGGACAAAGTCCGCGCTGGCCGGGGCTGATCCTGCGCGCTCGCTCACTCATCGCCAGTGTCATTTGTTGGGCACTGCTGCGCTGCCGCGCGCAGCATGTTCACGCTCTCCACTACGCTGTACGTGTCGTTGAACACGGCCGACCCCACTACCGCAATCGTTGCGCCGGCGTCGCGCGCGTCGCAGATGGTTTCGATGTTGATGCCGCCGTCCACTTCCAGCTCTGCCGCGGAGCCGATGCGATCGAGCATACGCCGCATCGCCGCGATGCGTTGAGTGGAAAGCGGAATGTATTTCTGCCCTCCGAAGCCCGGCTCGACCGTCATGATGAGCACCATATCGACCAGCGGCAGGGCCTCCTCGATCAGCGATAGCGGGGTCAGTGGGTTGAGCGTGATGCCGACCTGCACCTCCATCCGGCGCAGTTGCTGGATGGTGGAATACAGATGCGGGCAGGTTTCGACATGCACGATCAGCCGCGACACGCCGGCCTGTTTGAACGCCTCAAAATAACGCTCCGGCTCGGTCATCATCAAATGCGCTTCGCATGGCAGCCGGGTATGGCGGCGCACGGCGGCGGCAACCAGCGGGCCAAACGTGATGTTGGGCACGAAGTGGCCGTCCATGATGTCGAGATGGATGCAGTCCACGCCGGCGGCTTCGGCGTCGCGGAGCTGCTCGCCCAGCCGGCCAAAGTCGGCAGTGTAGATAGAGGGAGATAGCTTCATGGCATCAATCCGGCCGCTTTGCCGGCGTTGAATGTTTCATCGACTGAAACCTCGAAGCCCGGCAGCAGCTTTGAGACGGCGGTGTCGCCTCGCGCGAACACTCCATACTCGGTGTAGTGATCGCCATCCAGAGTCAGCACGGTGATCGTCTCGTGCTCCGGATCGACAATCCAGTATTCTGGAATGCCGGCGAGCGCGTATTCGTGGCGCTTTCTCACCAGGTCGTGTTGGCGGTTGCTGCTCACGACCTCCATGACCAGATCAGCCCCTTCGGCATATTCGTTGCGCAGGCGCGCGGCATTGGCCGAGGAGATGAACAACACGTCCGGCTCGCGATACTTGCCCGCCCGTAGTCGCACCGGATAGGCGGCCGGCAAAACGGCGCCGAGACTCCTGGGATCTACAAAACTGAAAAGCGCGCGATAGAGAAAAGCGGTGATCAGTTGGTGTAGCGCCGTTGGCATTTCGAGAACCTCAATGCGACCATCGCAGAACTCAACCGGGCGATTGGTGTCGAGAGCCAGATATTCCTCTTCGCTCCATTCCCCCTGTGGCGGGAACAGCAGCGCGACATCCCAGGCCGGCTCACGCCATGTCGTGGTCTGGTGGGTTGGCATCTGCGTCATCGTGCTCAGTCCTCGCGCAGGGATTATAGCGATTGACGCGCCGGCTATGCGTACAACTCCGGCCGGCGGTCGCCGAAGAAGTCCATCTCGAATTCGCCGGCCGCGATCACCAGCCGTTTGTGGCGCGCCTGGCGCGGGTCGATATCCGCGAAGATGGTCTCTTCTTCGGTTGGCGAGGCGTCTGCCAGATGCCGCCCACTCGGCGCGACGATACAGCTTCGCCCGATGTAATGCGCGCTGCGCTCCACGCCCACGCGGTTGCAGGCGATCACAAAGACGCGATTCTCGAAGGCGCGCGCGCGAGCGACGAACTCCGGCGCGGTTTCTGCGCCGGTTGGCCAGTTGGTGGGCAGGGCGATGATGTCCGCGCCGCGCAGCGCCAGCGTGCGCGCCGCCTCTGGGAAACGCAGGTCATAGCAGATCAACATCCCGACGCGGCCAATCGCGGTGTCGAACACGTGAAAGCCGGTGTCGCCTTTGCTGATGAAGCGATCTGCGCCGCAGTATGGCAGGTGCGCCTTCAGGTACGCGCCGATCGGGCCGGACGGGCCGATTAGCAAGGCCGCGTTGTGTACGCGATCGCCTTCTGCCAGCAACGTGCCGATCACGCAGTGTATGTTGCGCGCGGCGCAGCGGGTTGCGATGGCGCGCAGGGCGTCTCCATCCGCCGGCTGCGCCAGCGCGCGCGCTTCGTCCAGCGAGCCGACGGTGTAGCCGGTGACCGCGCACTCCGGGAACACCACCAGCCCGGCCCCGTTGCTGGCGGCCTGGTCGAGCAGTTCGAGGATGCGCGCCGTGTTGCAGGCAATATCGCCCAGGTGGGGGTCGAATTGCGCGGCTGCCACGCGCACGCCGTCTCCCGGCGCGGATTGCGTGGTTGTCATTTGAAATACTCCCCCAGCCACTGCACATAGCCGGACACGCTGAGATCGTGGCCAGTGGCATGGCGCAACCAGCCGCGCCAGTCTCGCGCGTTGCCGGGCCGGAATACGCGCTCGATCAGGTAAGCGCCTACTGCCGGGTCGCACACATAGCGTTCGCGCGACCTATTCACAACGCTGGCCAGAATGTGATCGCGCAACTGGATCGACATCATCGCGCCGAGCAGGTAGTTGTGGTAGTACACCGGCGCTGTGGCGATGTGAATCTTGGCGGCCCAGTCCGGCGCGTTGCGGTCATTGGGACGCCTGACCCCCTGGAAACGCTCCACGATATCCCACCACAGGCGGTTCAGGTCCTGTTCGGGGTCGCGGTACAGCGCGCGCTCGAAATGGCTCATCACGAACACCCAGCGCGCAAAGATCAGCGCCGACGAACGCGCTGCCCGTTGTAGTTCGGATTCGAGCGCGCGCGCTTCGTCAACCGACACGCCGGCATAGCGCGCCAGCCATGCGCTGTCATGAATCAGGTTGCCGCCCAGGATGGCGATGGCCTCGGTGGTTAACGTGTGGGCCGGCTCGCGCAACAGGAACGGCAATTCGGGGTCGATGTATTTGTCGTACACGGCATGGCCGAACTCGTGCAGCATGGTGGTGGCCCAGTGCTCGTTGGGCCGGTTGTTGCACAAC
Source organism: uncultured Anaerolineae bacterium (assembly GCA_937927775.1). Taxonomy (GTDB): domain Bacteria; phylum Chloroflexota; class Anaerolineae; order J036; family Brachytrichaceae; genus Roseilinea. The sequence continues at coordinate 794 of CALBEF010000064.1, read as the reverse complement.
ACCCGCACGTCGCCGGCCCGGTCGATGTGGGTGCAGAAGGCGTGTTGTTGTTTGCCCTCGCGCTCGTACAGGTCGCTGCGCGCCAGAATATCGTCGATCTCAAGACCGATGGATGTGTAGTAGGCGCGGGTCAGCGCTTCCAGATTTTTGTCGGCGAAGTATGCATCCAGGTTGATCGCTGACGGCTGGCCCTCCTGGAAGAAGGGATCGGCGTAGTGCCAGGGGCGCAGCTCATCGACGGCGATGTGAAAGCGCGCCGCCAGCCCGCGATCCAGCTCGGCCTTGTATGACTGCCAGAGGGGATCCGTGCCGGCTTTCAACTCGTCCAACAAACTGAACAGCTCCGTCTCGTCGAGTTCGTTCAGCTCGAGTTGCATGGTGTAGTAGTTGTCGAAGCCAACCTGCCGGGCAGCCTGGTTGCGCAGCCGGGCCAGCGCGCGCACATCATCCGCCACCTGCGCGCCGATCTGTTTGCTGGCTTCCCAGGCCTCGCGGCGCGCGCTCAGGTCGTTCGATTCGCGCAGCACTGCGCGCAGGTCGTTGTCGCTGACGCTCTTTCCGCCCAGTGTGGCGCGGAATTGATTGAACGCGCGCTGCACTTCTGTTTCGATCTCGGTGATGCGCGCGATCAGATCGGGCGTGATCTGGCTGCCGCGCAGGAAGTTGTGGAGCAGGCGGGCCTGGCGCGCCAGCAGCGGCGGCGCGTCCGGCGCATCGGCCATCAGGCGCGTTAACTCACGGTAGCGGGCCGGCTCGGCGGCCATCTGCCGAATGGCGAGCATCTCGGCGGCCCA
>CALBEF010000063.1 GCA_937927775.1 uncultured Anaerolineae bacterium | reverse complement strand
GTTCTACATTCGGACGATGGACGTGACGGGAGAGATCCGGCTGCCGGAAGGGGTGGAGATGGTGATGCCGGGGGACAACGTGACGATGCGGGTGAAGCTGATCACGCCGGTGGCGCTGGAGAACGGGTCGCGGTTTGCGATTCGGGAAGGCGGCCTGACGGTGGGAGCCGGCACCATCACGAAGGTGCAGGAGTAGCCCGGTTGTGAGTGCTGAGTGCTGAGTGCTGAGTGCTGAGCATGGAAGGCGCAACATTCTGGCGATTTCCCTGCGTTCGGCGTTGACTACCTGGCACTCAGCACCAGCGACTCAGCACTGAAAGAATATGGCTAAGCAACGACTTCGCATTCGCCTCAAGGCATACGATCACCGCGCGCTCGACCAGTCTGCGCAGCGCATCGTCGAGACTGCTGAGCGCACCGGCGCGACGGTTGTCGGCCCGGTGCCTTTGCCGACGCATATCGAGCGCTACACCGTGCGCCGCTCGCCGTATATCGACAAGGACTCGCACGAGCATTTCGAGATTCGCACCCACAAGCGCCTGATCGATGTCATGGACCCGGATTCCAAGACCATTGACACGCTGATGCGCTTGAACCTGCCGGCAGGCGTCGACATCGAGATCAAACTTTAATTTTCGATTGACGATTTCTGATTGACGATTCGCAGGCGTCGTTTCAATCGCAAATCGTAAATCGCAAATCGTGAATTGACATGAAGAAGTTAATCGGACGCAAAGTTGGCATGACGCAGTTCTTCGATGAGAAGGGCAACGTCACCGGGGTGACTGTTCTGGAAGCGGGTCCCAACTACGTCACGCAAGTGAAGACGGTGAAGAAGGACGGCTACAGCGCCGTTCAACTCGGCTTTGGCCCAACTCAGCCGCGCAAACTGACCCGTGGTCAGTTGGGGCACCTGGGCCAGTTGAAAGCCAGCGAGAAGCATCCCAGGCGCCGCGCGCTGGGCGATGGCAGCGTCCCGCCGCTGCAAGTGCTCATGGAGAACCGGCTGAAGGAAGTCGATGTTGCCGAGGGGCAGACTATCAACGCCGGCATTTTCACGGTGGGCGAGATGGTGGATGTCACCGGCGTGACGAAAGGGCGCGGATTCGCCGGCGGCATTAAGCGCCACGGCTTTCACCGGCAGAAGAAGACGCATGGCGCGTCGGATCGCGAGCGCGCGCCGGGGACGATCGGCGCCGGCACCACGCCGGGCCGCGTCGAGAAAGGCACGCGCATGGCCGGCCACTACGGCGCCACGCAGGCCACCTCAATGCGACTTAAAGTCATGATGGTTGACCCCGAACGCAATCTCATTGCGGTGCGCGGCTCTGTGCCCGGCCCGAATGGCGCCATCGTGGTGATCAAAGAGGCGCGCAAGGCGTAATCGACATGAAACTCCCTGTAAAGAATCTCAAAGGTGAACAGGTTGGCGAGGCCGACCTGCCGATGAGCGTGTTTGGCGCGCCGGTCAGCAGGGCGCTGATGCACCAGGCGCTGGTGCGGCAGAACGCCAACGCGCGCCTCGGCACGCACAAGGTCAAGACCCGCGCAGAAGTCAGCCGCACCACGAAGAAGCTCTTTCGCCAGAAAGGCACCGGCCGCGCGCGACAGGGCAGCATGAAAGCGCCACACTGGAAAGGCGGCGGCGTGGCCTTCGGGCCAATGCCGCGCAGTTACGACCAGGCCATGCCCCGCAAAATGCGCCGGGCAGCGGTGCGCAGCGCCCTGTCTCAGAAATTGCTCGACGAGGGCATCGTGCTGGTGGACAAGCTCGAAATGGAAGCGCCCCGAACGCGCGATCTGGCGGCAGCCATGTCGTCCCTGGGTGTGACCCGGGGCCTGCTGGTGCTGCCGGGCCACGATGAGACGGTGGAGAAGTCGGCGCGCAATCTGACCAATGTCAAGACGCTGCTGGCGGGTTATCTGAACGTGCGCGACATTTTCAAATATGACCAGCTCGTCATCTCGCTCGATGCGCTGAAGACCATCGAGCAGTGGCTGGGACAGTCCGGTGGAGAGATCGCTGTCGGAGACGCCGCGCAAGAGGCAGCCGGGCAGGAGAATGAGTGAGCAGGCGGACAGGCGAGCGCGCCGCGCCGGACTTGCAGGCTCAGGAGTGAACGATGCATCCATACGAAGTGTTGAAACGCCCGCTGATTACCGAGAAGACGCAGTGGCAGGTTGGCTACGAGTCGCCTCAATATGCGTTTGAGGTGGATAGGCGGGCGAACAAGGCTCAGGTCAAAGAGGCTGTAGAGGTGGCTTTTGACGTGACGGTGACGCGCGTCAACATCATCAATCTGCCGGCCAAACGCCGTCGAAATCCCCGCAGCCGCATTCTGGGCGCCAGGGCCAGCCAGGTTGTGCGCGCCAAGCCGCGCAAGAAGGCGATCGTGCAGGTCAAGGCCGGCGATCGCATCCCGTTGTTCGAAGGAGTGGCCTAACCCATGGCTGTCAAGACGTACAAACCGACAACGCCGAGTCTGCGCGGCACTGTGGCGAGCGACTTCAGCGATGTGACCCGCGACACGCCGGAAAAGTCTCTGGTGACAGACCTGCGCAAGCGCGGCGGCCGCAACTTTCGCGGCAAGGTCACGGTTCGGCATCGCGGCGGCGGCGCCAAGCGCGCCTATCGCCTGATCGATTTCAAGCGCGACAAATTCGGCGTTCCCGCCCGCGTGGCGACCATTGAGTACGACCCGAACCGCTCCGCGCGCATTGCGTTGTTGCACTATGTCGACGGCGAGAAGCGATACATCCTCGCTCCGGCCGGCATCCAGGTGGGTGATGAAGTGATGAGCGGGCCGCAGGCTGAGGCCCGCGTCGGCAACGCGATGCCGCTGGCAAATATCCCGGTTGGCAGCCAGATTCACAACATCGAGTTGCGTCCCGGCCGGGGCGGGCAAATCGTCCGGTCGGCCGGAGGTTCGGCGCAGTTGCTGGCGAAGGAAGGCGACTATGCCACCATCCGTCTGCCAAGCGGCGAGATGCGCATGGTGTTGCAGGTCTGCATGGCAACGATGGGCCAGGTTGGCAATCTCGACCATGGCAACATCAAGCTGGGCAAAGCGGGACGCAAGCGTCATCTTGGCATTCGCCCGACCGTGCGCGGCTCGGCCATGAGTCCGCGCGACCATCCGCACGGCGGCGGTGAGGGCCGGTCGCCGATCGGTATGCCCGGGCCGCGCACGCCGTGGGGCAAAGTGGCCCTGGGTCGCAAGACCCGGCGCAACAAGCGCACCGACAAACTGATTGTGCGCCGGCGAGAGAAGAAGAAGAGGTAACCGTAGAGCGCAAAACGCAGCGTTTTGTGTTTCACGAGGTAGAGCATGTCGAGATCTCTAAAGAAAGGGCCATTTGTCGAGCCGAAGCTGCTCAGGCGAATCGAGTCGATGAACACGCGCGGCGAGAAGAAGGTCGTGCGCACGTGGTCGCGCGCCTCGACCATCTTTCCCCAGATGGTGGGCCACACGATCGCTGTTCACGACGGCCGGCGGCACATTCCGATTTACATCACCGAAAACATGGTGGGTCACAAGCTGGGCGAGTTCGCGCCCACGCGCACGTTCCGCGGCCACGTAGGCAAAGACAAGGACGAGGGAGGCTAGTCGACCATGGCCCAAAAACTGGCAAGCAAACTGGATAGCAACGAGGCGTTCGCCTCCATGCGATACGTTGGCATGTCGGCGCAGAAAGTCCGGCTGGTGGTTGACCTGGTGCGCGGCAAGAAGGCGGTCGAGGCGCTCACGCTGCTGCGCTTCACCCCGAAGGCCGCGGCCGAGCCGGTGAGCAAGGTGATTGCCTCGGCGGTTGCGAATGCGACCGAGAACAAGCAATTGAACCCGAACGATCTCGTGGTGAGCCGTATCTGGGTTGACGGCGGCCCAACCCGGCAGTGGCGCCGGTTCGCGGCGCGCGGTCGTTTCCGCCCGCTACAGCGGAAGAGCTGCCACATCAATGTGGTTGTGAGCGAAACGGCAGAGGAGACGAGCGAGGAATAGGCACATGGGACGCAAAGTTCATCCGTATGGCTTTCGACTGGGCATCATCCGCGACTGGAAGAGCCGCTGGTACGCGCCGAAGCGCGAGTACACGAAACTGGTCAAGGAAGACCATTCTCTGCGCAGCTACCTGCAGCGCGAGATGGAAAAGGCCGGCGTGGGCGACATTGTCATCGAGCGATTTCCACCCAACCAGTTGCACGTGACGGTGCACACCGCGCGGCCGGGCGTGGTGATCGGCCGCAAGGGCGCGGCCGTCAAGGGCATTCGTGAAGGCATTGAGAAGCTGACCGGCAAGAAGGTCAAGCTCGACATCGAGGAAATCAGCAAGCCGGAAATGGTGGCGGCGCTCGTGGCCGAGAACATCGCTCAGCAGATCGAGCGGCGCATTCCCTATAACCGGGCAATCAAGAAGGCAGCCCAGGCGACGATGCAGAAGGGCGCGCTCGGTGTGCGCATCGAGTGCGCAGGGCGTCTCAATGGCTCGGAAATGAAGCGCACCGACAAGGTCATGGAAGGGCGGATTCCGCGCAGCACGCTTCGGGCAGATATTGATTTCGCCAGGGCTGAGGCGTCAACGACGTATGGCCAGATCGGAGTGAAGGTGTGGATCTACAAGGGCGACATTCTACGCCCACTGACGCCGGAAGAGCAGCCTGCGCCGCGACGCAGCCGGGAGCGCGATCGGGACCGGGATCGCGGAGATCGGGGTGATCGGATGGACCGCGCGGAGCGCGGGAACGGACGCGCCTGATGGAGCAGCCGGCTGGGCGGCGGGCGTTGCCCGACGCCGGCGCCTGGCAAGGATGGAAGCTATGTTGATGCCGAAAAGAGTGAAATACCGCAAACAACAACGCGGCCGCATGAGCGGCATGGCAAATCGCGGGGTTGATGTCGAAGCGGGCGAGTTTGGCTTGCAGGCGCTGGAGCCGGCATGGATCACGGCCCGCCAGATCGAGGCTGCGCGCCGCGTGATTGTGCGCGAAATGAAGCGGCGCGGCAAGGTGTGGTGCCGCATCTTCCCGGACAAGCCGGTGACAGCCAAGCCGGCGGAGACGCGCATGGGCAAGGGCAAAGGCTCGGTCGATCACTGGGTCGCCGTGGTCAAGCCGGGGCGGATCATGTTCGAGGTGGCCGGCGTGCCCGAAGATGTCGCCAGGGTCGCGCTGAGCCAGGCCTCCTACAAGCTGCCGATCCCCACGCAGGTCGTCGAGCGGAGCGAGATCTAGTCGAGGTGAGGCAAGATGACTTTTAGTGAACTGACGGGTCTGGCAACCCCGGAACTTGAGAAGAAGCTCGATGACACCTATCGCGAGCTGTTTAATTTGCGCTTTCAGCGCGCGCAGAATCAGTTGAAGGACACCAACAGCATCAAGCGGGTCCGGCACGATATTGCGCGCATCAAGACAGTGCTGCGCCAGCGCGAGCTGGCCCAGATGATGAACGCAGCCCAGGCGCAGCGGCGAGGTGAGGCATGAGCAGGGAAAATCGACGCCGGATGGTCGGCGTTGTCGTGAGTGACAAGACGCCCAGGACCATTGTGGTCGAAGTCGACCGCACCGTGCGACATCCCGTCTACCGCAAGGTGCTGCGCCGGAGCCAACGCTACATGGCGCATGACGAGCAGGACGAGGCCAGGGAAGGCGACCTGGTGCAGATTGTGGAGTCCCGCCCGCTCAGCGCGCGCAAGCGCTGGCGGCTGGAGCAGATTGTCCGCAAGGCAAACGCGTAGGACGCCGGGCAGGCCGCAAGCCTGACGCACAGGAGCTTTAGTCATGATTCAGCAGGAAACGCGTCTGCAAGTGGCAGACAACACAGGCGCCAAAGAGCTGCTCTGTATCCAGGTGCGGGGCGGCAGCAAACGGCGCTATGGCGCCGTAGGCGACGTGATCGTGGCGGCGGTGAAATCCGCCAGCCCGACCGCAGATGTGAAGAAGAGCAGCGTCGTCAAGGCGGTCATTGTGCGCGTGGCAAAGGAGTATCGTCGGCCGGATGGGTCGTACATCAAGTTCGACGACAACGCGGCGGTTATTCTGGCCGATGACGGCGTCAACCCGCGCGGTTCGCGCATCTTCGGGCCGGTGGCGCGCGAGTTGCGCGACAAGGGATTCATGAAGATCGTGTCTCTGGCGCCCGAGGTGCTGTGACCGGCTGCGACTGGAGGTCGTGGAATGAAGATCAAAAAAGGGGACACCGTTGAAGTGCTCGCTGGCAATGACCGCGGCAAACGCGCCGAGGTGCTTCGCGCGCTGCCGAAGAAAGGCAAAGTCGTCGTGCGAGGCGTCAACATCGTCAAGAAGCACGCCAAACAGCGTCGCCAGAATCTGCGCGCCAGACAGACCGGCATCATCGAACTGGAGATGCCGATCGACGTCTCAAACGTGAAACTGATTACGCCGTCGGGAAAGGCGACCCGGGTGAACTACCGCGACGAGAACGGCGTGAGCAAGCGCTACTCCAACAAATACGACGAAGTGATTGACTAGCAGGCACGGGAGTAGTCAGTCGCCTGGCTACTGACTACTGGCTACTGACTACTGACAACTGACTACTGACTTACTGAGACAAAATGGCTGACTACAAGAAGAAATACCTGGACGAGGTGAGGCCGGCGCTGGCGCGGCAGTTCGGGTACAAGAATGTGATGCAGGTGCCGAAGATCGAGAAGATCGTCGTCAATGTCGGCGTCGGGCGCGAGTCGGCCGATAATCCGAAGGTGCTCGATTTCGCGGCCAACGACGTGGCGGCCATCACAGGCCAGAAGCCGGTGATCACCAAAGCCAGGAAGTCGATCGCCAACTTCAAGTTGCGCGAAGGCCGGCCAATCGGCGTGAAAGTGACGCTGCGCGGTCCGCGCATGTGGGATTTCCTGGATCGCCTGATCAATCTGGCGTTGCCGCGTGTGCGCGACTTTCGCGGCGTGCCCGCCGACGCTTTTGACGGGCGCGGAAACTACACGCTGGGTTTGCGCGAGCAGTTGATCTTCCCGGAAATCGAGTACGACAAGGTGGACAAAGTCCGAGGCCTGGAGGTCACAATCGTGACGTCGGCCCGCAGTGATGATGAAGGCCGCGCGCTGCTGGCTCTGTTCGGCATGCCGTTTGCCAAAGTCGGCAGCGAGGCGTAGAGATTGATAAGCGGACAGGCCCTGTGGCGTCGCGACAGGGCGGTCTGGTAACAAGAGTGGAGAAACAGCAGGCATGGCAAAAAAGTGCATGGCTTACCGGGAGATGAGGCGCAAGTATCAGACGCGCGTGCGCAATCGGTGCTCAATCACGGGCCGTCCGCGCGGCTATATGCGCAAGTTTGGCCTGTCGCGCATTGCGTTTCGCGAGCTGGCGTTGCGTGGCGAGATTCCCGGCGTGCGCAAAGCGTCCTGGTGAAGCCCGGCCGGACTGACTCAGGCCAGGCTCAGCGTCAGGGCGAGAGCGCGAGGAAGAAGGACAATTCATGGTTACAGATTCTCTGAGTGACATGCTGGCTCGCATCCGCAACGCGGCCTCTGTTGGCCACGTCTCGGTGGCGGCGCCGGCATCCAGGTTGAATATCCGGGTGGCCGATATCCTGAAAGAGGAGGGCTATCTGGAGGGCTACTCGGTGGTCGAGGCGGGCGCGAAAAAGACCCTCAATCTGACGCTGCGATACAGCGGCCAGCGCCGGTCACGCCGGCCCGTGGTGACTGATCTGCGCCGGATCAGTTCGCCGGGGCGCCGGGTGTATTGCGGCAAGACCGAGATCCCGCGCGTGTTGAGCGGGCTGGGGGTGGCGATTCTGTCCACGCCGAAGGGTGTTATCACCGGCAATCAGGCGCGCCGTCTGGGCGTGGGCGGCGAGGTGCTGTGCTACGTGTGGTAGCCGGCGATCGCGCGGCAGGCCGGCTGTTGTGCGGCGGGGCTGCCCGCGAGGAGTTGAGCGATGTCACGAATAGGCAGGAAACCGATTGAATTGCCCAGGGGCGTCGAGGTCAAGATCGATGGCGCCACGGTCAGTGTGAAGGGGCCGAAGGGCGAACTGAAACGAACATTCGACTCGCGGCTGGAGATTGCGCGTGAAGACGGGCATCTGGTCGTCAAACGCGCCAGCGACGAGCGCCAGATTCGCGCGTTGCACGGCTTGACCCGCGCGCTGATTGCGAACATGGTCACCGGTGTGTCGGCTGGATTCACACGCCAGCTTGAGATCGGCGCTGAAAGCGTCGGATACCGCGCCGAGATGGCCGGCCAGAAACTGGTGCTCTATCTGGGCTATTCACACCCGATCGAGATGACGCCGCCGGATGGCATCGCCTTTGCCGCGGACCCGAAGACGCGCACGATCACGGTGAGCGGCGTGGACAAGGAACTGGTCGGCGAGATGGCAGCGCGCATTCGCAGGCAGCGACCGCCCGAACCGTACAAGGGCAAAGGCATCCGCTATGCCGGCGAATCGATCAAGCTGAAGCCGGGCAAAGCAGGCAAGACAGGCAAGGGCGGCAAGTAGCCTGATCCATGACGGCACAAGACAGAGCTGGCTGGCAGCCACCAGAGGCCAACGAGCCAGTCTCAAGACAAACTCTGGAATTGGAGTAACACGATGGCAATCACGAAAGCAGATCGGCGCGAACGCCGGCGGCGGCGGGTGCGCGCAACTGTTCATGGGGTGGCGGAGCGGCCCCGCTTGAACGTTTTCCGCAGCCTGAAGCACATCCATGCGCAGTTGATCGACGACGATGCGGGCCACACCCTGGCCGCCGCATCGAGCCTGGACGCGGCAATCAAGTCGCAGAGCCTGAAGAAGACCGAGGAGGCTGCGATGGTTGGGAAGCTGCTGGCGCAGCGGGCGCTCGACAAGCAAATCAAGCGGGTGGTGTTTGATCGCGCCGGCTACCGGTATCATGGGCGCGTCAAGGCTGTGGCCGATGGCGCGCGCGAGGGCGGATTGGAGTTCTAACGCATGGAAAAGAGACAACGGCGTGAGCCTCGGCAGAGCAATCGGCCTCAGGATAAGCCGCAGGACGAATTCGATCAGCGCATTGTCGATGTTGCGCGGGTGGCGAAAGTCATCAAGGGCGGCCGGCGATTCGCTTTCCGCGCGTTGATCGTGGTGGGCAACAACAGCGGCAAGGTTGGCATCGGCACCGGCAAGGCGCGCGGCGTGCAGGACGCCATTCGCAAAGCCACCGAGCGCGCGCGCGGCAACATGAAAGACATCACCTTGAGCGGCGGCACGATCCCCCACGAAGTGACGTTCAAATATGGCGGAGCGAAAGTGCTGTTGAAGCCCGCGTCGCCCGGCACCGGCATCATCGCCGGCGGCGGGGTGCGCGCCGTGCTGGAGGCAGCCGGGGTGAAGGACATCCTGACCAAATCGCTTGGCTCCTCCAGCAAACTCAACGCGACGTTGGCCACATTCAACGGGCTGTTGAGCTTGAAGAAAGTTGACGAAGAGGCGCAGCGTCGCGGCAAGCCTGCCGCGCATCTGAAGCCGTTCTGGGAGCGCGGTGAACGCCATGAGTCTGAGCAATAACACAACAGGACAGCCCAGGCGGCTCGTCGTCCGCTGGGTGAAAAGCGCCGCCGGGTACAACGTTCGCCAGAAGCGAACCATCAGGGCGCTTGGACTCAGCCGGCTTGGGCAGGCTGTCGAGCATGACGATACGCCCCAGGTGCGCGGGATGATCAATGCAGTCTCGCACCTGGTGGATGTGCAAGTGCAGGAGCAAGTGCATGGGCAAGTGCAGGAGCAGGCAAAATGAAATTGCATGATTTGCAGCCGGCGAGCGGCTCGCGTAAGCCGAAGCGGCGCAAAGGCATTGGCATTGCCGCCGGCCAGGGCAAGACCGCCGGTCGCGGCCAGAAGGGCCAGAAGTCGCGCTCGGGCGGCGTGAAGCGGGGCTATTTCGAGGGCGGCCAGTTGCCGCTCGTGCGCAAGCTGCCGTTTGCGCGCGGAGTGGGGTTCAGCAACCCATACCGCATCGATTACGCGCCGGTGAATGTCGGCGAGCTGGCTAGGATGTTTCAAGCCGGCGCCGAGGTCACGCCGGAAGCCATGGTCGAGGCAGGTCTGGTTGATAAGGGCGAGAAGTATGTCGCCGTTCTCGGCGATGGCGACCTCAGCGTCGCGCTGAAGGTGACTGCTCACAAGTTCTCTGCGGCCGCCAGGTCGAAGATCGAGCAGGCCGGCGGAACGACGGAGCAGATCAAGGTGACTCGGGGCGGGTATCGCACCCGGTAGATCGCAAGCTGACCGCTGAAGGCCGGACGCCAGAGTGCTGACGGCGAGGATTGATCGGGGCACACATGCTACAAGCTGTACGAAACGCGCTGTTGATGCCGGAGCTGCGGAACAGGATTCTGTTCACCGTCTTCATTCTGGCAATCTATCGATTGATCTCGCACATCCCGGTGCCGGGCGTGGACATTACTGTGCTGCGCCAGATTCAGGATAGTGTGCAGAGCGGGGCAGCCGGCGGCCTCGGCAACCTGGTTGGCCTGTTGAGCCTGTTGTCCGGCGGCGCCGTAGCCAACTTCTCGGTGTTGTCGATGGGTGTGTACCCCTATGTGACGGCGCAGATCATCCTGCAGTTGCTGATTCCGATCATCCCCCGGCTGGAAGAGATGTCGAAGGAAGGCGAGTCGGGCCGGCGCAAGATCAACCGCATCACCTACTTTGCCACAGTGCCGATGGCCATGCTGAACGCGATCGGCCAGGTTGCCATCTTCGAGCAGATTGCTGTTGGCGCAACCGGCGGCACAGCGCGCGTGATGCCGGCCTGGGGACTTATACCCGCTGAGAACATTCTGCCGACACTGGTCACCATTCTGACCATGACAGCCGGCACCATGTTTGCCATCTGGCTGGGCGAGTTGATCACCGAGCAGGGAATCGGCCAGGGGTTGTCCATCATCATCTTTGGCGGCATCGTATCCCGTTTGCCCTTCAATCTGCTGCGCATCGCCAGCACGTCGCAGGATGCGGTCACAGGCATCGCCACGGTGGTGTCGTTCTTTGCCATTCTGATTGCCATGGTCATGGTGATCGTGGTGATTCAGGAAGGCGAGCGGCGCATACCGGTTCAATATGGCCGGCGCGTGCGCGGGCGGCGCGTGATGGGCGGCGTCGGGACGCACATTCCGCTCAAAGTGAACTCGACCGGCATGATCCCGATTATCTTCGCCCAGGCCATGCTGGTTTTCCCCGCCGTCATTGCCGGATTTTTTGTGAACAGCACCGACGCCAATGTGCAGGAGATCGCCAACGGTATCGTGCGTCTGTTCACGGGCAGCCGGTTCGGAATGGGCATCTCCCTGGAGCTGATCATCTATACCGCGCTCTATTTCCTGCTGGTGGTGGGCTTTACGTACTTCTACACCAATGTGGTCATGGAGCAGCAGAACCTGGCGGAGAATCTGCAGAAGCAGGGCGGATTCATCCCCGGAATTCGGCCCGGCAAGACCACCAGCCAGTACATCATGCGCATCATGCGGCGGCTGACCCTGGTCGGCGCGCTGTTCCTGGGCATTCTGGCTGTTACGCCGTATCTCATCGAGTTCGTTGCGTATGGCCTGCGGTTGACATTCCTGCAGCCACTGGGCGGCAACTCACAGCTCATATCCGGCGCAGGACTGCTGATCGTGGTCGGCGTGGTGCTCGACACAATGCGCCAACTCGAGGCGCAACTCATGATGCGGCGCTACGAAGGGTTCATTCGTTAGTGGGCGCTTGCGTCGCCTGAAGTCAGTCGGCGACACAGGCGCTCGATAGGAAAACCGGACATCATGGACGCATCGACGAATTGCTGGCGCGGCATCATCCTGTTGGGCGGCCCCGGGTCTGGCAAAGGCACGCAGGCTGCGCTGCTGGCGCAGAGACTGGGCATAGCCCACATCTCGACCGGCGATCTCTTTCGCCAAAACATCAGGATGGAGACGCCCCTGGGCAAGCTGGCCAGGACCTATATGGAAAAGGGCGAGCTGGTGCCGGATGAGGTGACTGTCGGCATGGTGCGGGAGCGGTTGAAGCAGCCCGATTGCGCAAATGGATTTATCCTTGACGGCTTCCCGCGCACGATTGCCCAGGCTGACGCTCTCAATCAGGTGCTTGCTGATATGCGGCAAGCCCTGACGGCGGTGTTGAACCTGCAGGTGGCGCCGGAAGTGCTGATAGATCGTCTCTCGCGGCGGTGGACGTGCAAATCGTGCGGCGCGGTGTTCCCAGAGTTCTCTCTTCCGCCACGGCCTGGTTGCAAAAAAGACGTATGCGACGGCGAGCTCTACCAGCGGCCCGACGACAGGCCGGAGACGCAGCGTCACCGAATCGAAGTCTACCGCGAGCAGACGGCTCCGCTGGAAGCGTACTATGCCGAGCGGGGCATGTTGATTGAAATCGACGGCGAGAACAGCGTGGAAAGGGTGCATCAACTCATCGTCGATGCGGTCGGTTGCGAGGATGGGGCGGCGCAGGGCGAACGATGATCGTTCTCAAGTCGGCGAGCGAAATCGCGCTCATGCGCCAGGCCGGCAGGATTGTGGCGATTGTCCTGGCTGAGTTGAAAGAGCGCGTGCGGCCGGGTGTGTCGCTGCTGGAACTGGATCAGGTGGCCGATGATCTGATTCGGAAGCAGGGCGCTGTGCCATCGTTCAAGGGCTATCCGAGCAATGATCCGAAGGCGCCGCCCTTTCCGGCGTCGATATGCGCCTCTGTCAACGACGAAATTGTGCATGGCATTCCTTCGGCGCGCAGGCTGAAAGAAGGCGAATTGCTGAAAGTGGACGTCGGCGCCTGCTACAAAGGCTACCACGGCGACTCGGCCATGACTTTTCCGGTTGGCGCGGTGAGCGACGAGGCGCGCAGGTTGATCGAGGTGACTCAGGCATGTCTGGCGGACGCGATCGCGGCGGCGGTAGCCGGCCGGCGCACCGGCGACATTGGGGCGGCCATTCAGCGCAGGGCAGAGTCAAACGGGTTCAGCGTGGTGCGCGAGTACACCAGCCACGGCGTAGGCCGGGAACTCCATGAGGGGTTCAGCATGCTGAATGTCGGCAGGGAAGGTCAGGGAATGTTGTTGCGCCCCGGTCTGACGGTCGCTATCGAGCCGATGATCAACGCCGGCAGGCATGGCACCAAAGTCAAACGAGACGGGTGGACAGTTGCAACGATAGATGGTAGACTATCCGCCCATTTTGAGCATACTGTGGCAATCACCGAGGGTGAACCAGAGGTCTTAACAAGGCAAGAGTAGGGACGTGGTTAACCGGCCATCCGGCTTGCGCGCATCCGCGCAAGTCGGATTTTCTACGTCTGGCCGCAGACGGAGTGTGACCAATGAAAGTGGCATCGAGCGTGAAGAAACGCTGCCCAAAGTGCAAGATCGTCAAGCGCCACGGGCAGGTATACGTGATTTGTGAAAACCCAAAGCATAAACAGCGGCAGGGTTGAGTTTGTCGAATAGCGCGCATTGCTGGCGCGCATTGCCTGCGGACGCGAAGGATTGAAGGAGTCGTGCCGGCTTAAAGCCGCTCTGTAAACTTCACGTTGCCGCGGGCGCAGTCATGCAGGAGAAAACATGGCGAGAATTGCAGGCGTTGACTTGCCCCGAAACAAACGAATCGATATCGGCCTGGCGTATATCTACGGGATTGGTCGGCCCCTGGCTTCGACCATTCTGGGCCGGACCAGCGTCAATCCGGCTACCCGCGTCAGAGACCTGACTGAGGCCGAGGTGGCGACGCTCCGCGACATCATTGAGAAAGAGTATCGCGTCGAGGGAGACTTGCGCCGCGAGGTTCAATTGAACATCAAGCGCCTGATCGAGATCGGCTGCTATCGCGGATTGCGCCACAAGCGAAACCTGCCGGTTCGCGGACAACGCACGCGCACCAATGCGCGCACGCGGAAGGGTGTCAAGAAGACCGTTGCCGGACGCGGCCGGCGGCGCGGCGCCAAGAAGAAGTAATCTGTGACCGGCGCGCCGCGTTTGCGCACCCAATACGCGACACGCCAGCCGTCACACGTAGCACGAGCGAGGGAATCATTTTATGGGACGACCATCAGGACGTGGCGCGCGCCGACAGACCAATCCGCGCCGCGCGCGAAAGAACGTGGCATACGGCCAGGTGCATATCCTGGCAACTTTCAACAATACTGTCATCACCATCACTGACCGGGCGGGCGGCACTGTCTGCTGGGCAACCGCCGGGTCGGCCGGGTTTAAGGGCAATCGCAAGAGCACGCCATTCGCGGCCCGTGTGGCCATGCAAAATGCCGTGCGCCTGGCGCTGGATAACGGGATGCAGGAAGTCGATGTGTACGTGAGCGGCCCCGGCCCTGGCCGCGAGGCTGCCATCCGCGCTCTGCAGGGCGCCGGCTTGCGCGTGCGATCCATCACAGATGTAACCCCTGTGCCGCACAACGGCTGCCGGCCGCCCAAGAAGCGCCGCGTCTGACCATTTTGGATTTTGGATTCGGGATTTTGGCTCGTCATTGATCCATTCGCGGCGACCGCCTGTCCAAAATCGGCAATCCAAAATCGGCAATCAGGAATCGGAAATAGGGACATGGCACGACATATTGAACCTGTATGCCGCCTTTGCCGGCGCGAAGGCGAGAAACTGTTTTTGAAGGGCGCGCGCTGCCTCAGCCCAAAGTGCGCGATTGACAAGCGCGGGTATTTCCCCGGCCAGCACGGGCCAAACGCGAAGATGCGCCGCGCCAAGACGAGCGACTATCAGATGCAGCTCCGCGAGAAGCAGAAACTGCGCCGCATCTACGGCGTGCTGGAATCGCAGTTCCGGCGCTACTTCCGCCAGGCGTTGAAGGCGCGCGGCGTCACCGGCGCCCAGTTGCTGGTGCTGCTCGAGCGGCGTCTCGACAACGTGGTGTATCGGGCCGGCCTGGCCGCGTCGCGCCCTGCGGCGCGCCAGTTGGTGACGCACGCCCATTTCTACGTGAATGGCCACCCGGTTGACATTCCGTCTTACCTGGTGCGGCCCGGTGACACGATCACTGTTCGCGAGACCAGCCGCGGCCAGGCGTACTGGAAGCAGTGGCTGGAAGAGAAGAACGACATGCCGACGCCGCGCTGGTTGAACGCCGACCGCGCCAATTTGTCGGCGACGGTGCAGGCGCTACCCACCCGCGAAGATATCGAAGTGCCGATCAAAGAGCAGTTGGTGGTCGAGTTCTATTCGCGGTAGTGTTGTGGCGGCCAGCAGACAGTTGTGAACGCCGGCTGGAAACCCGGCAGGCTGCTAAAAGCAAATCGCTGCAGGCTGACCGTCAACGGAGGTTGCGTTGTTAACGGCACCAGTTTTCCCGAAAGTTGAGAGCGATGTTCTGACGCGCGATTACGGACGATTCATCATCGGCGCCATGGAGCAGGGCTATGGCGTCACGATCGGCAATTCACTCCGGCGCGTTCTGTTGAGTTCGCTGCCGGGCGCGGCCGTCACGTCCATGCGCCTGACCGACGTGCATCACGAGTTTTCCGACATCCCGCACGTCAAAGAAGACGTGATGCAGTTGATGCTGAACGTCAAGCAGATCCGCCTGCGCATGAAGGGCGACGGCCCGATGCGCATGCGCGTCGAAGTGCGGGGCGAGGGCGTGGTGACAGCCGGCGATATCATCGCGCCGCCTGAGATCGAGATCGTGAACCCCGATTTGTACCTGTTCACGACAGATTCGAGCAAGGCCCGGCTGGACATCGAGTTCCAGGTGGAGAGCGGCCGGGGGTATTCGCCGGCCGAGCAGCGCGGCAAGCTGCCCATCGGCGAGCTGCCCGTGGACGCCATCTACAGCCCGGTGCGCCGGGTGAACTATGAAGTCGAAGCCGCTCGCGTCGGCCAGATGACCAACTATGACCGCCTGGTGCTCGAGATCTGGACCGATGGCGCCATTCGCCCGCAGGACGCCCTGCGCCAGGCAGCCATGATTCTGGTGCAGCACCTGCAACTCATCGCCGGCGTGTCGCTCGATGATCTGACGCCCGAAGGCGCAGCCGAGATCAAAGGCATTCCGAGCGAACTGGGCGGCAAACCGATCGAGGATCTGGAATTGAGCGTGCGCGTGTACAACGCGCTGAAGCGCACGGGCATCTCGACCATTGGCGACCTGCTCGACATGATCGAGAAGAATGGCGGCACGCTCACGAATCTGCGCAACTTCGGCGACAAGTCAATGATGGAGTTGAGGGAGAAGTTGAAGGCGCGCGGCCTGTGGCCAGGCGAGCCTCAAACGGAAGCCGCGGTGACCGCGGAGGAAGAGGGTTGACATGAGACACAAAGTTGCCGGTTACAAGCTCGGCCGGTCGACTGCGCAACGCACCAGTCTGCGACGGTCGCTCGTCACCGAGTTGATCGACCACGGTCGCATTCAGACGACTGAGGCCAGGTGCAAAGCCATCCGCGATCAGGCGGAGAAGCTGGTGACGATCGCCAAAGACGGCCTGGCAGCCGCAGACAAGGGAGCGCAAGTCGCCGCGCGCCGGCGCGTTGCCGCGCAGACAGACGGCGGCGTAGCGATTGTGCGCAAGCTCTTCACGGAAATCGCGCCGCGCTACCAGGATCGCAAGGGCGGCTATACGCGCATCTACAAGCTTGGCCCGCGCAAAGGCGATAATGCGCCGATGGCGCTGATAGAGTGGGTCTAGGAAATATGGAATGCGGCTGCGCGCGACGGTCGCCTACGATGGGACGGACTTTCACGGCTTTCAACGCCAGGCCAGTGCCCGCAGCGTCCAGGGCGAACTGGAAGCGGCGCTCGGGCGCATCTGTGGTCAGCCGGTCACAGTGGCCGGCGCCGGGCGCACCGACGCCGGTGTGCATGCCACAGGCCAGGTGATTGCGTTTGAGGCGACATGGCGCCACACGCTGGATGAACTTCAGCGCGCGGCGAACAGCGAGCTGCCCGAAGATGTGGCGATGGTCGATCTTGAGCCGTGTGAGCCGGGGTTTCATCCGCGCTTCAGCGCGCGCAGCCGGGTGTACGAATATCGCGTGACGGAAACGCCCGTGCGCCGTCCTTTATCAAGACGATATGAGTGGCAGATCGATCACCCTCTGGATGCGGCGGCAGTCGCCCGGGCAGCCGGCTGGCTGGTTGGCACGCACGACTTCGCGGCTTTCGGCACGGCGCCACAGGGCGATGGGACGGTGCGCACGGTGACGCGCGCAGACTGGGCCGGCGCAGCCGGCGCCTGGCGTTTCACGATCGAGGCGAACGCATTCCTGTTTCGCATGGTGCGCCGGATCGTGGCAACTCTGGTGCGCGCGGGGTCAGGACAAATCGATCCCGATGAGGTCAAGGACATTCTCGCCAGCGGCGACTCGCGGCGTGTCAAGGGCGCGGCCCCGGCCTGCGGGCTGTGCCTGGTGCAAGTGAATTATTGAGGTGAGAAACGATGGCGGTGACAAAGAAAACATACGTGGCGAAGCCTGACGAGGTCATGGCCGCCAGGGCGTGGTACGTCGTGGACGCCGAAGGGCAGACCCTGGGCCGCCTGGCGACCAGGATCGCCAGGGTCATCATGGGCAAGCACAAGCCGATGTACACGCCCAGCCTGGATTGCGGCGACTTCGTCGTGGTAGTCAACGCTTCCAGGATCAAAGTCACGGGAAATCGGCTGACTGAAAAGAAGTACTATCGGCATTCGATGCACGCCGGTTCGGGGCTGAAGGAAGACACATTGCAGACAGTGCTTGCTAAGCGTCCGGAGCGTGTGATACGCGAGGCGGTGTGGGGCATGATTCCGCACGGCCCGCTGGGCCGGCGGATGATCACCAAGCTGAAAGTGTACGGCGGCAGCGAGCACCCGCACGCGGCGCAACAGCCGGCCAAACTGGATCTCTAGAGGAACAGCAGCGGAGGGCCGATGACGGATGGCGAGCGCCGTCTGATCACAGCGCGGGTTCGTCAATCGTCACCGGTCCTTCGTCAGGGGAGGTAAACGGAACTTATGGCAGAGACACAACAGCAGTATTACGAGGGCGTCGGTCGCCGCAAGGAAGCCACGGCCCGGGCGCGCTTGTATGTGGGCGGCGCCGGCAAGATCACAGTCAACGATCGCGATCTGGCTCAGTATTTTGGCCGCGAGATCGACATTGCCGCGATCAAGGCGCCGCTGGCCGCGACCGGCGCCGATGCGCGCTATAACGTGAGCGTTCACGTCCAGGGCGGCGGCATCACCGGCCAGGCCATTGCCTCGCAGATGGCCATCGCCCGCGCGTTGCTGAAAGTCGACGAAGAATACCGTGCCGCGCTCCGCTCGGCCGGCTATCTGTCCCGCGACGCCCGCGAGAAGGAACGCAAGAAGCCCGGCCTGAAACGCGCGCGCAAGGCCCCGACCTATACCAAGCGCTGACGATTGTGGATGCGCGACCGGCGATTTGGGATTGAATCATGCCACTCCCTGACAATCGGCGAGTCGCAGTCCGGAATCCGAAATCGGAGTTGTCGAAATGAATCTCGTTGAATCTATCGAGAAGAGCCTGCAGCCGAATCCAAAGGTGCCGGCCATGCAGCCCGGTGACACAGTCCGTGTCCATCAGCGCATTGTGGAAGGGGACCGCGAGCGCATTCAGGTTTTTCAGGGCGTAGTCATCCGGCTGCGCAAGGGCGGCGCGAATGCGAACTTCACGGTGCGGCGCATCGCCAGCAACAACATCGGCGTGGAGCGCACGTACCTGCTGCACTCGCCCCGCATCGACAAGGTGGAAGTGCTGCGCCACGCCAAAGTGCGCCGCGCGCAGTTGTATTACTTCCGCAAGTTGCAGGGCAAGTCGGCCCGGCTGAAAGAGCGCATGGGCGCGCGCGCAAAGCCGACCGCCGCTGCGACGACCGAGCCGGCCGCCCCTGCGGGCGCAGAGCAGGCCGGAGCATAGCCATTAGATTTGGCGCCCGTAACAGCGCCCGCATCGGCGCTCGCGCGCCAATCCCGGTCTGATACGCACAGCGCGCAGGACAGCCATGCTGCCCTGCGCGCTGCTCTTTGCGAATGCCGATGCGCCGGCCGGTTCCCTCTCGGCCTGCAAGAGGATAATTGGCGACTCAGGAGGACTATCAAAGATGGCACGCGCAATCAGCAAGGTCGCGCCGGAATGGTGGGACTACACAACACTCGACGAAGCCCTGGTGCGGGATGTGGCGCGACTCACTCTCGAAGATGTCGCGCAGCTTTCCCGGCCGGGTTTCCAGGTTCATTTCCACGATACGCTCGAAGCGTTCTACCTGGCCGAAGCGCTGGAGTATGTCGATGCGTGGCGGCAATCTTCCGCAGACAGGCCGGCCGGCATCTGCGGACCCATCGGCCCCACGGAGCAACTGCCGCTGGTGGCGCAGATCGTGAATGCGCTACAGCTTGATGTGCGCGACGCCCACTTCTGGGGCATGGATGAATGGGTGGAGGCCGGCCAGCCCGTGCCGATAACGCACCCGCTCTCATTCGCCAGGGCCGATCTTGAGCTGTGCTTCAACCGCATTGACCCGAAGCTGCGAATGCCGGATTCGCACCTGCATTTCCCCACCGGCGACCTGGACGCCTACAGCCGCTCGTTTGACTCGATCCGTTGCGTGGTCATGCAGGGCGGGCAGGGCGAGGTGAAGCACTGGGCGTTCAACGATCCGCCCCGGCGCGCCGGAGTCTGGCGCGATGATCCACCCCCGCCGCATGTGTACAGGGAGCTTGGCGCGCGTGTGGTCGATCTGCACCCCATGACGGTGATCCAGAACGCGCGCACATCGGGGGGCGGCAACGTCGCCATGGTGCCCACGCAGGCTGCCACGGTCGGGCCGCTCGAAACCTGGAAGGCTGAACGGGTGTCGATCTGGCAGGCCGGCATGCACGACAATCCCTTTGGCATGCGCCTGACGGCCTTCATGATCTCGAAGCGCATCATGGACAGCGCAGTTCCCATGTCGCTGCTGGCCGATCATCCCAATGTCCACTTCCACTACTATCGCAGGGGCCTTGGGGTTGTTGCCACAGAGATGCATTGAGCCTGAGACGGGTGAGACGTTTGGATAGCGCGACCCGCCCTGCTGCTCGCCAAACCGGCCTGAGCAGCCTCGTCCGGCTGATCCCGTTTGTGTTGCTCGCGGGGGTCATCGCTATGCTGGCCGGCTACTTCGTCATTTACCTGGTTTATGCGCGTGCGCTGTTTGCCTTTCCATTTGACTACGACCAGGGCGAAGGGTTTGAGTTGTATGATGCCATCCGGCTTGCCGCCGGCCAGAACATCTACCTCGACAATTCCGTCTTTCCCTTTTACTCGTCCAACTACCCGCCGGTGTACCGCCTGATGGTCGCCCCGCTGATCTGGCTGTTCGGGCCGCACATCTGGACTGCCCGACTGGTGACGTTTGTCTGCTCGCTGGTGATCGGCGCGCTGATTGTGGTGGCGGCCCGGCGGGTGATGATAGCGCAGGGGCGTGATTCGATCACGCAGGATCGGCTTGTCCGCGCGGCGCTGCTGCTTGCGCCGGTCGCGGCGGCGCTGGCGTTTTTTGCGGCCAACTATGTCTATTACATCGGCCCGCTGGCGCGCGCGCATATCCCCATGGTGATGTTCGCCTTCGCCGGCATTGTGTGTCTGGATATTGGGCTGAGCGGCGAGCGCATCCGCCCGCGCCAGGTCGCCGCCGGCGTCTCGCTGTTGATCGTGGCCGGCTTCACCAAGTTGCAGGCCATCGACGCGCTGGCGGCAGGGTTTGGCTTTCTGCTCTTTCGCAATCCCCGGTTGTGCCTCAGGGCTCTGCTGGCGAGCGGGCTGGCCACAGCCGGCATTGTCATCATCCTGAACGCGGCCACGCAGGGTCAGTTCTGGCTCAACGTGGTGCTGGCGAATGTGAACGAGTATGACATCCAGCGCACCTGGCTGTTCTACGGGCAGTGGTTCCGGCTTCAGGGCGCGCTGATTGTGTGCAGCGTGTTGTATGTGGGGTGGGATGTGGTCGCCGCGATCCGCGCGCGGTCGCTCAGGCCGATCACCATCTGGTCACTGTATTTTGTCGCCGGGGCGGCCATGGGCATGTTGACCGGCAAGTGGGGCGCCGGCCCCACCTATCTCGTGGCGGCCATTGCCGCGTCCTGCGTGTGCACGGTTGGACTGTTGTGGCGCGTCGCCTGCTGGGGCAGCGAGCGGGCCGGCGCGCAGCCTGCAATCGCCGCCGGCCACTCCAGCCGCAGCGCGCTGTTCGCCCTGCTGGTTGCGGTTGTTTTCTTCGCGCAAGCGACGCTGAATGTGCATCTGCCCACCAGCGGCCGGGTGTTTGGCGCGCTGGCGCGGATTTTGAATATCCCGCCCGGCGCGTCGGTCTGGCAGGGCTATCCGTACTACGATGTGATCGGCGACACGCAGTTGGGGCACCTGCTCGATCCGGCGGACGAACAGGCCGGCTGGGAGCTGGCGCGCCTGGCCCGCGAAGCGCCGGGGCCTGTGTGGAGCGAGGAAGCCATGATTACGCTTCATGCCGGCAAGGGCGTCGTCACCAACCCGACCCAGTTGCTAAACCTCTCTAAAAATGGTCAGCTCGACATGTCGCGCATGATTCGCATGATCGAGGCCAGGGAATTCGGCGCGGTCATCTTTCGCGCCCAGTTCTATCCGCACGATGTGCTGCTCGCCATCCGGGATCACTATCAATGGGGCCGCACGGTGCGCATGAACGGCTTCGATTATCTGGTGCTCTATCCGCGCCCGGCAGAGGAGACCCGATAAATATGGATAGCGTTTCCCCCGCACTCCAGCAGAATGCGCGCGACGGTTTCACGCTGCGCCTGCCGAACTACGAAGGGCCGCTCGATGTGTTGCTGCGTTTGATCGAGGAGCGACACCTTGAGATCACCGCAGTCTCGCTGGCGAAGGTGGCAGATCAGTTCATTGCCTACATGGCGGCCATGGCCCGCCGCGATCCGGTCACGATCAGCAATTTCCTGTCCATCGCGGCCCGCCTGATCGTGATCAAGAGCCGGGCGCTGCTGCCGCAATTGACTGCGCCGTTGGAAGAAGAGCAGGCCGATGCGGATGATCTGGTGGCGCAGTTGCGGGCGTATCAGGTGTACAAGCGGCTGGCGCGCTGGCTGCGTGAGCGTGAGAAGGCCGGCCTGCGCTCCTGGCCGGTCGCCGCGCCGCCGGTGGCGCGGCCGCGTTCGCGGCAACTGCCGCTCGACAACGTGACGCTGGAGACGCTGGCGCGCATGATGCGGCGCGTAATCGACCGATGGATGCCGCCGCCGCTGGCCGATGAAGTAGTCGCTCCGTTGCCATTCACCGTGAATGACTGCATTGCCCGCATCGAATCGGCCATCGCCGCCCGGTCGCGCGTGACGTTCAGCGAACTGTTGACGGGCGTTCACCTGCGCTCGGAGATCATCGTCACCCTGCTGGCGCTGCTCGAATTGCTCAAGCGATACGCTGTGCGGGCGTATCAGGACACGCTGTTCGGCGAGATTGTCATCGAGCCGATGCCGGCTGAGGAACGACCGCAGCTCGCGGATGAGGCCGGCGGCGAGGACCAGCCGGCTTCTCTCACGCAAATGTCCGAGAGCGTGTGACGGCTGGCGCAGCCGGTTAGCCCGCTCGCTGCCTGCTCATGGCGCACAGC
>CALBEF010000062.1 GCA_937927775.1 uncultured Anaerolineae bacterium | reverse complement strand
GCGCTGGACTTGCGGCGCGAAATTGTGAGCAACGCGATCCCGGCGTTGATCCTGTTGGGTTGGCTGGGCACGATCCTGGCGCTGTTTGCTTCCATGCGAACGATCGCCTGGACGCAGATCGGACTGCATCTGGGCGTGCTGGGGTTGGGGCTGTTGTGCTGGCTTGTGCACAGCCTCGGCGATCGGCGCTGGGTGTTGTGGCTGGGCGGGTGGGGAAGCTGGGCGCTGGCGGCAGCAAACCTGTCGCTCGACGGGACCCCGCTTGCCGTCATGTGGGCCGGCATCGCGTGCGCATTGTTGCTGTTTGTGACCGGTGAACGCGCCGGCGTTGCGGGCACGCTGGCGATGTGCGCGCTGATTGTCTGGACAGAGTGCGCTCAGCCGGCTGGCAACATGCCCGGCGTTCTGGTCATTCAGGCCCTCACACCTGTTCTGGCGCTTGTTGCGTTGAGTTTTGTGGTGTCGCGGGCGCTGTTTCGCACGCTGGAATGGATGAGCGCCGGTTATATCACAGCCCGTCAACAGACCGAAGAACTGCGCGCCCAGAGCGCCGAGCTGGCGCTGGCGCTGCGCTCGCTCGACCAGACCAGCTTTGCGCTGGCGCGCGCGAATGAGCAACTGGGGCTGATGGTGGATTACGCCGAACGCGCCCGCCGGTCGCAGCAGGAATTCGCCGCGCATATCAGTCACGAATTGCGCGCGCCGCTGAACGTCATTATCGGCTTCAGCGAAATCGTGCTCGAATCAATCCAGTCGGGCGTCTCGACAATCACCGAAGACCTGCGCCTCGATCTGGAGGCCATTCACCGCAACGCCCATCAATTGTTGCGCCTGGTCAGCGATATCCTCGATCTCAGTCAGATGGATGTGAGCTACATGGCTATCTCGCCGGCGCCGGTGGCGATCTCGGATGTTGCGCGCGCCGCCGCTGACACCATTCGGCCCCTGGCCGAGGCGCGCGGTTTGTGGCTGGTGGTGGATGCGCCCGCTGATTTGCCCGAGATCGAGGCCGATGCGCTGCGCGTTCAGCAAGTCATCCTTAATCTGGTGAACAATGCGCTGCGCTTCACCGAGCGCGGCGGCGTCACGGTGCAGGTGCGCGCGCGCGGCCTCGCCGTCGGCAGCGAAGAAAACACGCCAGAGGTCATCGTCAGTGTGACCGACACCGGCATCGGCATTCCGTTGGCCGATCAGTCCCGTATTTTTGAGCCATTCGTCCAACTGGAAGGCGTTGCCTCTCAACGGCGCGGCACCGGCCTGGGACTGACGATCAGCAAGCGCTTTGTCGAGATGCACGGCGGTCGCATGTGGGTGGAAAGCGAAGTCGGCGCCGGCAGCACATTCTACTTTTCATTGCCGGCGCGTCCGCCCGTCTCGCGCCCTTCGGCTTTGTCCAGCACGCCGCGCATGGCGCAGCGCCGCGAGGTGGGGGACCTGCTTGTCGTCGAGCCGGCGCCGTTGCTGTCCCGCCTGCTAAGCCGTTACATCCAGGGCATTGCCGTCGCCTCGGCGCGCACGCTTGAGGAGGCGGCGCGAGAGCGGCAGGCGGGCCGTGTCGAAGCTGTGATTGTGAACGAGGTGGTCGCCGAGGCGTTCGCCGGCGCAGACGGCGATGACCGTTTGAAGCTGGAGACAAATGTTCCCGCCGGCCTGGATGATCTCCCGCTTGCGCGCTGTCATCTGCCGGGTGTTCTATCAGGTTTGCCCGGTCTGGCTTCGATGGCCGCCCGGCATCTGCTGATCAAGCCGGTGACGCCGCAGCAACTGACGGATGCCCTTTCCGATATGCTGGGCGCGTCCGTCACGTCCGGCCGGCCGCCGCGTGTGCTGGTGGTCGAAGATGACGAGGACACCTTGCGCATGATGGGCGAAGCGCTGCGTTCGGCGCGCAAAGAAATCGTGGTCGAGCAGGCGCGCACGGCCCAACAGGCGCTGGACTGCCTGGGACTGGGCGGCGATCACAACACAAATACGCCGCCGGCCAGGTCTTTTGACGCCATATTCCTCGATCTGGCGTTGAGCGAATCGGATGGACTGGATGTGCTGCGCGCGATGGAACTGGCGCGCCTCAATACAGTGCCGGTGTGCGTAGTAACCGGCCAGGAACAGCACGCCGGCAATCTGTCCATGCCCTACCTGACGTTGAGTCGGGGCAATGGTTTGTCCGTCCAGGAAGCTGCGCGCACCATTGCGGCGTTCCTGGATGCTGCGCTGCCCGGCGTCACGGTTTCGGCGCGCTGGCCGGCTCGATGATTGCGCGCAGCATCTCATTCAATTGCGCTGCCTTGAATGGCCGGGGCAAAACAGCGGCGGCGCCCATTGCGCGCGCCAAATCCGGCTCCGGCATCACCGAGCTGATGACAATCGGGATGGCGGCTGTTTCAGGATATGTCTTCAGCAGGCGCAGGATTTCCCAGCCGTCGTGATCCGGCATCATCAGATCGAGCAAAATACAGGCCGGCCTCGACGCGCGAATCTGGCTCAGCGCCTGATCCATCGTGCTGACGCCGACGAATGCCAGGCCCGACGCGCGCTGGAGCTGTCGTTGCACCAGGCGCAACATGTCGGGGTTGTCGTCGATCATGAGGATGTAGCGCGAGTGCGCCGCCGGCAGGCGCAGCACCAGCTTCTGCGTCTGGCGCGGTGTGATCTCAATACTTAGCTCGGCTTTGGCAGATCGAGCGAGTTGTTCCAGCGTGTTGCTGATCGGTTGCCGGCGGCCCACCGTCGGATGTTCCAGTTCCAACGCGACGGCAGGCCGTGGCGGGGTTGACATGGCGCGCGCGCGAACCAGCAGCCTTTCGTGATCCGTGTCGCGGATGAGCCACCCCAGCGCATTGATGACCAGTTGGCGGGCCAGCATGGGATTGACCTGCGCGGGTGGCAGATTGTCTTCCAGACTCACCGTCACGTTCAGGTCCTGCCGGGTCAACACAGGGTCCACGACGGTCAGCGCTGCGCGCAGAACTTCTGGCAGGTGGATCAGATCAGGGCTTGTCGAGGGGGACTCACTGGCCGGCGGGGCGGGCGAATGACCGCGATCAGCCGGCGCAGAACTATCGAAGAGCAGCGTGTCCAGCGCCTCGATGGCGCGCTGCTGTTCGCGCTTGAAATGGCGCAGGCCGATGCCCAGCTCAGCAGCGGCCTCCTGCTGGGTCAGGCCGTCGAGGTAGCGCAGGGAGAGGAGCTTGTGCAACCGCCAGGCCGGCGCATGAGCGGCAGTCTCCGGCGGGGGTTGCATGCGCCGGATGGCGTCCTGGATCGCCGCCTGCAGGGCCGGCCCATCGGCAAACTGGCCGGCGACCAGCGATGCGCGCGCGTGTTCCTGCAGATATCCCGGATCGTGAAAACGCGCCAGGGCCTGTCGCAACCACGCGCGCCGCGCAACCACAGCGCGCGCAGTGACGCTCCGGTTTGGGCGTCTCAGTCTGCTATCGCTGCGCGGCTGAGAGGCCTGTCGCAGATGTCCCTGAGATGTCCCTTTCTGGTCACCTGGCGCCACTTTAGCTTGTTGCCCCTGTTCTCTACAATCATACAGCACCTGCCGGTGGGCAATCGTATCAGGGCGCGTGTGTCAGACAGGAGCGCGGTTCTCGCCTTTCTGCAATCTGGATTTCTTCCACAGCGGGCAAGTCGGCTTGTGCAAGCGGCCACTGGCAGTTTTTAATCCAATATTAGGAGGTTGGAGAGATATGAAGCAGCGAATCGGACGACGACAGTTTCTACGAGTGACGGCCGGCGGTTCGGCTATGGCGCTGTACCTGGCGGCCTGCGCCGGGGCGCCACAACAGCCGGCGGAAAAGCCCGCCCCGGCAGAAAAGCCGGCCGAGGGCGCGCCGGCGCCAGCGGCGGAGAAGATCACGCTGGTGCGCTACGCCTCGATGGAAAAGGACCACTTCCCCCTCTTCGAGGCGCAGCGCAACGGGTTCAACAAGCTCTATCCGAATGTGACGGTCGAAGAGGCCGGCGTGCCGTGGGGCGAATATATCGCCAAGGTGCGTGTGCTGCTGAACAGCGGCGAGGTGCCTGATGTGTTCTGGTTCATGCGCTACGGCCAGTGGGATCCCGGCATCGAAGCGGCCACTTACATGAAGGAAGACATCATCGCGCCGGCCAATGAAGTGCTGAACATTCAGGAGACGAAGCACTTCGAGAACATCGTCGAAGCCGGCAAGGTCGATGGCAAGCTGGTCGGCATCCCCTTCGAGGTGTTCTCCGATGGCGTCAACTGGATGTACAACTTGTCCATCCTGGAGCGTACCGGCATGAAGCCGCTGCCGCAGAATCCCACCTGGGACGAGCTGGATGCCTGGTATCTGGAGGCGCAGGGGAAAGTAGCCGCTGATGAATATGCGATGGGCTCTGGCTCTTGGCAATTCTGGGGAAACTTTATGTCGGCATCGGTCGACCAACCGGGCTTCTGTGGCATGGTTGACGTTGACAACAACAAATGCATTATTGACACCGACGCCAACGCCGCAACCATTTCCAGGCTGGCGAAGTTCTACAAGACGCATATCCTGGCGCGCGGCGACGCCTCGCCCAATCACCTCGACGGTATGCTGGGTGGCAAGGTGCTGGGCGCGGCCATGTCCACTTGGGCGCCCACCCAGATGAATCAGGCGCCCTTCCAGTACACGGCGCATTCTGCGCCGGCCCAGCCGGGCGTCTCAAAGCGCGTGGACGGCTACACCGGCATCAATTGGTGGTGCTTCAGCAGGGAAAGCAAGCACATCAAAGAGGCTGCTGACTTCTGTCTGTACTGCGGCGCGCAGGAAGGTCTGGACTTCTGGGCCGCGTCCGGTCGCTTCACGCCAACGTTCAAGTACACCGTCGATGATTACGTCAAGTTCGCCGGGGATTTGAAGCAGCTCGGCAACAATGAGTCCGGCTTCCGCGCCGCTATCACGACTAACTTTGACGTCGTGCCGCATCTGCAAGTGTGGCCGATTCCGCAGAAAGCCTATTGGGGCCACCTGATCAGCAAGCTCAATCAAGTGCTGAAGGACGTGGTCGAGGGCACGACCGTTGAACAGGACAAGATCAAGACGCTGTTGGCGCAGGCGCAGATCGAAGTGCAAAAGGTTCTGGACGGCGAAGCGGCCTGATCGCTGCGCGGCTTTCGCGCGCGCTGGCCGGCTCGATGTGAGTTGGATCGGGCGCGCGCCGCCAGGCCATCGGTGGCGCGCGCCTGATGCTACTGTCCGCCTGCGACACCTTTTTGCCTTGTGTGATTGCCTATGACTACTTCTACTGCGGCCACCCCCGTTCGCCCCAGGCGCGACGGTCGGTTGGGGTGGTGGCGCTCTCCCAACCGGCGTGAGGAGGTGCTCACCGGCTGGCTGTTTGTCCTGCCTGCCGTGCTTGGTTTCGTGTTGTTCATGTATCTAAACTTTCGCGGCGTCCAACTCAGCTTCACCGATTGGAGCTGGATCAGCCGCAAGCCCCCGGAGTTTGTGGGCTTGAACAACTACGCGCTGATCCTGCGCCCGGACAGCGACTTCTTCAAGGGGTTGGTGCGCACGCTGATCTACGTCATGTTCGTGCCGGTCAGCATCAGCATCGCGTTCAGCATTGCGCTGCTGGCCAATCAGGCTGTGAAGGGGCAGACGTTCTTTCGCGTGGTGTGCTATTTGCCGGCCATCACCGGCGCCGGCGTGCTGGTCATCGTGTGGACTTATCTGTTCAGCGTCGATGGGCCGGTCAATTTTGTGCTGCGCGGCGTGGGCATCGACCCGCCGCGCTGGACCACGGTGACAGAATGGAAGCAGGTCGCGCTGCTCCTGCTGATCGCCTGGGGCGCGGCGCCAGGCATGATTATTTCCCTGGCCGGCCTGCAGGCGATTCCCAAAGACTACTACGACGCCGCAAAAGTGGATGGGGCCGGCAGTTGGCGCACTCTCATCAACATCACCATCCCGCTGATGACGCCGACCCTGTTCTTCCAACTGGTGCTGGGCGTTATCGGCGCGTGGCAGACATTCGACATCATCTACTTCTGGGCCACGCCCGGCACCGGCCTGCAGGACGCCAATCTGTGGACAGCGTCGGTGCAAATCTATCAATACGCCTTCGCGCAGAACCGCCCCGGCCTCGGCGCAGCGGCGGCCATCGTGCTCGGTCTGGTCATCCTGGTGTTCACCACCCTTAATTTCATCGCCCAGCGTCGCTGGGTGACCTACGACATTGCCTGAAGCTATGGCTGTTACTGCTGCGACCACCACTTCTCGACCGTTTCGCGGTCTGGCAGGCAATTCGCGCGAGCGCATCCGTCAGATGAGCGTGTACCTGCTCATGGGGATGGTGACGCTCATTCTGGCGTTTCCCTTTTACTATCTGGCGACTTCCGCATTCAAGCCGACCGCCGAGTTGTTCGAATATCCGCCGACGCTCTTCCCGCGCTCCTTCACACTCGATCACTTCCCGCTGGCGTTCCAGGCTGCGCCGTTCCCGCGCATGTTGCTGAACACGCTGGTGATCTGCTCGATCACCGTTACCGGCGCGGCCATCTCAAACTCGCTGGCAGCGTTCGCCATCGCGCGATTGCGTTTCCCCTTCCGCACACTGATCTTCGGCTGTATGCTGATCACCCTGATGATCCCCGGCTGGATCAGCCTGGTGCCCGGCTACGTCTTCTGGCGCGATGTGGGGCGCACAACGCTGAATCTCTTCGGGGTCAACATCGGCGTCAATACGATCGGCCCGCTGGTCATTCCGGCCTTCCTCACCTCGGCGTACTCCACGTTCCTGATGCGCCAGTATTTCATGACGATTCCGAAGGAACTGGAGGAAGCGGCCCGCATCGACGGCGCCAGCTACTTCCGCATCTACTGGCGCATTTTCCTGCCGTTGTCTTTCCCGGTGCTGGCTGTGATCTGCCTCTTCACCTTCATGGCCAGTTGGAATGATCTGCTGGGGCCGCTTATCTATCTGTCCAAGCCGGAGAACCAGACCATCACGGTCGGACTGTCCTATCTCAACACACAGCACATGGGCGTGATCTATCGCGGCGCGCGCTTCTCTGCCGCGCTGATGGCGGCGATTCCGGTCCTGACGCTGTATGCCTTCACCAATAAATACTTCATTCGCGGCATTGTGCTGGGCGGCTTGAAGTAGACTCAGGAGTCGGACTTCTCCGAGATGTCCGACTCCTTTTTGTCAGGACACCGTGATGTGGCGCAGTTCCCGGCCTCCCCATATTCCGCGACGCGACCTGGATGTTGCGCCGGGGCCGCGCATTGTGTTTCAACCGCAGACGACGCAGGCCATGCTGGCCGGCGCAGACGCGCTGGTGGACGCCATCCGGCCCACACTGGGGCCGCTGGCGCGCACGGTGCTGATCGAGCGCGGCATGGGCCGGCATGTCGCCCCCGACATCATCACCAGCGCCGGACTGATCAGCCGCCGGCTCGTTGCGCTACCCGACCCCAACGCCGATGTGGGCGCGATGTTGTTGCGGCATGCCCTCTGGCAAACACAGGAGCGCGCCGGCGATGGTGTCGCCACGGCAGCCGTGCTGTTTCAATCCATCGTCCGGCGCGCGCGTCGCTATATCGCCGCCGGCGGGAATGCCATGCTCATGCGCGAGGGGATGTTGCGCGCCGCCGACGCGGTGTGCGAGGCGCTATCTCAGCAGGCCGAACCCCTCGACAACGCGCCAGAGGTTGCGCGGCGCTGGGTTGCGACGCATTGCGATGACATCGCGCTGGCCGGCGTGCTGGCCGATATCCTGGCTTCCGCCGGCGCCGATGTCTCGGTGCAGGTGGAAGAAGCGCACGGCGCAACCATCGAGCATGAATTCATCGCTGGCGCGCTGTGGCGCACCGGCTGGCATGGCGCGCCCTTCGCGCCTGGCGAGTATGCCGAGAATCGCATGTTGCGCCTGCCCAACGCTTACGTGCTGGTATCGGATCTCGATCTGTCCGACGCGGCTCACATGGAGCCGCTCATCATGACGCTGGCGCGCTTGAAGCCGGCGCACCTGCTGGTGATCTGTCGCGCCACATCGCCCAAACTGCTCTCGCTGTTCACGCAGGCGCGCCAGCAGGGCATCGGGAGCGCCGTCTTTGTCAAGCCGCCGGCGGCCAGCGGGCCGGATCGCGCCGCGCTGCTGACCGATATTGCCATGCTCACCGGCGCGCGCTTCATCCCGCACTTCGAGCCGCGCAACGGCGCGGGGCCGGCGGTGAATCTGCGCGACTGGCTGCCCGACGCGCTGGGCCGGGCTGATGTGGCCTGGGCCAGCGAGCATTTCTTTGGCATCGAGGGCGGGCGCGGCGAGCCGGCGGCGCAGGTCGCGCATCTGGGCAAACTCGACGAAATGCTCTCCACAGAACCCGATCCCGCGCGCGTGCGCTTTCACCGCGAGCGCATGGCGGCTTTCGGCGCCGGCGTGATGCGCGTCAGGATCGGCGCGCCCACCGACGCGGCGCGCAAACAGCGCAAGGCGCAGGCCGAACGTCTGGCGCTTCTGGCCGAGCAGGTCAATCGCTTTGGCGTTGTGCCGGGGGCCGGCAAAGCGTTTTTGCTGTGTGAAGAAGCTGCGCGCCAGCTTGCCGACTCGCAGCCTCACAGTGACGCGCGCCAGGGCGCGTTGTGCGTGGCCGAAGCGCTGACCGCGCCGATGCGCGTTATTGCCGACAATGCCGGCCTCGATGGGGCTGCCGTCGTCGCCCGCAATCGCGCCTGCGGGCCTGCCGAGGCCGTTGATGTGCGCAGCGGCCAGATCGTTGCTCTGCGTGCGGCCGGCATTCTCGATTCGGCGTTTGCGCTGGAACAGGCCGCGCGCGCCGCCGTCAGCGCCGCCGCCACGTTCATCACGACCGATGTGATCGTGCATCGCCGGCAAACGGAGACGGCCATCAAGCCATGAACGCCCGACGCCGATTTCTGCGCGCAGCGATGGGCCTTGCCGCCGGTGGGGCGCTGGCCGGCTGTCGTGTTGTCCCACCAGTTGCGCCGGCCCGGCCAAGCGCCATGCCCGGCGGGTTGCGTGAGCCGGCCAACCGCATCGGCCTGCGCTTCGGCTCAGCCGTCCCGTGGATGTTGTTCAACGGCCCGCAGCGTCAGGCCATGCTGGATGTGTTCGCGCGCGATTTCAACGCGGCCACGATTCACAACGGCTTCTACTGGACAGAATGGGAGCCGCAGGAAGGGCAGGTGAGCGAGCGCGCCATCGACCAGTCGCGTCGTGAGATTGCGGCCCTGCGCGCCATCGGCATCACCGACCTGCGCGGACATCCCCTGATCTTCCCCGGCTACGAGCCGCAGTGGCTGGCCGAGGGGATGCGCGCCGGCAAGTACAAGAAAGCGCGCCTGGCCGAGATCGTGCAGCAGCACGTCCGTCAGGTCATGGAGTTGTTCCGCGCCGACATCCGCGAATGGGTGGTTGTCAACGAGCCGTATCGCTTCTACAGCGCAACGCAGGGCGATTACTTCAAGCTCATTCTGGGCGAGGAGTACGTTGATCTGGCGTTTCAAACTGCGCGCCAAACAGACCCGAACGCCGCACTGCTGCTCAACGACTGGGACAATCACGGCACGCGCGGCCTGAACGGCGCTTATGAAGGTTCCTCGGAAACGGTGAACCGCAACAAGGCCATCGTGGAACGTCTGAAGGCGAAGGGGTTGATCGATGGCATCGGCCTGCAGGTTCACGTGAACGCCGCGCGACCTCCGCACCGGCAGGACATGATCGACACCATGCGCGGCTATGGTGTGCCGGTGCATCTTACCGAGCTGGATGTCAACCTGAAGGATGTGCGCGGCGCGCCGGCGGAGCGGTTCGAGAAGCAGGCGCAGGTGTATGTCGATGTGATTGAAGCGGCGCTGGAGTCCGGCGTGTGCGAAAGCATCTGCGTGTGGGAATTCGGCGATCGGTACTCCTGGCTGGAGCAGTCGTGGAATCAGTATGGCTCGCCGGAGGCCGACCCGACATGGCTCGATGACGACTTGCAGCCCAAGCCGGCCTATGAAGCCGTGCGCCGCGCCCTGATCGCGTGGGCTGACCGCTGATCCCCTGGCTTCCTCTACATCTGTGCTGGGTGAACAACCGAGCAACGCACTCCCGTAAAGAGATACACCCTGTCTGTGCGCAAGGGGCATGTTGCCCGACCACTGCGGATGTTATCTGCGCGTATTTCTCTGCGAAGGCGCGCGGGCGCATTCCAGCGAAGCCGGCGCGAGGCCGGCTTCGCTGAGCCGTGCGTGCAGTTTCCATCTGTCGCGTTATTCGGCTATCATGCTCGTTGTTTCTCTGGCGCGTGGGTCAGGGACGAGGAACTGCCGAATGAATCGTCGATCTATTTGGGTTGGCCTTGCGCTCTTTGCGCTTATTGTTGCGCCGGCGGCGCCTGTGTGGGCGGCTGAGCGTCTGTCGGCTACAAGCCCTGTCACGCGCCGCGTCGCGGTGCGGCTCAGCCCGGTCACGCCGGCGCCGGGCGATGTGATGATTGCCCGCGTCGCAGTTGACGCCGGCGCGACCGTCACCGGCGAGTTCGCCGGGCGGGTGATCCGCTTCGCCCCCGACGAATCCGCCGGGGCCGCTACAGACACACAGGCGAATTACATCGGGCTGCTCGGTCTCGATGCGCTGTTTCCTGCCGGCGCCTATACCCTGACCCTGACCGCAGTGGATCAGGATGGCAACGCGACTCAGACACACCGGCCGGTGCGTGTGCTCGGTCGCCGCGCGTATCTGGAGCATGTGCGCCTGTCGCCGGCCTTGTCGGGCACGCTCGATCCGCTGGTCAATGAGGAAGAGGCGCTGGTCTTCGCGCAACTGTACGCCGGGTTCAGCCCGCAGAAATGGTGGGACAGGCCGTTGCAGTGGCCGGCGCGCGGCAAAGTCGTGGCTGTGTACGGCAATCGCCGCGCTTACAACGGCGTCGATCTGGGCACGTATCACAGCGGCATCGACATCTCGGCGGCGACGGGCGCGCCGGTCAGGGCTGCTGCGCCGGGGCGTGTGGTTGCGGTGCGCGCGTTTGCCATTCGCGGTCTGACCGTTGTGATCGATCATGGGCGCGGTGTTTTTACGGCTTATTGCCATCTGTCACAAGCGGATGTGTTGGAAGGGCAGATGGTCAACATGGGAGATGCGATTGGTCAGGTGGGCAGCACCGGCCGCAGTCAGGGGCCGCATCTGCATTTCGAGCTGGCGGTTGGCGGGGTGGCTGTCGAACCAGACTATTGGATGCGTGTCGCGTTGCCTTGAATAGACGCCTTCTGAAAAGAGGCGGATAACGGGATAGCCGCAAAAAAGTTTTCTCCGCCAAACACCTCATCCATCAGTTCCCGAACGTGATGCGCGTTGTCATCGCTGATCTGTCACGTCGCGCTTGTTGACAAAGGCGTCACCGGGCCGA
Source organism: uncultured Anaerolineae bacterium (assembly GCA_937927775.1). GTDB lineage: Bacteria > Chloroflexota > Anaerolineae > J036 > Brachytrichaceae > Roseilinea. Next base: position 1,651 of record CALBEF010000062.1, on the reverse strand, counting down.
CGGTAGGCGCATCACCGCTAAAACGTCACCTTGCCTGCGATCGGCAGTGTTCTTTTGCCCAGGCGCAGCGTCCCGTGCAGGCCCGGTGGCAGCTCCACCTGGCCTCTGAGGCGCCGACCCCGACGCTCGATTTCCACCCGAATTTCGCCGCCGGCAGGATGCACAAGCGTCCCGGTGGCCCACGCCAGGTCGCCCAGCAGCGGGGCGATCTCCACGCTGGCGAAGCTCGGCGCGGCGGGGCGAATGCCCAGCACGGTGGCGAAGTCGTGATAGAGCGGATGCGACGACCAGGCGTGACAGTCGGAGCGACTCGGTTCGACTCGTTCGAGGGGCGTCTTCAGGCCGATTTGCACCATCTCGGCGTCCCAGCGGCGCAGTTGGGCGTAGAGCGGCTGCGCCAGACCGAGCCGGCGATACGCTTCCAGGACGTAATGAAGAAAGTAGTAGGTGGCGTGGCTGCGTTCCGCCGTGGGCCAGCTTTGCGCCAGGCGTCGGCGCTGCGCGGCGGGCAGTTGACCGCTCAACACGGCGAAGGCTTGCGTGTGGTCGCAAAAGGTGGCGTGCGTCTGGTCATCGGCGAAGAGGCCGCGCGCGTCGTCCCAAAAGGCGACTTTCCCCGATTGCGCCAGCGTGCGCGCCCAGCGCGCGTAGTAAGCCGCCAGCTCCGGTTCACCCAATTTCTTCTCCAGGTCAGCCGCCAGCGTCAGGGTGTAGACCAGATGCCAGTGCAGCACGCCGCTTACGCCGCTGTGTGCGTGCGGGGGCACGCCCGCGTCCTGGTTCCACTCCTCCACCCAGTCGGTTACATTCCAGCCTTCGGGAGCATGGAGCAAGCCGTCGGCGCCGATGTGGCGACGGAAGGCTTCGAGCGTAGCGCGCATGCCGGGCAGCAGCGAACGCACGAAATCGAGGTCGGTTCGCCAATAAGCGTAATCCCACAACATCCCTACCCAGTAGAGCGAGAAGGGCGCGATCAGTTGCGTCACGCGGCAGGGATAGCGCGACTGCAAAAAGCCCTCGGACAGGCGCGAGTCGTCGAAGAGCGTGATGGCTTTGCGCGTCAGCCGGTCGTCGCGGGTCATCACGGCGTGGCACAGCGCTTGCAACCGCGTATCGCCGATGTATTGCAGCTCTTCGTAGTGCGGGCAATCGAAAAAGGTTTCGTTGGCGTTCGCCTGTAAGCCGCGCACCAGGAGCGGCAGCGGCGAGGTCAGGCGCGGGTCGCTGCAATCGAAGCGACTCTCCATGGCGAGTGGATAACGGCTCTCTTCGAGCGTCAGGGCGTGCAAGGTGAGCGGCGCGTCGCCGGTGACGATGAGCAGTTGCAGGTACAGCCCGGCCTGCCACCAGAGCGGCGCATAGCGAGCGTGGGCGCTGCCGTCGGGCACGATCTCATCGTCCTGCGTCACCAGATACTTGCCCCACAGCTCGTCGCGGTTGCCTTTGTCTTTGTTCCAGAAATCTGGTTGGGCGCGCGCTGCTTCCGCCCAGCCGATGAAGATGCGCGCGCCTTTGCCGCCCGAAAGAGTCAATTCCGGGTAAGCCACCAGGTAATCCGCCAGCTTGAAGATGACGCGACGCACGGCATGGGGCGGCAGGTGAATCTCGCCCTGCCCGGCGGCGAACGCCTGCCAATCCTCACCGGGGTCAG
>CALBEF010000061.1 GCA_937927775.1 uncultured Anaerolineae bacterium | reverse complement strand
GTGGGATCACTTCCTGCGCGCCGTGGTGAAAGGCGAATCCGTGACGCCGCATGGGCCGGACTTCGAGGACGGCTACAAGAACGCGGTGATCTGCGACGCGATCGTGGCATCGGCCCAGTCGCGCAGGCAGGTGGACATCGTCTACTAGACGCGCCGCGCAACGCTGGGCAGACTTCGACCCTCCCGCAGGCTTGCAACCTGCGGGAGGGTCGCTTCAAAAGGGCCAGCCGATAGCCGGGCGTTGTGGTTTATCATTGCGCTGCCACCTCGAGCCGGCGCTGTCAGCGTTGCAAAGCGGCGTGGAACGGCGTGGAACGGCGCAGGTGAACGAATACTCAGGCGAATGGAGACGACATGACGCCGGAACAGATCAAGCTCGTGCAGACAACTTTTGAAAAGATTCGACCGGTCGCCCAGGAAACCGGCGAGTTGTTCTACCAGAAATTCTTCGAGATGGACCCGACGGTGCGCCCCCTGTTCAAGGGCGATATGAAGCGCCAGGGCCTGATGCTGATGACCGCAATCGGCATGGCCGTCAGCAACCTCGACCGGCCAGAGACCATCGCCGGCAACATCGAGGCGCTGGGCCATCGGCACTGGCAATACGGCGTGCGCGTGGCAGACTACAACACCTTCGGCGCCGCGCTGATGTGGACGCTCGAACAGGTGCTGGGCGACGCCTTCACCCAGGAAGCGCGAGAGGCCTGGGGTGAGACGTTTGCGCTGCTGTCGAGCAGCATGAAGCACGCCACAAAGGAATAGCGGCCCGCTGCGCCGCGCGCTTGCATAGATTGGCCCTCCCGCAGGTTTGGGACCTGCGGGAGGGCCTTTTCTGTTGCCGGCCTGTTCAACTGCGGGCAAAGCGCGGCAGCACTTCCTGCATGAACAGCCGCGCGCCGTCGGTTCCGGGGAAGTCGCCAAAGCGCAGGATGAAGTGCTGCGCGCCGATGTCGGTGAAGCGTCGCAGTTGCGCGGCCACCTCGTCCGGCGCGCCGACCAGCGCGCTCGACGGGTCATAGAATGGGCTGGCCTGCGCCATGCGCAGAGCGGCTTCGCGCGAGGGCGCGACGGCGACGCACTCGTTGCCCCACGTTTTAACAATGCTGTCGTAGTCGCGGCCCACGGCCTCGCAGTGGCCGCGCAGCGTGTCGAGCAGTTCGCGGTAGTGCTCCAGCGTGCCGCCGGGGAAGTTCCACCAGTCCGCGTATTTGGCTGTGACGCGCAAAGTGAGCTTGCGCCCGCCGCCGCCGATCATCAGCGGCGGCGGGCGCCGGCTTCGGTTCGCAAATTGCGTTCTCGATATTGAGATGTCTGCGCCACAACCGGCCGCCGGCTACTCGATGCCGATCAGCCGGAATTGATCCTGTTCGGACGGCGCTTCGTCGCGACAATTGACGTAGGTTTTGACTGCCGCCTTGTCGCGCGCAACTTCTACCCAGCGCCGCTGCCCGTCGGCGGTTGTCATTTCGATGCGCCAGTGATTTTCTGACAGGGCCACCGTCTGTGTTGCATGACAGGCATTGATGGCGCCGGCCCCGGTGTGTTGCCGGAAGAAGTAGTCGGCGGCCTGCAACACAGCGTCCTGATTCGAGCGCCCGCGCAGTTTGTCGATGACGATCTCGCCGGCGCGATACCGCTCGACCAGCGCGACAGCGTCCGCCGGCGCGACCCGGCCATAAGTGATGCCATGCGGCAGGCAGATCACATTCGCGGCAAAGCGATGGCCGCCCACATGCGAGGCCAGCCACACATCCAATCCTGGCTGCGCCGCCAGCATGTTGTACACCGGCGCGCCCAGCCGGGCGCAACAGGCGTCGCGCGATCCGTGCGCGCAGACCAGAATCAGCGGATCGCTCGCCTTGTTGCCGTCGTAGCGGGCGTCACCCGAAACAACCGCCGGCAGATCGAGCCGCATCAGGTCGGCGTAGGCGTTCAGGCTGAAGCGGTATAGCCGCACGTTCGGCTCGCGCGAGACGGCCAGATAAAACGCGGGGCCGGCCTGTTCGCGGCGCGGCTGACGGATGAATTGCAGCCGCGCGCGGGGGATGGTTTTCAGCGCGGCGGCCAGCCGGTTCTTTACCGGTTGCGACAGCCGGCTGCTCTCAAAGGCGTCTGATTCCCACGTGTCGGCGTATTCCAGCAGCAGCCAGACATCGGCGCGGGCTGCGGTTGCGAAGAGATGTTCGCCGGCCTGGGCGGCGAACTCGGCGCAGTGAATTGCAGGTGTGGACATAGGGCCTCCGTCAACTTTTGAGCGCCTGGGCGCGGTGTTGAATTGGCTGCGAAGTTGGCGTCGGCGATGAGATCAGCGACGCTGTCACTGTACCACACAGGCGCGAAAAAGCGAAAGCCTCCGCAGGTCGCGCAGGCCAGCGGAGGCTTTGTGTGCGCTGTGGCGAGCCGCTAGACTTTGGCCAGTTTGGTGATGCGCCCGCCGGTGATCCATTCGACTACGTACAGGTTGCCGTCTTTGTCGGCGGCCATACCGTGCGGGCTGTTGAACTTGCCGGCCTGCAGGTGGCCGTGGATGTTCGGCCACCCTTTCACCTTCACCACGTCTTCGTTGCTGCCCAGGTGCGCCACCAGCTTGTCGTTGCCGTCCAGGATGGTCAGCCGGGCGTACAACTCGGGCATCATGATGAACTCGCCGTGAGTGATGAAGCCGTCGGGGCTGGTGAGGTAGTCTGCGCCAAAGGCGCGCTTGTAGTGGCCTTCGACATCGTAGACCTGGATGCGCTTGTTGCTGCGGTCGGCAATGTACAACTCCGGCTCGGCCCTGCGCGTGTCCACCCAGATGCCGTGCGGGCAACTGAACGCGCCGGCCCTGCCTTCCTCGCCGTTGATGCTGTTCAGGTAGTTGCCCGTCTTGTCGTAGCGGTGGATGTAGTTCGAGCCATAGCCGTCGGTGACCCAGATATCGCCATTGCCGCCAAATCGCTCTTCATTCACCGCGACCCACGTCGGCGAGTAGTTGGCCTTCTGGTACACAGGGTGATCCGGCCTGTCGAGGTTCAGAATGGTCTGGCCGTCCAGCGTGGTTTTCACCACTTCGCCGGTGCCCTGATCGGTGAGCCAGAGATACTCTGTGTCGCCTTCCTTGACCAGCGTCATGCCGTGCGCGCCGAGGAAGCGATCGCCCCACCAGTCGATCAGTTTGCCGCCAGAGTCGAACACCAGCACGGCCGGGTTGGCCTGATTGAACACCAGCACATGGCCTGTTTCACTCACCACCACGCCGTGCGTCCGGCCGTTCTCGCGGCCGCTGGGCGTGTCGGGAATGCGCCCCCAGTTGTCGATCCATTCATATGTGTGCTGCCCGGTTCCAATACGCATCACCATCTCCTTATCAACCTGAACAGCCTTACTGCGGCCAGACGCGCGGGAAGGCGTCGCCCTGCAGCATCTCGCCGTCATCCACCGTGACGTAGGGCTTCATGATGTGGTTGCCGCCTTCCACGTAGATCGTGTCCTGGGTCATGTAGTGGAAGGCGATGGCGCGCCGGGGCCGGCCACTGTGGTTGGCGTGTGAGCCATGCCACGTCAGCGGGTGGTGATAGTGCACATAGCCCCTGGGAACCGGACAGCGCCGCACTTCAATTTTGTGGCCCTTATATTCTGTCGGCATGTCCTCAAAGTTCTTGAGTGTGTGCAGAAAGTCGATCTCCCGGCCCCACAGGTGCGAGCCGGGCACCATGCTCATGCAGCCGTTCGACTCGTCCACATCGTCCAGCGCCACCCAGGCTGTGATCTGCGTGTCGAGCGGGGCGATGTTGGGCCAGTAGGGCGAATCCTGGTGCCACATGTTCACGCCGCCGGTCTGTTGCGGCTTGTACTGGATCTGGTCGTGCCAGATGCGCAGTTCGCGCGCGCCGGACAACTGGGCTGCTTCCGCCACCATCGTGTGGTTGAACATCAGCGTTTTGAACGGCCCGCTGGCCTGCCACATGTTCACGATCTGCCACACGGGCGCGTCGGGCTTGCCGCTGAGGTTCACGATGCGCACCGGCCTGTGCTCCAGCCGGTCGGCATTGTCGATGACCCGCTGCAACTCCGCGCGCAATTCCTCCACCTGCTCATCGCTGAGAACGCGACTCCCCAGCACAAAACCATTCGTCTTGAACGTCTGAACCTGTTCGGCTGTCAACATCTTGTCTGCCTCCGCCAAAACAAACAACCCGGAATGACGCGGCGCATTCTACCCGAACGGCGAGGCGTTGGCAGATGACGCAGGCCTGTTGCGACGAATGGCCGATCGAGCGCGATTGCGAGCGGCTGAAAGGCTGGCCGGCTGGAACGCATACGCGCCTGCCGGCTGCGCCGTCCGGGCCGGTATCGGCTCCGTCTGAACAACGCAGGGAGGCAGGGGCACAAATATCCGCTCAAGTCCGACTAACCATCGTTACACAGCACACAGTTTGTTGACAAGTCGTGGCGATGGTTTATTATCCTGTATCGGGTGACGTGGGCTCCAGGCATAACATGGTTGCTCAGCGAGCTGATAGCTGTGAGAAGCCTGCTGCCATAGAAAGCGACGAACTGCAAATAGGAGTGGTATGTCACACAAGGCCCTGCCTCCCATCACAATCATAGGCCCGCTGATCGCCGCAATCACGGTGCTTGCCGGCCTGAGCAGCATCCTGCCTTCAGCGCCCTGGCAGACTGATCCGCTGGTCAGCCCGCTGAAACTTGTGGCGGATCGCGATGAAGCCGGCTTTAGCACCGTCACCAAAGTCGGCGATACGATCACATACACGCTGATTCTGACAACTGCCAGCGCGTCGCCGATTACAGGGGTCTTGACCGACACGGTGGACACCATTGCCGATGGTGTGCCGGGGTCGGCGGTGGCAAGCAGCGGCAGCGTAACGCTCACCGGCAACACACTGTACTGGTCAGGCCAAATGGCCCCGCCGGACACCGTCACGATCACGTTCAGGGCAAAGTTGACCACAACGCTGCCTCCGCCAGGGCCGCTGGTCAACACGGCAATCGCCGGTTCGGCGGGCGGGGCCACGATGACATCCAACCCCGTAACGACGACTTTGCAGCCTTACTACGCATACCTGCCGATCGTGGTCAAGCCGGCAATGGTGTATCTGCCAATCGTCTGGCGTTAGACTGATGCAGTCGGGCAAGGAACGCTGAGGCCAAATCACAGAGAAGAGCGCCCGTCCAGGTGGACACGGCTGCGCAGTTGAGTAGCACAGGGCCGCGCAGTTTTCCGGCCGGCTGCCTGTGCCTGCTACGCGCGGGATACAGTGCGGCGCTCGGCCTGTGGGTATGGGCCGCGAGGAAAGGCCAAACAGCGGGCAAATCGGACTAAGAGCCTGTCTCGGCAGGCGCTCAAGATGCCGGACTTCTCTGAGAAGTCCGGCATCTATCGGGACAGGCTCTTGATGGGCTAAAACGGCTAAAATTTGTCGCTTGACAATCTTTGTGAGCGGGCTATACTAGCCAGACGTGCGCGACTGGTCTTGAACGCATAGATTGCGCCGACGTAGCTCAGTTGGTAGAGCACACGACTGAAAATCGTGGGGTCATCAGTTCGAGACTGATCGTCGGCACTCAGTTTCAAAGTGCGGGTGTGGCTCAGTGGTAGAGCGTCTCCTTGCCAAGGAGAAGGTCGCGGGTTCAAATCCCGTCGCCCGCTTTGCAAGCATGAAGGATGAAGGAACTGGTTTTCTTCCTTCATCCTTCCTCTTTCATCCTTTTCCAGGGCCTGTGGCTCAGTTGGGAGAGCGCCTCAATCGCACTGAGGAGGTCAGGGGTTCGAATCCCCTCAGGTCCATCCACTTGATCTGATGCCAGCGGCCGGTGAGCATGTCGAACCGGCCGCCGCTTCGTTTTCTTACTCGCCAGGCACTGTGGGAAGTGTCGGCGGCGCCGATTCCTTCACCAGATAGATGCCGGGCAGACTGACCAGCGTTGTGGCCCCTTTGATCACAACGTTGCTTAGCACGATCGCCCAGACCACCTCAGCCGGCAACTCCCCGCCAAACGCCAGCCAGGCGAACAGCAGGCTGTCGAGCGGCACGCTCACGGCGTTGCTGGTCAGCACCCGCGCCCACTGATAGCGCCTGGTGACGCGCGTCACCCACAACCGGTAGATCTCCGTGTCGACCAGCTCTGCAATCACTTCGGCCACGATGGAGGCGAAGACGATGCGCCACACCGGCGCCAGCACCATGGCAAACTCGGTTTGCGGCCCCGCCGCCGGATCAGCCGGCAACTGCGCCACCACCCAGAACAGGAGCGCCATGAGGATGTTGATCACCGCAGCAGTGATGATGAGCGCGCGCGCCGCTGCGACCCCGGCCACCTTGTGCGCCATGTCGCGCAGGGTGAAGGTGAACGGGTAGATGAGCGTGCCGGCGTCCATCGACAGGCCGGCGATGGTCACGATACGCAGGCTGGTGATATCGGCCATCATCTGCGCCGCAATGTAGGCCGAGCAAACGACAATCAATCGAATCACGAGAGTGAACTCCTGTCAGCGCGCGTGTTGCATTGGGGTCACGCGGCGTGCGCTGACAATGGCGCAACCTTCAGCGGCGTCAGACGCCACCAGCCATAGGGATTGTGGAACAGGTCGCCGGCTGCGAACAGCGGGCGCGGCTCGCGCGCCAGCCCGAATTTGATCTGCTCATCGCTGACGGCGAACGTGTGCTCGTCCGTCAACACCGGCTGTTCGTGCAGCAGATACATCAGAAAGTCTTTCAAGAGTTGGCCGGCCTGTTGAGGCGGCAAATCGCCTGACAGAATGGCGTCCGGGAAGCCGAGGTTATGCATCCCGCATGAATAGACCGCGCCACGCGACGCCACCAGCGCCACATAAGCGATGAACAATGCGCCGACATGTGTCTCCCTGCGCGCCGATTGCGCCAGCCAGTCCTGCGCGCGGTGGGCCACGCCGGCTGTCTCGACTTTCACTGCCAGGCCGCCGGCCCGCAGCAGCGCATCGGCGAACTCCATCATCTCGCGCGCGGCTTCCAGCGAGCCGCCGGCGCCGATCAGGTAGACTGCGCCGCGATGCGCCGCAATGGCTGCCAGATCGGTCTCGCTGAACAGCCGGCCTGTTTGCGCAAAAGCATCGCGCAAGTCGGGGTCATGTTCAACGAGCTCCGCGCGCGCCGTTTGATTGCGGCAGCGCAGCGCATTCCCTGACAAGGCTGCGTCGCTGTTGTGCGCCTCGATCGCCTGCGCCAGCGCCTCGTGCGATTCCCACGGGCCGGGGATGCGCAGCACGATGCGCGCTGAAGTAGATGGCTCTGTCATGCCGGGCATTGTAGCGACAGTGGAACGGTCTGGCGACAACGGCTTATCGCTTCGAGCGCAGCATGACGCCGCTGGCGTGCGACACTTCGCCCACTTCTCCGTTGCGCGTGGTGTCCGTCAGATTCTGCGCGATGCGGCCCCGGTACTCCTCCGGCACGCTGATGAGCTTCAGCCCGAACTCTTTTTCCGCAATCTCGATCAGCAGCCGCGAGGGCGATTCGCCGAACGGGATGTTGTAGACCTGTTGCTTGAACGAAGCGGCGATCGCCCTGGCGGTGGCTTCATCAATGCTGAAGCCGCAGATCTCTTTCAGGAAGTAGTGGATGACGTTCCATCCGCTGAGCGGCCCGAGCAGGATTTCCGATTCGGTCACGCCAAACTGGTCGAGCGGGTTGGCTTCATACGTGCTGGTTGAATTGATGACTGCCTTGCCATGCACGCCGGCGGCATGGGTGCGATTGGTCAGGCTCACCGGCTCTTTGGATGGCACCAGTTTGCGCAGCTTGTCGGCCATCAGCACGTTGATCGGGTACGAGCCGCGCAGGTGATAGCCGTCGAGCTTGTCGTAGTGCTTGTCCACAAACAGGTTGAACAGCAGGGCGGTCATGGAGGTGATGCCGGAGCGTTCGCCGATGCCAAGCAGCGTGGTCTGGATGTAGCGCATGCCGGACTTGACCGCCTCCAGCGCGTTGATGAGGCTGAAGCCCCGGTCGTCGTGGAAGTGGCCTTCCAGGTCGACATGGGTGTAGCGGGCGCGCAACACTTCGACCCGCCGGCGCACCGCGCCGGGTGTGGCGACGCCAACCGTGTCCGGCGTCCCGAACCGATGCACCAGCGGCGCCAGTTCGTCGTACACGCGAAACAAGTCTTCTTCCCGTGTGCGGAAGGCGTCTTCGCCGCTGAAGCGCACAATGAGATCGGGATGGTTGCGCCGCACGTCTTCGACGAGCGCGCGGGCGCGCCGGATAATTTCGTCCAGCGCGTGGCCGTGGCTGTGGTTGCGGGCCGTGTCGGATGTGCCGATGTACATGTTCAGGCCGTCGGCGCCGGCGTTGATCGCCGCTTCGATATCGGCCGGGTGGCAGCGCACGTGCGCCAGCAGGAAGGTGTAACCGCGCTGCAGCACCATCTCGTCGCGCGCCGCCCTGACTGCCGCGAAGTCGTCCGCTTCCTGCGCGCTGATGTTCGGCGCGAAGGTCTCGATGAACTTGACGCCGTAGGTGATCAGCGCGCGCGTGATTTCCACCTTGTCTGATGTGGTGAAGAAGTATTTGTAATGGTCGTGCAGCAGCGAGGTCTGCGACCCTTCGCGCAGCGTGGTGTCGATGATCTCCAGCGCGCGCGGCTGATAGTCCTGATAACGCAGTTTCATGGCCATTCGATCATTGGGTGATTGAGTGATTGAGTGATTGAGCCATTGAGCCATTGAGCCATTGAGTCAACTGTTCACCCTGTCACCCTGTCACCTTGCCAACCTGAACCGCCCCTCACGCGATCAGTGTTTTGATGACCCGCTCCAATACGCGAACACTCTGTTCGAACTCGGCGATGGACACGCGCTCATCCGGCGTGTGATCAAGCGCAGAGTCGCCGGGGCCGTAGGCGACGATGGGCACGTTCCAGGCCGGCCCGACAACGTTGAAATCGGCGGTGCCGGTCTTGTGTTTGAACGCCGGCCGCAGCCCCTCGGCGCGGATGGCGTCCACGAACGCGCGCGCCAGGGGTGTGTCTTTTGAGACGCGATAGGCCAGTTCTGCGCCTTTGTGCCTGACCTCCACAGAATCATCGCCCCTCCCGATGGGTGAAGCGATCAGCCACTGATCGATCTCTTTCGTCATCGCGTCCGGCCCGAACTCCGGCGGGAGCCGAAACCCGATCAGCATGTCGCACCAGTCGCTCAGGTCGTCGGTGTCCGAGCAGATGGCGCGCAGCGAAGGGGTGATCTGATCGAAAACCCTGGGCTTGTCGGCGTTGTAGGCGCGCGCGCGCGCCTCGATCCAGTTCCACAACTGCACGGCGTTTTCGGCGACACCGGGGCCGGGCGCGGCGGTATGGCGCGCCGGCATCTCGAAATGCGCTTCAACCAGCAGCCGGCCTTTATACCCCAGCGTGATGCCGTTGACGCCGCTCGGTTCGCCGATGATGCACAGAGCCGGCTTGTACTGGCGCGCAACATGGCGCGCGCCGGCGGACGTGAGGGCTTCTTCCTGTATCGCCCCAATCACCACAATTTGCCACTCGCCGGCCTGCGGCGGCGCATCCGCGCGCAGCCATTTCCCCACGCGCTCCGCAGCCAGGATGAACGCGCACAGCGGCCCCTTGGCATCGACCGTGCCGCGCCCGTACAGCTTGCCGTCCTCGTAGCGCACCGGCACCTCGCCGCCCACCGTGTCCATGTGCCCCAGCATCACCAGTTGGCGCGATCCATTCCCCAGGATGCCCACAGCGTTGCCAACTTCGTCGATGAACGCGCGCTCGAACCCGCGCGCCGCCATCTGGTCGCGCAGAAACTCGGCTACCGCGCCCTCTTCGCCGCTGAGCGACGGGATGCGCACACACTGTTCGAGAAGTTCGATCATGCTTAGCCAGCCAGCACTTTGGCCGTTTTCTCAGCCACAATGTCAATCTGTTGATGTGTGATTACCGCCGGCGGCAGGAAACGCAGCACGTTCAGGCCGGCCGGCAGGGCAATCACGCCTTCTGCCTGCAGCGCGCGCAAATACGGCGCGACTTTGGTCTTCAACTCGATGCCGATCAGCAGGCCCAGCCCGCGCACCTCGCGGACGATGGGAACGTTGACTTCCTCCAGCCGCTCCATGAAGTACGCGCCTTTCTCGGCCGCCAAACGCGGGATGTCGAGCCGTTTCATTTCCGCCAGCGACGCCAGCCCGGCGGCGCAGGCCAGCGGGTTGCCGCCGAAGGTGCTGCCGTGCGCGCCGGGCGCCAGATTGCGCACGGTGTCGCGGATGCCCACAGCGCCCATCGGCACGCCGCCGCCGATGGCCTTTCCCATCGCCAGCAGGTCAGGCGTCACGTCGCTGTGCTCGCAGGCGAACCATTTGCCGGTGCGCCCGAAACCGGTCTGCACTTCATCGAGGATGAGCAACGCGCCGCGCGCGTCGCAGATCTCGCGCGCGCCGCGCAGATACTCGATTGTGGCAGGGTGCACGCCGCCTTCGCCCTGCACCGGCTCGATCAGCACGGCGGCGGTCTGATCGGTGACCGCTTCGGCCAGCGCGTCGAGCTTGTTATACGGCGCGTGACTGAAGCCCGGCACCAACGGTTGAAACGGCTCGCGGTATTTCGGCTCGTAGGTGGCCGAGAGCGCGCCCAGGGTGCGCCCGTGAAAGCCGCGCACCGTGGCGACGATATTCGGCCGGCCGGTGCTCAGCCGGGCGAATTTGATCGCGGCTTCGACGGCTTCTGCGCCGGAGTTGCACAGGAACGCCCGCTGCAAAGGGGCCGGCAGCACCGCGCACAGCGCGTCGAGGAATTGCGCGCGCCGGTCGTTGTAGAAAATCTCGCTGCAATTCAGCAGGGTCAGCGCCTGTTCGTAGATCGCGCGCGCCACGGCCTCGTTGCCATGCCCCAGCGTGCTGACGCCCTGGTTGCTGGCGCAGTCAATATACTCGCGGCCCTGGTCGTCCCACAGCGTAGCATCCTTGCCGCGCACCAGCGTCAGGTCGCGTTTGGGATAGACGCCGGCGGTGTGTTGTTGTTCGAGAGATTGGTAAGTCATGGTGTGCCTGGTGCGTATTGCGTATTGCGTGTTGCGTATTGGGTATCAGGCGTTGTAGTCGGCGGGGTCGTCGCGCAGAGTGGCGGCGCGTTCTGCCGGCACGATGACGAGAAGAAGACGAATGATTTGAGTGAGCAGATCGAGACGATGTGTGACAACTTCCTCGCCGAGGATATGCCTGGCTTTCCAGTACCAGTCGCGGCTTTCTCTGGCCGAGCCGAGCGCATATTCATGCATCCTGGCCTGATCCTTGCCGGAGCAGCGGCTGTAACCCTCAGCGAGATTGGCGCTGATCGAACCCAGCGCGCGGTTGAGCTGGTCGCTCAGAGAGAGGGTGCGTCTGTCCATCGAAAGCTTTGTCACGTCATGCCATCCGATGTCGCCAGCAAACAGCGCCAGCCGATAAACCCGCATCTTCCACAAACTATCGCCGGTAATCGTGGGCGGCACCGTCTTCTCCCATTCCTCATAGTTCATGCCTGGGCCTCCACGCACTACGCATTACGCACTACGCAATACGCACTACGCAATACGCAATACGCAATACGCAATACGAAACACGCCCTCTCCTCTCACCGCTCTATCACTGTCCCGGCGCCGGCCATCGCCGCCTGCACGCAGCCGGGCACACGACCATCGGCAAAGACCACCTGTGCCACGCCGCCGACGATGGCCTCACTGGCGCCCAGCACTTTCTTCTTCATGCGCCCCTCGGCAAACGACAGCGCCTGCTCCAGTTCGCCATAGCGGATGCGCGGGATGAGGGTGTTCTCGTCGGGGAATTGGCGCAGCAACCCCGGCACGTTCGAGAGAATGACGAGTTGCTTTGCCCCCAGCGCCGAAGCGATCATGGCCGCCGCGCGGTCGCCATCCACGTTGATTGCTTCGCCCTCGGTGCTGGCCGCCGGCGGGCAGACCACCGGCGTGTAGCCGGCGTCCAGCAGCAGCCGCAGCAGCGGCGCGTTCACCTTCTCCACTTTGCCGGTGTAGTCGTCGCGCACCAGCACCTGCCGGCCATCGATCACGGCGCGCACGCTGGCTTTGCGCGGCCCTTCCAGCAGCCGGCCGTCGATGCCGCTCAACCCAATGGCATTCACGCCGCGCCGCAGCAGCCGCTCGACCATGCGCGTGTTCATTTTGCCGGCGATCGCCATCGCAAAGATGTCCATTGTCTCGGCGTCGGTGTAGCGCGAGGTGAAGCCCTGCGGCGAGGTCAGAATGCGCGGCGGCCTGCCCAGCTTTTCAGATAGCGTATTCGTCTCGCCCGATCCGCCGTGAACGAGCACGACGCGCCGGCCGGCCCTGACCAGCGCGGCGATGTCATCGCACACCAGGTCGTAGTTCACGCCGGCTGATCCGCCAACTTTGACGACGATGATATCCTGCATCATTCTCTCCAGCTACCAGATGACCTTGACTGCGTACTGACCGATCAATGGATCAGCCGTGATGATCAACAACTTTTCCTGCTGTGCCTGAGCAACCAGCAAACGGTCGAACGGATCTCGGTGATGCGGTGGCAGGGAGGCCACGCGCAGCGCGTGGCTCAATTCAACCGGCAAAGGGTCGATCGAAGCAGTCGACATGTGGCGAAGAATATAGGTTTCAGCCTGCTCCGGCAACTTGAGCTTGCCAGGCTGAATCTTGATGGCGATCTCCCACGCGCTTGCTGCGCTGAAGAAGAGAGCGTTGTCAGCGTCAGCCACGATTGCCCTTGCGGCAGGTGACAGGCGATTGGGTTCGTTGATAGCCCACAGAAAGACATGCGTGTCAAGCAGGGCTTTCACTTCTCGAACTCCGCCAGCACTTCCTCAGGGAGAGGAGCGTCGAAATCGGGCGCAATGTGGATTTTGCCCGCAGCGCTGCCCAGCTTGCGCTGCCTGGGTTTGGGATTGATGGCTACAAGTCGCGCCACGGGTGTGCCGGCGCGCGTGATGATGATCTCTTCGCCGGCGCTGACCCGCGCCAGAAGCCGGGAGAGGTTTGTCTTCGCTTCGTGGATATTGACGGTCACTGCCATCGGTCTCACCTCGACCTCAATTAGACCAGGCGCCTGGCTAATTCAGCGAAGTCTACGGATGCAATCCCGGAAACGCCAGCCCGGCCCGTTCGTCCCAGCCCATCATCACGTTCAGGCACTGCACGGCCGAGCCGGCGGCGCCTTTCATCAGGTTGTCGATGGCGCACAACAGCGTGGCCTTGCGCCCGTCTTCGCTGAGCGCAAAGCCCACATCTGCCCAGTTGCTGCCGGCCAGAATCTTCGGCTCCGGCGCGCGGAAAATGCCAACGCTGCTTTTGACGATCCGCACGAACGGCTCATTGCGATAACAGTCGCGGAACGCCTTCCACAGCGTTTTCTCCTGCGCCGGCTCTTTCAGGAACACATGCACCGTCGCCAGCACCCCGCGCACCATCTCGATAGAGGTGACGGACATGTGAATTGACGATTGACGATTGACGATTGACGATTGGGCGTTGCCTGTCACTGCGCTGACCATCTGCTCGACCTCGGCGGTGTGGCGGTGGCCGGCCGGCGCATACGAGCGCACCGCGCCACTGCGTTCAGGGTGATGCGAAGCCGGAGACGATTCTGCCCCGCCTTCGCTGCTGCCCACTTTCACATCAGCCACGATCGGCAGCGACCAGTCGATCAGGCCGGCTTTGACCAGCGGCAGCAGCGCCAGATTGGTCGCGGTGGCGTTGCAGCCCACCCCGCTGGCATAGCGCGCCCCTTTCAATTGCTCGCGGGTCAGTTCCGGCAGGCCGTAGACGAACTGCTCTACCCAGCGCGGGGCGGGGTGGTCGTGCCCATACCAGCGTTTGTAGGCGGCCAGGTCGCGCAGGCGGAAATCGGCGCTCAGGTCGATGACGCGCTCGGCCAGGCCGGCCCACCGCTCGATCTGCGCGCTCGCCTCGCCGTGCGGCAGGCACAGAAAGACGACATCGCTGTGCTGCGCGTCTTCGGGCCGGATGAATTGCAGGTTGGTCACCCCGCGCAGGTTGGGGTGAACGGCATGCGCGTACTCGCCCATGCGCGAGCGCGAGGTGATCTGTGTCGCCTCGGCATGGGGATGAAAGCTGAGCAGGCGCAGCAGCTCGCCGCCGGTGTAGCCAGTGCCCCCGACAATCGTGCATCGTGGTTTGCTCATGGAGAGATTGGGTGATTGAGTCATTGAGTCATTGAGTCATTGAGTCATTGGGGTCATTGGTCGTTGGCGGTTGTCTTGCGTGATCTGGCGCGAGCTGTGCGTTGAGAAGCAGCGAAAATTGCCAGAAGCTCGTTTGCTTCCGTCAGCAGACTGTCCAGCAGCGGTCTGGCGACAATGCCACTTTCCACAAGGAGTTCAAGCCAGAACACGGTCTCATCGGCTTCTTCTACCACAACACCCATCTTTGAGATGAACTCGCGTGACGATCTGGCTCGACAGACGGCGCGGTAATTTGCCGCAACGGAAGTGCCTGAGCGCAGCATCTGTTTGCCGATGATGCGCGCTTCCTCCTCCGGCAATGCGCGGAACAGCCGGATGACGCGCAGCGCAAACTCGCCGGTTCTCTTTCGCAACGCTTCAGGTTTCGACATCATAACAACGGCCTGATTCCCCAATGTCCCGATGACTCAATCTCTCAATGGCTCAATTCCCCAATGGCGTACTCGACGATCGCGCCAGCGATATCGACGCCGGTCGGCGCGATGCTGTTGCGAAACTCCATGGTGTGGTTGACTTCGTTGATGAGCAGGCCGCGCGTTTCGTCCTCGAACACATCGACAGCCACGATCCCGCCCCCGACCGCGTGGGCGGCGGCCACGCAGATGCGATCCAGTTCCGGCGTGACCGGGCAATTGCTGGTCTTGCCGCCGCGCGCCGTGTTGGTGATCCAGTGCTCGGCAGTGCGATAGACGGCGGCGATGGTGCGATCGCCGGCCACAAACGCGCGGATGTCGCGCCCCGGCTTCTTGATGTGCTCCTGGATGTAGTAGATGTGCTGCTCATAGCCGCCCAGCACATCGCGCAGTTCCAGCAACCCCTCGGCGGCGTCGCGATCGTTGACCCGCGCCACCATGCGGCCCCACGAGCCGACGACCGGCTTGAGCACGCACGGATAGCCCATCTCCTCGATGGCTGCCAGCGCCGATTCCGGCGTGAAGGCCAGCTTGACGCGCGTGGTGGGCACGCCGTGCTGCACCAGCAACTGCGAGGTGATGAACTTGTCGCCGCAGTTTTCGACCACCTCATACCGGTTGACGGTCTTCACGCCGGCCAGGTTCAGCGCGCGCAGGATGTAGCGCGCCCGGCTCTGCGACACGCACCGCTCGATCACCACGTCATACTGTTTCCACGCCTCCAGCGCGTGCAGATCGAAGCGGATGCCGCGATCATCGATGACCTCCACAGGAATGCTGCGTTTGGCGAACGCCTCCAGCAACAGCTTCTCTTCGGGTCGCACCAGCGAGCAGATGATGGCAATCTTCATGGGATTTGCGATTCGACGATTGACGATTCTCAATCTGCCAATCGTCAATCGTCAATTCTTCAATCGTCAATTGACAATTACTCGCCCCAGTCTTCTTCCTCGGTCGGCGCCAGCGCCAGGGTGAGCGGTTCCAGCGACACGACCTCCAGTTCCGCGCCGCACTCGGGGCAGCGCACCAGCTCGTGCAACACCGGCTGCGTCTTGAACGTGATCGTCGCGCCGCACTCAGGGCATTCGGCAGTGAACATGTGTCAATAACCTCCAAATAAAAAGCTCCCAGACACCCGTCGTCTGGGAGCTTGTTGATCACCTGCTGCGTTCGCCGCGCCGCTCGATAACCAGAGCTAACCAGACGGGGCCTGGCCGCGCTTCATGCTCTGCTTGTCGAACTTCGCGCCGGTGCGCGTTGTGCTGGCGGAACTCATGGCGCAACACTAATACCACGCGGGGGCCGATGTGTCAACGGCGAATTTCGGGGTCGGGGTTTCGGGACCAGGGACAAGGGGGGCGGGGACAAGCCCTGCCCCCTACGATGAATTAATGCGCGCGGGGTTGCGCGTCCGGCGATGGATTGGCCGGCCCTGCTTCTGGCTTTGCCTGCCCGTCTGAAATCATCGGCTCGGCCGACTCAGGCTCAGGCTCTGCTTGTGCCAGCAGGCTGGCCGCGAAAGACACATCGTCGAGGAAGAAGTTGCTGTTGAGCGAACCATCGGTTGTGACCTGGAAGCGCAACTGCACGGTCTGGTTGGCGTAGCTGCCGAGGTTCACGCTGCCCTGAATCCACCCGCCGGTGTTGTTCGCCGAGCACAAGTTATGGGTTCGCACGGCAGTACTGTTTACGCGCACGGTGGCGAAGTCAAAGCCGCACGTGTCCTGGGATCCGATCCAGTACCAGTAGCGCAGCACCGGCGCAGAAGTCGGTATGGTCACTTGCTGCTGGACGTAGGCGGTTTCATTATTGGCGCCGCCGAGCCAGGCGGCCCAGTTGCCGCCGCGTGGCGTGACACCTGAGGGTAACTGAGACGCTTGCACAATCAACGGCCAGCCATTTGCGGAGTATTGTGTCCATCCCGTAGGGCCGCTCTCGAAGCCGGGATTGACGATCTGATTCGACGAGGCTGTCGAATATCCTCTGTAAATGACAGGCAAACGCGCGCGGCGCGTGAATGATGCGTATATGGCAGCCCGCGCATTGACAATCCCCGTGCCACAGCCCAGTGTCGCGCAGTTGTTGCCCGGCCCGAAGGGACGCGCGGTCGATTTCAGGAACTGTTCAGCCTGGGTGTAGTTTAGTGTGGGCCTGATGGTGGCCATCAGCGACACCACGCCAGCCACGTGCGGCGCGGCCATGCTTGTGCCCTGATAGAACACATAGTTGTCGGCCACCGGCCCCTGCGTGCCGGTGTTCAGCGTGGAAAGCACGCCGTTCGAACTGGTCGGGCTGGTTTCGCCGCCCGGCGCGCTCACGTCGACCACCGCGCCATAGTTGCTGTAGTATGACCGCACGCCGGCGCGGTTTGTGGCGCCGACGGTGATTACGCCGTTGCAACTGGCCGGCATGAAGCCGGCAGCGTTCGAGTTGCTGTTGCCGGCTGCCACCACGATGATGCGCCCCGCAGCGTTGATGGCATGGATGGCGCTCTGATAGGTTGCCGAACATGATCCGCTGCCACCCAGGCTCAGGTTGAGCACTTTGGCCGGGTTGGCGTTGGCCGGCGCCCCGGTCACCGCCAGGCCGGCTGCCCAGCGCATGCCATCAATGATATCTGACGTGTAGCCGCCGCACTTGCCCAGCACGCGCACCGGCAGAATCTTCGCGCCCCAGTTCACGCCGGCCACACCAACGCCGTTGTTGCTATTAGCGCCGATCGTGCCGGCCACATGTGTGCCGTGCCAGGAGCTGTTGCTGACCGGGCAGCTCTGAAAGAAACCGCTGGCGCTTTCGGCAGCAGTGATCCAGTCGCCAGGATCTTGCGCGTTGCTGTCGCGCCCATCCCCGTCGTTGGCCACTTGCGCGTTACTGATAAAGTCGTAGCCCTGCACGAAGCGCCCGGCCATATCGGCGTGCGGACGGTAGCCGGTGTCAATCACTGCAACTACAACATTTGCTGAGCCGGTCGTGATGTCCCACGCCGCCGGCAGGTTTATGCCGTAGGTCTCGTAGTAGTGCCACTGGCTGGCATATTGCGGATCGTTGGGTGTGCGCAAAGGCTGCTGGATATAGTCTGGCTCGGCGTACTCGACGTCTGCCAGCGCGCTCAACTTGCCGGCGATCTCTTCGACTGTCTGAACCGGCATGCGCTGTGAGAGACGCAACACATGCGCGTCGTCGGACATGGGCCGGTTGTACGCCAGTTCCACGCCGGCGACTGCGCTCAGCGCCTGCATACGGGCTGGAGTATCCGGCCCCATAGCTGCGCTGATGTGCGCCCCGTCCCTATACTTGATAATGACCTGATCCGTAGGAATCCCCTCGCCCATGACTGCCGAGACGTTTTCGCCAGGCTCAGCCTCCTGCGCCAGCCCCGGCGAAATACTCGACAACACCAGCGCCGCGCAGAGCGCTACGGCGCTTACAGCCGATCGGCTATACCTGCTAATTGCGCTCATCTTTACTATTACTCCATTTCTCATATTCTCACTGACAGCCTGTGCCGATATGCGCCGGCCCTCCCGCACGTTCCAAAACCGCCGGAGAGTCGCCTCACTGTTTGAGGCTTCCTGCGCTTAACAGCGACAGACTCTTAACACACATCTTGTGTCTGGTGTTTGTCCTTTTCAGGACCCGATCGCCGCGCCATTCTACTTGTGAAGGCCATCACATCGCTGACAGATCACCGACAGAATATCGATAACGCCTGGCCTGGAGACAACCATCAGGTCACCCGTGAAATGCGCTATAGCGACCTGCCGCGGGTGCGGCCAGAGATTTTTGGCGGATTTATGCGCCACGCAACGCGCCAACTGCTCCCCATGAGCGGGCTTCGTGGGAAATCACAGTCGCGCCTGCCTGCCGCGCTATCACGCAGGGACAAGGCATAATGCGCGCTATGTTGCGTATCGTTGTGTCAGGCGAATGCGGTTTCCGCGCTGCCGTAACGCGCAGCGTGCGACATCTGATGGGTTCGGGTAGCGCCGCGCATGATCAAACCAGAGCACATCGTGGCCATTGATATCGCGCCGGCTGAAGTGGATCAGGCGCAGGCCGGCTGGCTGGCCGACCATACGACCAACGCGTGGCAGCCGGGTCGCTCGCCCGAGGACCGGCTGCGCGACACACTGATCGGCAAAGCTGCCGAGCTGGCCTGGCTGCGTTACCTGCAAAGCGCGTCGATCGCCTGTCGTTTGTGGGACGATATTCGCCGGGATGGCGGGCGCGACCACGCGCCGGTCGACGGGTTCGTCGCTCAACCCGATGCCGCCGAGTTCCTGGCCGGCGACCTGTTTGCAGACACCGCCCGCCAGTGGCAGGAAGGCGCGCACTTTCGGCGCGGTTTCTATCCCGCCTGCGAGCGGCGCGGCATCTTCGGGTTTGAGATGAAAGCCACCCGCATTGGCCCGCGCCACCTTGCCGGCGGACAGGTCAACTACGCCGCCATCCTCGAAGATGACTTTCTGGTCTACACGCCGCTGCGCGCCGGCGCGCTCGACGAGCCAACCCGCCAGGACCTCATGAGCCAGAAGCAACGCGCAGCGGCGGCTGAGCGAACCCCATATCTGCTGGCGCGGGCCTGCGTGGAGGCCCGCGATGCGGGCGCGCGCAACACCGGCGCGGCCTGGCGCGTTTACCTGATCGGATACATGACACGGCCTCAATTCTTTCAATCGCCCCGCCTGCGGGTCACGACGATGCCACAGGCGAACAAGAGCGAGCGCGCAATCTACTACGCGGCGCCGCTGCGGCTGGGCCAGAACCTGGCCGGCCTGCGCCAAGCTCTGGGACTGTGACCGACATGGCCAGAAAACCTTTTTCTGTCGATCGCGCTGCGCCGGCCGCACTGTCTGTCGAGGCTACCCCAGGCCGGCCCACACTCACCTGGGCCGGCAAGCGCCCTCCGGGCCATGTCGAGCCGCCGCCACTCCGCCTGGTGGAGGCGCATGGCCTGCGCCCGCCAATGCCTGGCGTGGCGCGCGCTTTGCCGGCGACACTTCAGGAAGCCGGCCGAGACGCCAATCTGCTGTTCCACGCCGACAACAAGGACATGCTGGCGTTCCTGCTGGCAAATGGCTTTCGCGGGCAAATCAAGCTGATCTATATCGATCCGCCCTTCGACAGCGCCGCCAGCTACACGCGCAAAGTGGCGCTGCGCGGCGCGAGAGGCGGGCCGGTGTTGTTTGGCAACTCCCGCCTGCTCGGTGAGCAGCTCCAGTACACCGACATCTGGGCCGGCGACGACTACCTGCAGTTCATGTATGAGCGGCTGTTTCTGTTGCGCGAATTGTTGTCCGAGGATGGCAGCCTGTGGCTGCATTGCGATCACCGGCGCGTCCATTACCTGCGCATGTTGCTCGAAGAGGTGTTCGGCCCCGACAACTACCTGAACACCATTTCGTGGCGCAGCCAGGTGGCGCGTGGCGCCAAAGTGAACGCGTTCTACTTTCCCTTCAGCGCGCACTATCTGGAAATCTTTGCGCGCAACAAGCAGGCGCCAACAACCTGGAACCCGGTGAAGAAAGAGATCGCGCTGACGGAAGCTGAAGCGGCTGCGGCGTACATGCGCGACGCGCGCGGTTTCTTTCGCACTTCCGACCCCGGCACGTACAGCTTCGAGCGACTCAGGGCGCTGCGCGCCGAGGGCCGGCTGTATGCCCCTTACGGCGGCGAAGTGGTGGTCGATGAGACAGCGCGCCGGGTGTTTGCCTCGAAGGGGGGCAACATCGGGGTCAAGTATTACCTGAAGCCGGCCCCGCGCGGCAAATACATTGTCGAGCGCGCCGTGGACAATCTGTGGGATGACATTCCCGGCCTCGGCACTACGCCGGGCGAAGACTCTGGCTATCCCACCCAGAAAACCGAGGCGCTCTTGCGCCGCATCATTGCTGTGTCGAGCAACCCGGGCGATTGGGTGCTGGATTGTTTTGCCGGCAGCGGCACCACGCTCACCGTGGCGCAGCAGATGGGCCGACGCTGGATCGGCGGCGACATCAACCGGGGCGCCATTCAGACTATCGTCAAGCGCCTGTGCGCGATCAAGCCCCCGCCTGCGTCGAGCAGGTCTGGCCGCCGGTCTGCGGATCGGTCAGCCGCCGATAGCATGTCTGCTGAGCCGGCGCGTCCTTTTGTGGTGTATGCGGACGGCGCTCGCTGCGCCAATGACTGCGATCAACCGATTCAGCCTGCCCAGGCGCGCGTGACTGTGCGCCGGGACGATGAGGCAATGCCGCCCGCTATCCGGGTGCGGGTGGAAGAGTTTGTTTCGCCGGCGGTGATGGAACGCGTGCGCCGGGCCGGGGCGGCAACTGCGCCGCGCATCGACGATTGGCGCGCCGTCGTGGACAGCATCATGATCGATCCGGCTTACGACGGCGTGGTTTTCCGGCCGGCGCTGGTCGATGCGCCCCGCAAGCGCGCCGAGCTGGTGCGGGGGAATTACGAATGGGGGGCATCGACCGGCCCTGCCACAGTGGCTGTCAGGATCACCGACGTGCTGGGTGAAGAAGCGCTCATCGTCCAGCCTGTATGATGGCACGTCAGAAGGCATCTCGTTGCCGGCGGCGGAGGGCGGCTGCGCAACCTGACTGCTATCAGAGCAGCATGTAGCCGCTGCCGCGCATATTGACGATGCGGCGAGACAGGTCGGGATGCTTTTCCAGCTTGCTCCGCAGGCGAACCAGGTGCGGGCGCAACAGTTTGGCGCCTTCGCGCTCATCAACTCCGGATTTCATCAACGCATGTTCGATCAACTCGGCGACAGAGACAACGCGGCCCTGGCGCGTATACAGGAGGTCAAAAATGCGGCCTTCGATAGGGCTGAGCCGCACGTAGTCCTGGCCGCTCTGGAGGAGGTACGTGGCCGGGTCCCATCGAAGCTCGCCGGTTGCGGCGGCCCAGCTGGGAGAAGTCGCGGCATAGCGAGCGGGGTCGCTCTGTGAGAGCCTGGCTGACCGGGGCTGGCTGTTGATGCGTTCTGCCATCAGGCGGGCGCTCAATTCCCGGTGCGCCTCGCTGTCTGTTGACAACAGGTACTCTCGAACGCCCAACTGCAACGCTTT
This sequence comes from uncultured Anaerolineae bacterium, assembly GCA_937927775.1. Classification (GTDB taxonomy): domain Bacteria; phylum Chloroflexota; class Anaerolineae; order J036; family Brachytrichaceae; genus Roseilinea. Next base: position 15,693 of record CALBEF010000061.1, on the reverse strand, counting down.
AATGGCAGTTTGCACATCGCCGCTTTCCTTGTCATACAAGATAGTGGCCGGAAGTGTTCCACGCCGCTCTTTTAGCAACGATAGCAGCGCAATTGCGCCCGCTTGCACTTCAGCAACCAGAAGGGCGTTGTCGCCGGCTTGATGAATTGCACCCAGCGCTTCAGAGACAGATTTGACTTGAGCAATCTCGCAGTCTGCGTCTTTCAGCCCTTTTGATATTGCACCATCGGGCTGGTCGCCACTGAAAAGGTAGATTGCCTGTTTGCTCATGGATGATTCCTGCCTTTGGTTAATGGATGCGTAATATGTCTCAATTATATCCGCTTGTGAGGCGAACAAGTGTAGCCTCGAAGTCACAGGGTTATGGCAGATTTTCTGCGCTTTCCACCAGCAGATGGGGCTGTATTCATGCGCGTGGTCGGCGTCAGACAAGAATTGCGGTCGCAATCGAATCGGTGTTAGTGGCAGCCTTGTGACGAGTACAATATATCAGGATTGCTCGCGTGCGCGGGTTGCAATAAAGGAGTGTTCTGTGAAAGACCAGCTTGCCGAACTCAAACGTCGTCTGATGGAAGTCAATGATCTGAACGCTGTCAGCGCATTGATGAACTGGGATCAGTCAACCTGCATGCCACCCGGCGGCGCGCCGGCCCGCGCCCGGCAGGCAGCCACGCTGGGCCGGCTGGCGCACGAGAAAGCCACCGACCCGGCCATCGGGCGCCTGCTCGACGCCCTGCAGCCGTATGCCGACAGCCTGCCTTATGATTCCGATGATGCCAGTCTGATTCGCGTCGCGCGGCGCGAGTATGAACGCGCCATCAAAGTGCCCCCCGAGTTCATGGGCCGCTTCCTTGCCCACTCGGCTGCCTCTTATGATGTGTGGACGCGCGCGCGCCCGGCCAACGATTTCTCTCTGGTTCAGCCGTATCTGGAGAAGACGCTGGATTACAGCCGTGAACTGGCCGATTTCTTCCCCGGCTACGCGCACATCGCCGATCCGCTGATTGACTTCAGCGACTATGGCATGAAAGCCGCGTCGGTGCGCGCTGTGTTTGGCGAATTGCGCCGCCAGCTTGTGCCGCTGGTCGAAGCCATTACTGCGCTGCCGGCCCCCGATGACGCCTGCCTTCACCAATACTACCCGGAGGACAAGCAGCTTGCGTTTGGATTGAGCGTCATCAAGCGCTTCGGCTATGACTTCCAGCGCGGCCGGCAGGACAAGACGCATCACCCCTTCATGACCAAGTTCTCGCTGGGCGATGTGCGCATCACCACCCGCGTCAAAGAGAACGACCTGGGCGAGGCGCTGTTCAGCACCATGCACGAAGCCGGGCATGCCATGTACGAGCAGGGCATCAGCATGGCATACGAAGGCACGCCGCTCGCCAGCGGCGCGTCAGCCGGCGTTCACGAAAGCCAGTCTCGGTTATGGGAAAACATCGTGGGCCGCAGTCTCGGCTTCTGGCAGCATTTCTATCCCGAATTGCAGGCCACTTTCCCCGACCAGCTCGGCGCAGTGCCCCTCGACACCTTCTACCGCGCCGTCAACAAGGCGCAACGCTCGCTGATCCGCACCGACGCCGATGAGGTCACGTACAGCCTGCATGTCATCATCCGCTTCGATCTGGAGCTGGAGCTTCTGGAAGGCAAGCTGGCGCTGAAGGACCTGCCCGAAGCCTGGCGCGCGCGTTACGCCTCCGATCTCGGCATTGCCCCGCCCGATGACAAAGACGGCGTGTTGCAGGACGTGCACTGGTACGCCGGCGTGATCGGCGGCGCTTTCCAGGGCTATGCGCTGGGCAACATCATGAACGCCCAGTTCTACGAAGCGGCGCTCAGGGCGCATCCTTCCATTCCCGACGACATCGCGCGCGGCGAATTTGGCGTCCTGCACGGCTGGTTGAAAGACAACATCTACCGGCATGGCAGCAAGTTCACCGCCGGCGAACTCCTGCAGCGCGTCACCGGCGGCCCGCTCGATGTCGGCCCATACATTCGCTATCTGCGCGCCAAGTACGGCCCCCTCTACGGGGTGTAGGACGGGATGCGTTTCAACCCTCTTGCGCACGCTCCACCGATCCGGCCCGTGTCAGCGGGCCGGGCCGGCGCTCGACCGGGCGCGGCAGGCCGTCCACGAGTTGAAGGTCTCGGCCAGTCTTACCAGGCCGGCAACTTGCGCAGCTTATCCCGGCAAGCCGATCGATCTGTCTGGCGTCGGCCCGCGACCCGGACACGCCCGCAATTGAGGGGAGTGAATCACCAGGAGCGAAGCTCGCGAAGCGATGAGGACATCAATTCGCTTTGCGCGCTTCGTGTCTTTGCGGTTCACACCTTGTGGTTCATACCCCGGCCCGCGCAGATTGCGTCTGGCGCGAAGCGTGTTTGCGAAGCTGCTTCAGGGCGGCGGCGAAATCTTTGGGGTAGGGCGCTTCGAAGGTGCGTGTCTTGCCTGATGTCGGATGTGTCAATGTGATGGAGAGCGCGTGCAGCGCCAGCCGGCCGATCAACGGGCGTTCGCCGTTCTCGCCCGGCTGGTACTGGCGCTTGATGGCCGACAGCATGAGTTGCGCCCCGTTGCCATACAGCGCATCCGCCACCACAGGCATGCCCAGTGTACAGAGATGCACCCGAATCTGATGCGTCCGGCCATGTTTGGGCGTGGCCTCGATCAGGGATACCTGAGTCAGGGGGGATTGAAACTTTTCGAGCAGCCGGAAATGCGTGGTGGAGGGTTTGCCGGCTTCCAGATCGACGATCGTGCGGTGCTGCCGGTCGGCGTCCACGCGCAAGGGGGCGGACACGGAGCGTTCCTGCCAGGTCGGATGTCCCATGACCAGCGCATGATAGGTCTTGACAATCTGATGCTCCTGAAACTGGGCGCTGAGTGATTTGTGCGCCTCCGCATTGCGCGCCAGCACGACCACGCCGCTGGTGTCGCGGTCCAGCCGATGCACTACCCATACACGCCCGAATGCATGCTCCAGCAACCCCGCCAGATACGGGAGATCGGTGTCATAGCCATCCGGCACGGTTGGCAGGCCCGACGGCTTGCTCACCACCAGGATATCCAGGTCCAGATGCAACAACTCCGGCTCGTGTTTGCCCTTCATGCCTCTCCCGTCACCGCTACCCATTCTCTGACCACTCTCAACTGACACGCCAGGCTGCGTCCCGGCGCGCTTCAGTGCCGCTAGTTTACCCGGCTTCGCGCGCGCGCCGGCAATGGGCAAGCCCGGCGGCACGGCAAGCCCGGCGGCTTGCCCCACGTGCGCACCGCAACTTCAGCGCCGGCCATTCGTACTAAAGGCAGATGAACGCACAGAGGTGAATCACATGTCAAACACTCGAAAAACTTTCCGGCTCGGTCTGGCCGGCGCGATGGCAGGCGCAGCCATGCTGTTCTTTGGCGCGCCGGCATTCGCGGCAACGCCGGCTGCAGGCCCTGCGCCCGATGCGCTGCCGGCGCCTGCGCTGTCTGCGGCTGACCAGGTCCAGGCGACGCCAACGCCCGTGCCCTACGAAGAAGATCGCCGGGTCATTCGCGGCGATCAGGTTGTGATGGGTGACAGCTTCACCCTGCGCTCCGACGAGACCCTGCGCGGCGACCTTACGGTCTTTGGCGGCAACACCATGCTGGAGGAAGGCAGCCGGGTCGAAGGCAACGTGTCCATCTTCGGCGGCAACGCCACGATCGCCGGCACGGTGACCGGCGACTTCATCATGAGCGGCGGTTTGGCCCGCCTGGCAGCCTCGGCGCGCATTCAGGGCAATCTGTCCATCCTGGGCGGTTCTGTGACCCGCGATCCCGGCTCAGTCGTTGAAGGCCGGAGCAATCGGTATACCGGCCCGCGCATCACCACGCCAAATCCAATCCGATCCGTTGACCGCTGGAATGGCCCGTTTCGCTGGGTCTGGGACGTGACGGGCAATTTCATTGCGACGCTGGCCGGCATCTTCCTGATTACCCTCCTGTCGATTGCCGCGATTGCGCTCTTCCCCGTCAATGCCCAGCGCGCCGAGCGCGCGCTTCGCAGCCAGTGGTTGCCTGCGGGGGCCATCGGTGTGCTGACCTATGTGGCCGTGCCGGTCGTCATTGTCATTCTGACCGTGCTGATTTGCACCATCCCGGCTGCCATCGCGCTCGCGCTGGCGCTGGCGGTGCTGGTCGTGTGTGGCTGGGCGGTGGTGGCGCGCATGGTCGGTGAATGGCTGATGGTCGGCTTCAGGCAGTCGAACTGGACGACCGTGGGCCAGACTGCGGCCGGCGCAGTGTTGCTGGCCGTGCTGGGCGCGATCCCGCTGATCGGCTGGTTGGTGGGGTTTGCCGCCTCGGCCATTGGCATGGGCGCCCTCATTCTGACCGTGGCCGGCACTCAGGACTATCCGCGACCGATGATGACGCCTGGTGCGCCGGTTCCGCCTGCGCCGCCGTCTGCTCCAGCCGCCGGCCCTGGCCCTGCGGCGGCTCCGGCCATGCTGCCCGAAACGCCGGCGACGATGGTGACACCAACCGCTGCCCCGCCGCAGGATGAGCCAAAGGCGTAGCTGCCGGCCAGCGCGCAGCTTCTCCCCAATCCGATCCCAAAGGCACGCTGGCCTTTGGGATCATTTTTTGCGCCGCCTGCGTCGGCGCTTCTATAATGCGCGCTTTATGAGTGTCCCATCTCCACAGCGCGCACCTGCGCGCATCGTTGTTGCGACGCACGGCGATCTGGCGCGCGCGTTACTCGGTGCGATCGAATCGATCGCCGGCCCGCAGCAGGATATTGTCTGCCTCGGACTGGCGGCTGGTGAATCCCCCGGCGTGTTCGAGGCGCGTTTGATCGCGGCGCTGGCCTCAGATGCGCCGGCGCTGGTGCTGGTCGATTTTCTGGGCGGCACCCCGTGGAATGCGGCGCTGCGCGTGGCTCGCCAACGCGAGCGCCTGCGCGTCGTCAGCGGCGTCAACCTGCCCATGTTGCTCGAGGTGGCGATGCTGCCGCGCGACGATCTGGAGCAACTGACCGGCGCGGCCCTGGATGCCGGCATTCGCTCCATCCAGGTCAACCCGCGCAGCCTGGCCGCGCAGGCCGCCCCCGCAAGAGGAGATCTCCCCGCATGACAGCGCGCCTTCCTTCGTTGATTGGCGTGCTGGCCGATACGCACAACAACGCCGACAACACCCGCGCGGCGCTGGACATCTTTCGCGCCCGCCAGGTTGATCGGTTGATTCATTGCGGCGATGTGACCGGCGCGCATTTGCTGGAGCTGTTCGCCGGCTTTCACGTGTGGCTGGTGCGCGGCAACAATGATTTCGATGGCCTCGGCTTGCGCGCCCAGGCCCGCCGGCTGGGCGCCGTGAGCTACATGGGGACAGACGCGCATCTGGAGTTCGACGGCCATGCGGTGGCCGTGGCGCATGGCGATGACGCCGGCCTCGTCGACGCGCTGGTGTATTGCCGGGCCTACGAGTGGGTCTTCTGCGGCCATTCGCACAGCCGCGCGCTCGAAACGCACGGCGCAACCCGGCTGCTCAACCCCGGCGCGCTTGGCGGGCGCCGCACCGAGTCGCGCAGCGTTGCCATTGTCGATCTGGCCGGCGGCGACGCCGAGTTTGTGTGTCTGTGACCCCGGACAGAGAAAAACAAAATAGCGCAAGCGAACAGCTTGCGCTGAGTGGTCTCGACAGGACTTGAACCTGTGACCTCACGGATGTGAACCGTGCGCTCTAACCAACTGAGCCACGAGACCGAGGACTTGCATTATACGCGCTTTGCGCCTGTGTGCAACTGCCGTCGATGAAGGCGCTCCAGGCTGGCGCTGCCTTAAAATGAGTGGCGCGTAAGCCCTGAAGATTGAGGGAGGGCTGAGGAACTCAGCACACCTGCGCATGACACTCATCACCAGCATCCACAATCCGCGCGTCAGGCATTTGCTGGCGCTGCGCGACCGGCGCGAACGTGAGCAGGCCGGCCAGATGCTCGTCGAAGGTTACGACGAGCTGGCTCTGGCGCTGGCGTGCGGCGCGCGCCCGCTCGAGTTGTACCACTGCCCGGCGCTGATGCGCGACCCGGCGCAGGCGCGCCTGCTGGCCCGCGCTCAGCAGGCCGGCGCTGAGTTGATCGAACTGAGCGAGCGCGTCTTCGCCAGGGTGGCCTACCGCGATGGGCCGGATGGCTGGCTGGCGGTGTTCCCGTTGATCCGGCGCAAGCTGACTGATCTGAGCTTGAGCGCGTCACCCTTGCTGCTCGTGGCCGAGGCGGTGGAGAAGCCTGGCAACCTCGGCGCCATGCTGCGCACCGCCGATGCCGCCGGCGTCGATGCGCTCATTTCGTGCGATCCGAACACCGACCTGGGCAATCCGAACGTGGTGCGTTCGAGCAAGGGCGCGCTGTTCAGTGTGCCGGTGGCCGAGGCCGGCAGCGATGAAACCATCGCCTGGCTCAGGCAGCGCGGGATTGCCATTGTGGCTGCCACGCCGGCGGCTGAGGCTGACTTCGATCAGGTTGATCTGGCCGGCCCGCTCGCCATCGCTGTTGGCGCGGAGAAGGACGGCTTGAGCCGGCTGTGGCTGGATCAGGCCGGTGTGCGTGTTCGCATTCCCATGCAGGGCCGCGTCAATTCGCTCAATGTGTCGATTGCGGCGGCCCTGCTGGTCTATGAAGCGTTGCGGCAGCGCCGCGCGCGTCAGGCGTAGACGCGCGGCGCTGTCTGTGGCATCGAGCGCGGGGGAATCTTCAGCGCCGCTTCCACCGGCTTGCGCGAGAAGGGCGGTTGCAGGTCGTGTCCCAGCAACACGCGCTCCAGGTTCATCGGAAGCTCGCGCACGCGCCGGCCGGTGGCGTGGGCAATCGCGTTGGCGATCGCCGGCGCGGTGGGCACCAGCGACGGCTCGGCGATGTTCTTGGCCCCATACGGCCCATACGAATACGCCGACTCGATAAACTGAGCGGTGATCTCCGGCACATCCACTGAAGTCGGAATCAGATACGACTCGAAGTTCGTTTCCTGGATGTAGCCTTCGGGATAGGTGATCTGCTCGGTCAGCGCATAACCCAGCCCCTGCGTGATCCCGCCATACAACTGGCCGTAAGCGCCCTGGGGGAAGATGACCTTGCCGATGTCGTGCACAGCCCAGATGTGCAACACCTGCGTGTTGCCGGTGCGCAAGTCCACTTCCACTTCCGCCACCTGCGCGCCATACACATAGGCCATGTACGGTGTGCCGCGCCCGTGATGATGATCCCAGACGATCTTCGGCGCTTCCCATTTGCCATGCGCCGACAGAATCAGGCCCATCTCGCGCGCGTGATCCACGATCTTCTCCCACGCCACTGCTTCTTCGTCGGGGCCGACGTAGGCTTCGCCGGCGCGCACCAGTTGTTGCGGGTCGCAGCGCAACAAGTCGGCTGCGGCCAGGTCGAGCGTCTGGCGCAGGTTGCGCGCGGCGGCGCGCATGGCATTGCCGCCCAGCACAGTGCTGCGGCTGGCCACCGTCGGGCCGGAATCGATGGCTGTGTTGGTGTCCGGGCGCTGGATGTGAACACGGTCGGGGTTGACACCCAGCTCTTCGGCGGCGATGAGGACGTACACCGTGCGCGAGCCGGTGCCGTAATCGGTCAGGCCGGAGGTGAGATCGACGGAATAATCGGGCAGCACACTGATGGTCGCGCCGGCGTGGTCGGCCCCCTCTGCCCCCAGCGACATGCCGTGATACATGATGGCGACGCCGATGCCGCGCCGCTTCTCGGTCGAAGTCTGCCGGCTGTACTCGGCGCGCCTGCGATCCCAGTCGCTGATGCGGCGCACGGTGTTGATACACTCAATCAAACCGACCGACTCGTTCAGCTTCTGGCCGTGCGCGGTCTCGTCGCCCAGGCGCAGGCAGTTCTTCAGGCGCAGGTCGATCGGATCCATGCCGAGCATCTCGGCCAGCTCATCCACCGTTTGCTCAACGGCGAAGCACACCTCCGGGTTGCCGAAGCCGCGAAAAGCGCCGGCGTAGCCGTTGTTGGTGTACACGCAATACACATCCACGTCGCAGGCGTTGTAGCGGTATGCGCCCATGGCATGGATGCTGGCGCGCCAGGCGGTGAAGGGCGTTTCGGAGGCATACGCGCCGGAGTCGAGGATGCCGCGAAACCAGCACGCGCGCAACGTGCCGTCGCGGTCGGCGCCCAGCCGGATGTCCATGTGCATCGCGTCGCGTTTGTAACTGGCGACCAGGCTCTCCTCGCGCGAGAAGACCATGCGCACCGGCCGGCCGGTGATCAGCGCCAGCCTGGCTGCCTGGGCCGAGCTTTCGTAGATGATGTCGTCCTTGCCGCCGAATGACCCGCCGACGGTCGGCTGAATCACGCGCACGAGATTGGCCGGCAGCCCCAGCACCATAGCCAGATTGCCCTGGTTGATGAACGGGCTTTGGTTGGGCGCGTACACCACAACACCGCCTTCGGGCGTGGGCATGGCCAGCACGCCTTCCGGCTCGATGTAGGCGTGTTCCTGCCAGTCGGTGAAGTAGCGCCGGTCGAGCACAATCGGGCAATTGGCCAGCTCGGTTTCGGCGTCGCCTTTGCGCACCAGCATGTGGTCGCCCTTCAGGTTGGGGTGCTGGCCGTCGTTGCGGTCGGGGCCGACCTGCGGCGCGTCGGGATCGAGCGCGCGCCGGGCGTCGAAGAGGGTCGGCAGCGGCTCCAGCTCGCACACAATGGCCTGCGCGCCGGCCAGCGCAGCCTGTGGCGTGTCGGCGGCAACCGTGGCGATGGCTTCGCCGACGTAGCGCACCTTCTGCCAGGCCAGCATGTACTTGTCTCGCACCGGGAATCCATACAGGCCGTGATTGACAAAGTCTTCGCTGGTGATGACAGCGCGCACGCCGGGCACTTGCAACGCCGGCGTTGTGTCCAGCCGCGCGATGCGCGCATGGGGCATGGTGCTGCGCAGGCAGTGCGCGTGCAACATGCCGGGCACACGGTAATCGGCAATGTATTTGGCCTGCCCCGTCACTTTGCCCAGCGCGTCCACGCGCCGCGCGGGCCGCCCCACATATTCCAGAGGTTGTGTAATATGACTCATCCCTTTTGCCTCCCTTTCGCCGTCGCTTCAATCGCATCCACAATTTGTTGATAGCCGGTGCAGCGGCACAAGTTGCCGGCCAGCCCCATGCGAATCTCCTCGCGGGTTGGCAGCGGATTGCGCATCAGCAGCGCCTCGCCGGCCATAATCATGCCGGGGATGCAAATGCCGCATTGCACCGCGCCGTACTCAATAAAGTTCTGTTGCAGGTCGTTGGGGCCGCCGTCGGGCGCGCGCACTCCTTCAATCGTGGTTATCGCGCAGCCGTCGGCCTGCGGCGCCAGCACCATGCAGCTATTGACCAGCCGGCCATCCATGATGACCGCGCACGCGCCGCACTCGCCCACCGCGCACCCCTCTTTTGTCCCGGTCAGATTGAGGTAATCGCGCAGCAAATCCAGCAGCGTAATGTCGGGCGGCGCGTCCACCGCCACATCTCTTCCGTTCACCGTCAACTCAATCAACATGCTTCAATTCTCCACAGTAAAAACCTGGCGCAGGGCGCGCGCAACCAGCCCCTGCAGTGCGATCTCCTTGTACTCTGTTGACCAGCGCCGGCCTGTGACGGCCACCATTGCGCGACTGGCTTCCGCGCCGGCTGTCTCGAACAGCGCCTCGCTGGGGCGCTCTCCGATCAACATGTTCTCGACTTCGACAAACCGCCTCAGACGAGGCAACGCCGAGCCGGGCACGACGCGCGCGAATATCACGCGACCTTCTGACGACAGCGCGCCTGCCGCAGCCACGTTCAGGCGCGAGATGGCCTGTGCGTTGCGCCGGCCCAGTTTGATGAAGGTTGATCGCGCGCCGTCGGGCATCACGGGAAAGGTGAAGTGAGTAATCAGATCGCCGCGCTGGAGCATCGTCTCATGCGGGCCGCTGAGCAAGTCGGCCACCGGAACGGCGCGCGCGCCGGCGCTGTTGCGCACGTGCGCCAGCGCGTCCAGGCAGACCAGTGGCGGGACACCATCGGCGCACGCGGCGCCGTTGGCGACGTTGCCGCCGAGGGTGCCCGCGTTGGCAATTGCCGGCCCGCCCACCAGCCGCGACGCTTCCACCAGGCAGGTCGCGGTTTCGCGCAGCAGCGCGCTTTCAATAATCTCGGTGTAGGTCACCGCTGCGCCAACGCAAATCTCGTCGCCCTGCCGCTCGATGATTTTCATCTCCGGGATGCGGCTCACATCCACCAGCCGCTGGAACGTTGGGGGAGTGTGGCGGACTTGCACCAGCACATCCGTGCCGCCGGCCAGCGGCCGGCTGACGCATTGTGTGTCGGCGAGCAGTTCAACGGCTTCTGCCACCGATTTCGCTCTCACGTAATCAAACATAGGCATTGCTTTTCACCTTTCATGCTGTGGTCTGGCTGCGCCTCAGCCGGATGGGTTGGCGCGGCTGGACTTGCGAAAAGGCTTCCGTCGCGGGGCCTGCTCGATTTTACCTGTTTTGAGCCGCGTATCTCTTCTCCCTCAGAAACGCGCGGCGCGGGCGTAAAATACAGCATATTTACCCGGTTGGAGGACTGACACGGCATGCCTATCTTCGAGTTCGAATGCAGCAAATGCAGCCACCGATTTGAAAAATTGGTGCGCAGTGGCAACACGGTGGTGACGGTCGAATGTCCCGCGTGCCACAGCCACAAGGCCAGGAAGAAGATTTCCTCTTTCGCGCACAATCGGGGCGGCGCGTCCACCGGCGACCTTTCCGCGCCGGCCGGCGGCAAGTCGTGCAGTCGCAGCGGCGGGTGTGGCGGTTGCAAGGGTTGCAGCCACTAAACCCGACTCCTCGATCATGAAACCCATCACTGAAGAGAGCCTCTACGATCTCAGCACTGTAGAGGATGTTCGGTTGTCGCCGGATGGCAGCCGGGTCGCCTTTGTGCGTCAGAGTGTCGATCGCGCCGGCAACACATACATCCGCAACATCTGGATGCGCGAGATCGCATCGGACGCGCCGGCGCGACCTTTCACCAGCGGCCAGAAGGACGCCGCCCCGCGCTGGGCGGCTGACGGCGCGCGGCTTGGTTTCATCTCCAGCCGCGATGGCGAAGCCAAACTGTATGCCATGCCGGTGGCCGGCGGCGAGGCGCACGTCATCGCTTCGCACGCTAATGGCATCCGCGCGTTCGAGTGGTCGCCCGATGGCCGTCGCGTGGCGTTCACTGCGCTGGCGCGCGCCGACGAACGCGCCAAAGAGGATGAGCAGGCGGCGCGGGCCGAATCGGACGGCGAGCCGGCCAAAGACGCCTGGGACCTCAAGCGCGAGAAAGAGCAGCGCGAGCACGACGAGGAACAGCGTTTTGACCCGTATGTGCTCCGTCATTATCCCTACCGCACCGGCACAGAGTACATGCGCGACCGCTGGCTGCACATCTACGTCGCCGACGCGCCGGCCGACTTTGGCGAGCCGGCCAAAACCAAACCGCGCCGGCTGACCGACGGCGACCTGAACTTTGAGCAGCCAAAATGGTCGCCCGATGGGGAGGCGTTGTACACCGCCGTCAGCCGCGACCCTGAAAGCGGCGTGCTGGAGTTTTACACCGATATTGCCCGTCTGTCGGCTGCGCCTGCGCCCGAGCGGCCGCCTGTGGAGCGCCTTACCGGCGTCGGCCACACCGCCTTCTCGCCCGATCTGTCGCCGGATGGGCAGTGGGTGGCGTTTGCGCGGGTAAACGAAGACCAGTCGCTGTATCGCAACACGACGCTGGCAGTCATGCCGGCCGGCGGCGGCGACATCCGCGACCTGACTGCCGCGCTCGACCGCAGCGTGGCCGGCTGGCGATGGAGCAAAGATAGCGCCAGCATTTACTTCACGCTGATTGCTGATGGCGCAGTCAACTTGTATCGCGTCCACATCGCCGACGGCGCAATTGAACAACTGACCGACGCCACGCAGGAGATCACGTCGTTTGATGTGGCCGGCGATGGGCGCGTGGTGTTCGCGGCCAGCACGCCCGGCGACCCGTCGGCGCTCTACCTGCGCGAGCCGGACGGCGCCATCCGCCTGCTTTACCAGCCGAATGCAAAGTTCCTGGCCGAGCACGAGGTGCGTCCAGTCGAGGAGATGCGCTATGAGTCCGAGGGCTATGAGATTCAGGGCTGGCTGATCACGCCGCCCGGCTACGACGCCTCGCGGCCATATCCGCTGGCGGTCGAGATTCACGGCGGGCCGGCGGCGATGTGGTCGGCCAGCACCCGCAGCATGTGGCACGAGTGGCAACTGCTGGCTCACCGTGGCTACGTGGTGTTCTTTTGCAACCCGCGCGGCGCGGATGGCTATGGCGAGGCGTTTCTATCGGGCAACCACCGCGACTGGGGCGATGGACCCATGCGCGACATTTTGAAGGGCGTCGATGCCTTGCTGGCCAAAGGCGTCGCCGACCCACAGCGTCTGGCCGTGACCGGCGGCAGCTATGGCGGATACATGACGGCCTGGATCGTCGGCCACGACAACCGCTTTGCCGCTGCCGTCGCCCAGCGCGGCGTGTACAACCTGATTTCGATGCGCGGCACGTGCGACATCGCCTTCTTCACCGACTGGCACTTCGATGTCACGCCGTTCGACGATGTGGCATTCCTGTGGCGCCAGTCTCCGCTGGCCTATGCCCCACAGATGCAGACGCCGCTCCTGCTCGAGCATAGCGAGCTGGATTTTCGCGTGCCGATCGAGCAGGCCGAGCAGTTGTTCCAGGCGCTGAAGTACTTGAAGAAAACGGTCGAGCTGGTGCGCTGGCCGCGCGAGGGGCACGAGCTGTCGCGCAGCGGCGAGCCGAGACATCGCGTCGAGCGGCTGCGGCGCATCGTGGCGTGGTTCGAGCGTTACGCCCCGGCGCAGCCGGCGTCGCAAGTATGAACTCCGCTGCCCCGCGCCTGACACGCAATATGCGGCGCGTAATGCGCATTGCGTGTTGCGTGTTGCGTGTTGCGTGTTGCGTACGGTGTGTTGTGTTTTCTGCGCGGCTGAGCTGTTTCCGATCAACTGCTTGCAGTGGCTATGCAATCCAGTTCCTCCACCTTCAAAGTTCGCTTTAGAGCCATGCGCGAGTGGGCATGGCGCGCTGGCGTGTCGCTGGTGGTCTTTCTGTTTTTCCACGACCCCGACGCGGCGTCGCGCAACCGGCTGTATGCCATAGCCCGGCGCAATAAATACGAAGTCAAACGCTTCGTCAAATTCGCCATCGTCGGGGCGTCCGGACTGGTTGTGGATTATGCGATGCTCAACCTGCTGGTGTATGGCTTCGGCGCGCCCTCTGCGCTGGCGATCGCCGTCGCTTTTGTGCTGGCCGCCACCAACAACTTCGTCTGGAACATTCTCTGGGTGTACCCGGAATCGCGCGCGTCGTTCTGGCGGCACTTCCCCACCTTTCTCATCGTCAATGCGGTCGGCCTGGGCATCAACGAGTTGATCCTGTTTCTGTTCGAGCGGCCGATCGAGGCGCTGTTCAACAGCCATGTGATCGGTCTGAACCTGACCAAAGCCATTGCCGCCGTCATTGTGATGATGTGGAACTTTTTCGTCAACCGCTTTGTCACCTTCCGGCATGTCAAGTGGTCGCGCGTGGATGGCGCAACCCCGGCCGCTACGAACTCCGAAAATCAGATCGAAAGCGCGTTGTGAGCCGGCGCGCTGTTGTGTAACGCAGACACGCCAGACACTGCTGAACTTTCTTCGCCTATGAAAACAATTCGCCGCATTCTGCTGAGCATTCTGATTGTGATTGTGGTGTTGACTGTGACCGCGGCCGGCGTCGGCGTGGTGTGGGTGCGCCAGCCGTTCCCTCAAACCGGCGGCGAGATTCGCCTGAGCGGTCTGCGGGGGCGAGTGGAGATCATCCGCGATCGCTTTGGCGTCCCGCATATCTACGCCGACACGCCCGAAGACTTGTTCTTCGCTCAGGGCTTCGCGCAAGCTCAGGATCGCTTCTTTCAAATGGAGTTCTGGCGGCGCATCGGGCAGGGCCGGCTGGCTGAACTATTCGGCCCCGGCGCGCTGGCGCAGGATCGCTTTATTCGCACGCTGGGCTGGCGCCGCGTGGCCGAGCAGGAGGCAGCGCAACTCGATCCCGAAACCCGCCGGGCGCTGGAACGCTACGCCGAGGGGGTCAACGCCTATGCGCTGAGCAATGCCGACCGGCTGGGGCTGGAGTTTCGCGTGCTCGGATTGATCGGCCGGCGCTGGCAGCCCGAACCCTGGCAGCCGGTCCACTCGCTCACCTGGGGCAAGGTCATGGCCTACAACCTGGGCGGCAACATGGAAGCTGAACTGGCCCGCATGGCGCTGATGCGGCGCGGCGGCCCGGCGCTGGTCGAGGCTGTCATCCCACCTTACCCCGACGACGCGCCGTTCATCGTCAACGCGCCGGCCACAGGCGCGCCCCAGCCGGCTGGGCTGCCTTCTCTTGCGCTCTCTGCAGACAGCGCCCTGGCCCTGTTGCAGGCCAGCCGGCGCGTCGCCGAGTCGCTGGGCCTGGATAAACACAGCGACATCGGGAGCAACAACTGGGTCGTCTCCGGCGCGCGCACAACCACCGCCATGCCCCTGCTCGCCAACGATCCGCATCTGGGCATCCAGATGCCCTCCATCTGGCATCAGATCGGCCTGCATTGCCGGGTCGTGAGCGCGACGTGTCCCTATGATGTCGTCGGCGTTTCCTTCCCTGGTGTGCCGGGTGTGATTCTCGGCCATAATGGGCGCATTGCCTGGGGTGTGACCAACGTCGGCCCCGATGTGCAAGACCTCTTTATCGAGCGCCCCAACCCGGCCAACCCCGATGAGTTCGAGTTTCAGGGGCGTTTCGAGCCGGCCCAGGTGATTGAAGAGCGCATCATGGCAGCCGGCCAAAGTGAGCCGGTGGTGTTGCGTGTGCGCGTCACCCGCCACGGCCCGATCCTCAACGATGCGATGCCTGAGTTGGCAAACGAGCCGCCCATCGCGCTGCAATGGACGGCGCTTCAACCGGGATCGATTCTGCGCAGCGTATTGCAGATCAACCGCGCGGCCAACTGGCGCCAGTTCCGCGAGGCGTTGCGCTTCTGGGACGCGCCGGCGCAGAATTTTGTCTACGCGGACGTAGAGGGCAACATTGGCTACCAGATGCCCGGCCGCATCCCTGTTCGCGCCGCCGGCGATGGGCGCGCGCCCGTCCCCGCCTGGAGCGGCGAGCATGAATGGGTGGGCGAAATCCCGTTCGACGAGTTGCCCTGCGTGTTCAACCCGCCGGAAGGGATTATCGTCACGGCCAACAACGCCGTGATTGACCCGCGCGCCTACCCGCACCTGCTGGGCGCCGACTGGGACTACGGCTTTCGCGCGCGGCGCATCCTGCAACTGTTGAACGAGAAGCCAAGGCTTTCAACCGACGACATGCAGCGCATTCAGAACGACGCGCGCTCGCTGTTCGCCGATGACATTCTGCCGCTGCTGGATGGCTTTGCGCCCGATGATCCGCAGGCCGCCGATCTGCTGCGCCTGATGCGCGAGTGGGATCGTGTCTCGCGCCGTGATTCGGTCGGCGTGCTGATCTTTGAGACGTTCTGGACGCGTCTGGCGCACGCCCTCTTTGACGATGAGCTGGGCGAGATGCTGGCCGGCCAGGTCATCGGTGTGACGACCGAAACGCGCGTCGCCGTGCGCAACGCCCTG
>CALBEF010000060.1 GCA_937927775.1 uncultured Anaerolineae bacterium | reverse complement strand
GTCCACCTCCAGCCCGAAGCCCATGCCGGTCTCCTCCAGCCCTTGACGAAAGACGCCGTCAATCAGGCCGACGGTGGGGAAGTTCTGCACACCGGTAAATCCGGCCTCCTTCACCTGCCGCAGGAAGACCGGCATCAACCGGAAGGGGTCGGTGCCGCACACGCCGGCCAGCACCGGCGTATGCTTCACCACCGGCAACACCTCGTTGGCCATTTCCATCACAATGGCATTCGCATCGCCGTAGGGCATCAGCCCGGCCAGCGATCCGCGCCCGGCCATGCGATAGCGCCCGCTGTTGTAGATGATGAATTTCCGCTGCCGCCCATGCCCATGATGCCATCTAGCCTCTTCTCGGCGTAGAGGCGCTTGGCGATCTCCGCCGCGCCCCGCGCCATGGTCATTACCGCCGCGCCACGGTCGCCGGATGTCGCCAAAGCAGCGATCTCCGCGCCCGCAGCGCGGGCCACTTCCTCGCGGGTGATAGTGGGCTTGATCGGCGGCGCGCCCAGGACGCCTGCGTCCACCAGGATCACCTCCGCGCCGTGCTGCTTGATCCGTCTGCGAACGAAGTCAAATTCTGCGCCCTTTGTGTCGAGCGTGCCGATCAAAACGACAGTTGGCATAGCACACCTCGCAAGCGTTATATGCCAGCGCGTCGCTCAGCGCAAACGCCTTCTGGGGAACAGGAGGCTGGACGATGCCGGGCGTGCTGAGCGAGCCGACGCCACCAACACCGTTGTTGGGCGGTAGCGGCTTGCTCGAGGCCGGCGCGATGAACGACCCAGGCGGCGCGGGCGGCCTCGGCTTCGGCAACTTCGGCGGCGAGTTCTCACTTCATCGCCGTCCCCGTAGGCGCAGGCTTCGACGCGCTCTGCCTGCGCCTACGCACCTTTCCGGCTGCACGTTGGTCGCGCGGCAGAATTGCGTAACGCCCTATAATCGCTGCAACGCCCTGGCAAAAATAAAATTGACTAGGCGCAAGGTGTCCAGCAACCCTAGCTAACCGGGTATAGGCGTTATCAGGCGTTATGCACACGACTACACTCTTCGCGGCCAAGTCGCGTCCCAGCTTTCTCCAGCGACATTATCAGACTCTCATCACCCTGTCGTTGCTGGCCGTGGACGCGCTCAGCATCGCAGCCAGCTTCTTCGTCGCCTATCGCCTTCGATTGCTGATCCCCTTGCCTGAGCCGGCGCGCAGCGTGCCGGGCTTCACCCAGTTCCTGCCTCTGCTGGCGTTGCAAGTCATTGCGATTGTCGGCGCCTTCTTCTTCGGCAAGATGTATCACCGGCGCCGGACGCGCTATAACACCGACGACCTAGCCGCCATTTTCTCGGCGGTTTCCGTCGGCACGTTGATCAGCATCGCGCTGGTCTCGCTCACATTCAGAGGCGACTCCGCCATCGCCGACTTCCCGCGCGTTATGGTGATCTACGCCTGGCTGCTGACCATCATCGCGGTTGTTCTGGGGCGCAACATACAGGCGCGCATCCAGCGCGCGTTGCAAGCGCGCGGCATTGGCCGAACGCGCGTGGTCGTGGTCGGCGCTGGCGAGCCGGCGGCCACTGTGCTGCAGCGCATCCAGCAAAATCCGCGACTAGGCTACGACGTGGTCGGCATGGTGCCATACGACGGCCAGAAGCCCAGGCACGACGTGCGGTTGCTCGGCTCGCTGGACGACCTCTCGCGCCTGGTCGCGCGCGAGGCGGTGGATGAGGTCATCATCGCCCTGCCGGAAGCAAGCAGTGAGGAGTTGCTGAACGTGATCGCCAAGTGCGACCGCAGCACGATCAGCATCAAAGTGCTGCCGGATCAGTTTCAGATCATGGCCGGTCAGCTCAGCATCAGCGAGCTGAGCGGCCTGCCGCTGTTGAACCTGCGCGACGTGGCGCTGCGCGGCTGGAAGGTTTCGCTCAAACGGGCCATAGATTTGATCGGCAGCGCAGTCGGCCTAGTGCTGTTGTCGCCGTTCATGCTGCTGATCGCCGTCCTCATCAAGCTTGATTCGCCCGGCCCGGCGTTCTACACGCAAGAGCGGATGGGGCTGGACGGCAGGCGTTTCTATTTGATCAAGTTCCGCAGCATGCGGGTTGACGCCGAGCAGAGCGGCCCCGGCTGGACGCGCCGCGACGACCCGCGCAAGACGCGCCTGGGCGCCTTCCTGCGGCGGACCAACCTGGATGAGCTGCCGCAGCTCATCAACGTGCTGCTGGGCGACATGAGTTTGGTCGGCCCACGGCCCGAACGGCCGATCTACGTGGAGGAATTCCGCAAGCGCATCCCGCGCTACATGGAGCGCCACCGCGAGAAGGCCGGCATGACCGGCTGGGCGCAGGTCAACGGCCTGCGCGGCGATACCTCAATCGAGGAGCGCACGAAGTACGACCTGTGGTATGTCGAGAACTGGTCGGTCTGGCTCGACATCAAGATTATCCTGATGACGATCTGGCAGACGATCACCGGCGAGCACGAGAACGCCTATTGAGCGTCGGGCGGCGGCTCGATCCGGCTGACCAAGCCCTTCGGCTCGCCGCCCAGCGGTTGTCCCGGCGGCAGTTGGCTCGGCCTCCACTCGCCCTTTGCCCGGCCGGCGTCGTAACGCAGCACGTCGTGGCTGCGCGCGCGCTCATGCAGCGTCTCGATGCGTTGTTCGCCGAAGAGCGGGTCGGTGTAGCCTAGCTGCGCGCGCGCCCGCTCCGACAACCCCGGCATGAAGGGCGCAAACAACACAGTCAGCGAGTCAATCACCCGCGCCGCGACGTAGAGCTGTGTGCCGGCGCGCGCCCGATCGACCTTGATCGTCTTCCACGGCGCCTCGAAGTCGAGGTATTGATTCGTCGCCGTCGCCAGGTCGAGCACCTCGTTCAGCGCGTCGCGCAGCTTGATCGCGTTCAGCTTCTCGCCCACTGAGTCGAAAGCTGCTTCAGCTTTTGCGATCAACGCCCGATCGGCCTCGGTCAACTCGCCGGGCTGCGGAATGCGCCCTTCAAAGTTGCGCCAGATTTGCGAGAGCACACGTTGGATCAGATTGCCCCACTTGGCCAGCAGCTCGCTGTTGTTGCGCTGGGCGAAATCGCCCCAGCTCCAATCGCTGTCCTTGGTTTCGGGCATGATCGAGGTAAGGTAAAAACGCAGCGGATCGGCGCCGTATTTCTGAACAAGCTCGATGGCATCGAGCGAGACGCCCAGGCTCTTGCTGAACTTCTGCCCGCCCAGGTTAAGGTACTGGTTCGCCGGCACATCGTAGGGCAAGTTGAACTTCCGATCGTCCGCGCGCGACGCAGGGACGTCGCCGAGGCCATCCCACGGCCCGCCAAGCTGCCCCATGCCGATCAGAATCGCCGGCCACAGCACGGTGTGAAACAGGATGTTGTCCTTGCCGATGAAGTTGTAGATGCGCGCGTTATCCGGCTGATACCAGAACTCCTTCCATGCGTCGGGTTGGCCGGAAACTGCGGCCCACTCGACCGTGGCCGACAGGTAGCCCAGCAGGGCCTCGTACCACACATAGATGCACTTGCCCTCCGCGCCCTGGACGGGAATGGGAATGCCCCAAGTTAGGTCGCGCGTGAACGCGCGCGGCTCCATCTCCTCGGCGTAGCGCCGCGAAAACTCCAACACCGTCGAGCGCCAGTAGTGATCCTTGTCAGAAAGGTAGGCCAAAATCGGCGCGCGCAGCGCCGGCAGGTCGAAGAAGTAGTGCTCACTTTCGCGGATCGTCAGCGTATCGTCCGGGTGCGCGCGGCTGCGCGGGTTAATCAGTTGTGTGCCGTCCAGCAGGCTGCCGCAGTTATCGCACTGATCGCCGCGCGCTTTGTCGTAGCCGCAGATGGGGCATGTGCCCTCCACCAGGCGGTCGGGGAGAAACTTCCCCTGCGTCTCCGAATAGAGCTGCTTCTGCGTTGCTTTGAACAGATACCCGTTTTCCATCAACCGACAGAACATCTGACGACCAATCGCGTGGTGATTCTCCGTGTCGGTATGCGTGAACAGGTCATACGAGATGCCGAGCAGCCGCTGCGTCTCCAGGAAGCGCCCGTGAAAGTACTCGAACACCTCACGGGGCGTTTTGCCCTCTTTGTCGGCGCGCACGACGATGGGCGTGCCGTGCGC
>CALBEF010000059.1 GCA_937927775.1 uncultured Anaerolineae bacterium | reverse complement strand
CGAGGCTGCCCCCGGCCAGCCGGCGTGAATGCCGCGTTACGCTGCCCCCGGCCAGCCGGCGTGAATGCCGCGTTACGCTGCCCCCGGCCAGCCGGCATGAATGCCGCGTTGCGCTAATACACGAACTCGCGCACGTCGTAATATGAGATCAGCGGCCCTGCGCGCGCGGGCCGGCGCAGCGCCGCCCGCATTGCCCGCATTTGTTCCTCTATCTCCTCGACGCTCAAAGGCTCGATGCCGGCCTGCGCCGCTGCCTCGGCATACTCTGACCCCGGATAGTCGATCAACTCCGACAGGTACACCACATCGCCGGCGTCCAGCGGCATCTCCCGCGCCAGCTCGATTGTGTTGGCGACATGCTGCGCGGCAAACGCGCGCCCGCCCGCGCCGATGAGGACAATCACGCCCACGCTCACGCCGGCCTGTTTCAGCCGGCGCGTCAGATCGGCCACATCCTGCGGCGTGTTGGGCTTGCCCAGAAACTTCAACAGCGCCGCGTCGCCGGTCTCCAGTCCGACATACACCCGGCGCAGCCCGCGCTCCGCCAGGTGCGCGAAATCGTCGCGCGATTTGCGCGCCGTGCTAAAGGCGTCGATGAACGAATACACGCCGGCCATGCATGGGCGATCGGATTTGGCGTCGCGCGCCGGCTCGAACGCAAACGCTTCATGCAGCGCGTCGAACACAGCCATCAGCGCCGGCTGCGGCAGCAACAGCGCGTTGGCGTCGCCGAGGAAGATCGAGCGGCGCAGGGACAAGCCGCGTCCCAGGAACGCCTTCACCCGCGCGATGTGCTGCCGAAACTCGTCCGGCGATTTAACGCGAAAGCGCCGGTCGCGGTAGAAGCCGCAAAACCGGCAGGCGTTGAACGAACATCCCTCCGTCGCCTGAAGCGCCAGCGCCATGTATTGATCGGGCGGCATGATCGGCACTCGCCCGTAGATGGCGCGAAAGGTCTCGCGCTCCTGCTCCAGGCGCGCAAAGCTGTAGGTGGCGACGCGCGCCAACGCCTCCAGTGCGCGGTTGCGATCGTGGACGGAGTCAGGGCGCTTGTCGCGCGCGGCCTCGGCGGCCAGCCAGCCGGCCACATCGGCGGCGAACTGATACGCTCGCTGCTCGAGCCGCTCGACTTCGTCGCGTTCGAGCAGCCGGCGCGAACGATGCGACAGGCCGGGGCGGGGGCCTGCCGTTTTTTCCAGCACATCGTTGGCCAGGCTGCGCCGATACGTCCGCCCGTCCACAAATGCGCTCAACAGCCGGCCGGCGTCGTCGAACGTGAAGGTCGTGGGGCGGACGTTCTCCTCGATGAGGGTGAGCGCGCCGGCGCGCACGCTCAGGTTGATCGGCGCGCCGGCGGGGCTGAGGCAGCGAACGATGCCCATGCGCGCATTCTAAAGCCGGGCCTGCGCCACGCCGCGCCGGCCATTGGTGCGCCAGTCCGGCTCGCTGTCGAACAGATGTTCCGCCACGCCCGGCGCCAGGCCGACGATCAATTCCGCCTTCAGCGTGCGCAGCGCGAGCACAGGGGCAGGAAAGTAAGCAACCGCCTGCGCAAACGGTGTGATGGGATCCCAGCGCGCGTCGCCCAGCAAACGGCGATAGTTGGCGTCGCCCTTGAGGATAACCAGGTCAAAGCCGGCCAGTTCCGCGCGCAGATCATGCGGCAACTGGGCGTACATCAGGCAGGTAGTGTAGAACCAGTGTGTCCGCAGGCGCAGGCGACCGGTTGCGATGTGGTCGCGCAAATGCGACGCAAGCCGGCGCGCATGAGGCCCGCTGCGCGCCAGGGCCGCCAGACTATCGAGCGCGTCGCGCGGCATGGCATCGGAAACAAAGAAGGGCTGGCCCTTGAGCTGAAGGGTCACGTTGTCCGCCAGGCCGTTGTCGAGCAGAAAGCCGGCCAGCGCCAGATCCATCAGCAGCTCATTGCCACAGTTGTCGGTGATGAGCGCGATGCGCGGGGCATCGGACATCGTCCGCGGGGAGCGTTTGCGCGCCAGCGAGTCCCACACCGCGTCGGTGTCGTCCGCCAGCAAATAGGCGCGTTCGTCGTCCAGGCTGGCGGCTGCCGCGACGGTGAGCGAGACGTTGTAGCTCAGGTCGGCGCGGTTGCCCCACAGGCTGGCGTAGCACAAAAGTTTGAAACATTTGTTCTGATCGTTCGGGAGGCCGGCCAGCAGCGCCTCGGTCGCAGCCGGCGCGGCGGCGGGTTGCAACTCGGCCAGCTTCCTGTTCGCATAGGGGTCAACGCCGCGCCAGGGGTGGCCGGACTGGAAATAGCGCGTGCATTCCAGCACGCGCCGGTAGAAGTACGCTTCGGCCCAGTACCATGGCGCGTCGAGCCAGGCGCGCCCGATATGGCCGGCGGACACTGTGTTCCAAAAGCCGGCGTCGGGTTCAGCCGAGCCGAGCGGCTGGATGAGGCCGCCGGTGATCTCGTCGCGCAGCGCCTGCAGCGCGGCCAGGATGTCCGGCGGGAAAGCGTTGTCGGCCACAATGTCATCGACAATGCGCGGGATGCGCTGCCTGAAGGTGTTGTGGGCAAACGAGCCGGGTTCGTCTGTGCGCAGCGGCGCCGGCCATGTCAGCGGATCGAGCGCGTTTGCGGCAGCGGCGTGTGCTGCGGTTGGAAGATCGTCGGGATAATGCACTGGGCGTCCTTTCAGAGGGGGAAATTGGATCGGGTTGCAGGAATGGCGGGCCGGCCTTTATATTAACTAAAGGTTTCTAATGTTAATATCGTGGTACAATCGGCGCATGGATGATCTCGGCCGTGAACTGCCCCGCTTCTTCGCCGAATTGTCAGGATTCAGCGAGCGCACGATGGACACATACCGCCACGCGCTGAGCGCGTTTCTCAAGAGCGGCATTCCGATTGATGAAAACACCCTGCAAGCCTTTGACGAGTATCTGAACAGGCGCAAGTACCAGAAAGGCGGCGCCAGACACCCCTATTCTAAGGCGACACGCGGCCTGTACATTGCCGCGCTGCGCCGCTTTCTGGAGTGGCTCGACGCGCGCGATCGCCTGCCGCCCTGGACGCGCGCCAAAGCCGAAGCGCGCCTGAAAGCGTCGCGCAGCCGGCAGGCGCGTGTCGGCGCGCGCCATCGCATCCCCGACGACCGGCTGCACGAGATGATCACCTTCTACGACAACCTGCCGGAGCCGGCCGGCCGCGACGCGGATCGGCTGCGTCTGGAGTTGTATCGCAATCGCGCCCTGCTCCACTGCCTGTGGGACAGCGCCGCGCGCGTCAGCGAGCTGTTATCGCTCACGCGCGCGCAGGTGGCGGATGGACAGATTGACCGCGTGGTGATCGCCGGCAAGGGCCAGAAGGAGCGTTATATCTTCTTCACCCGCGAGTCCCAGGCGGCCATGCGCGCTTATTGCCGGTTACGCCAGGACCCCTACCCCGGCCTGTTCATCAGTTATCGCCGGGACAAGGGCGCCAGGCTCAGCCGGGTCTCGGCGTGGAATATCGTCAAGCGCGCCGCGCGCGGCAGCGGGCTGACCGGGATGGTTTCGCCGCATATGATTCGCCACGCGCGCGCCACCCAGCTTGTCAATGAAGGGATGCCGATGGAAAGCGTACAGATCGTGCTGGGCCATGAGAGCATTGCCACCACGCAGACCTATTACGCCAGGTTGAAGGCCGATGTGGTGAAGGGCCAGTTGGATGAGTATGGCTTGTCGCCGGAGGAGGTGCGCAAGGCGCGGCGGGGGCAGTCGTAACGCCTTCACGCCGTGTCGTCCCGCAATAACTCCTTCAGCGTAGCAGCGTCACGCAGAAAGGCTTGTGGGGCGTCGTCGGGCACGAACTCCAGCAGGGCCCCATGCGGCCGGCCGGAGCCGCGCATGATCGCAAAGTATTGTTGCCATGCGTCTGCGCCGTCGGCCAGCGGATGGCGGTCCTGCGTGGTTGGCCCCCAGTGAAAGACGTGCGCATTGACCAGCCAGGGCAACAGGGCGCGCAGGCCGGCCACGTTGTGCGCCACGTCCCGCCCCACGATCGGCTGCCAGTACATGCCCACAGCCGGATGGTCAACCTGCTCGATCAGCCGGCGGGCGCTCTCGTTGCTATCGGTGAGCGTGCCGCTGTGAAATTCGAAGGCCACGCGCAGGCCGGCTTCGCCTGCCAGATCGCCAATGCGCTGCGATTCCGCAATGATGCGTTGCCAGTGCGCGCGGACGATGTCCGAAGTGTCGGCCTGGGCAGAGGGCTGATTGCCGGCCCACACGCGAATGACCGGCGCGCCCAGCGCGCGCGCCGTGTCCAGCACCTTCTCAAATGACGGATCATCACTGCCACCCATGCGGTAGTACGAGCCATAGGCCATCACACGCAGGCCGGCATCTGTGGTCATGGCAGCCACTTCGCCGGCGCGATCGAGGTCGCCGTGCGGGACGTGCACATCCCCACCCCACTCGATGCCGGCCAGGCCGGCCTGCCGCGCCAGATCGACAATCTCGCGCGGCGACAGTTTGCGAAAGGTCACGGAAACCAGGCCGGGATCGATCATAAGGTTGGCAGGGTTCGCAAGGTTGAAGGTTGGGAGAAGTCAGGCAAGAATGGCGGCGCGCTCGCGGGTGATCTGCCACTGCAAAGGCTGGCCGCTCAGGTAGCGGCGCAGCTCATCCACCATGTAGCGGCCCTGGCGGCGGCATTCGTCGTTCATTGAGCCGGCGATGTGAGGCGTGAGCAGCACGTTGGGCAGTGTGTACAGCAGCGAATCCGGCGCCGGCGGTTCGGGGTGCGTGACATCCAGCACGGCAAACAGATCTGTGCGTTCCTGAAGGATGGCGATCATCTCCGGCTCGTTGACCACGGCGCCGCGCGCCGTATTGATGAAGGTAGCGTCGGGCTTCATCAGCGCAAAATGCCGGCCCTGAATCATGCCCTCGGTTTCGGGCAGCCACGGCGTGTGCAGCGACACGACATCCGCGCGCCGGAACACATCATCCAGGGAACACAGCTCGACGTTGAGCGCGCGGGCGACCTCCGGCGGCGCGAAGGGGTCATAGGCAATCACTTTCAGGTCGAACGACTTCAATCGCTCGCACACCAGCCGGCCTATCATGCCCAGCGAGATAATGCCCACCGTGCTGCCGTATGCGCCGGGGCAGGTCATCGTTTCGCGCGGCGGGTAGGCGCGTTGCGCGCGCACCTGCTGAGCGATGCGCCAGTCGTGCTTCAAAGCGAGCAGGATGTGGGCCAGCGTGTATTCCGAGACCGGCACAGCGTTGGCCGCCCACGCGCTGCAGATCACGATACCGCGCTCCCACAGCGCGTCGGTCGCCACGCCGCGAATGGAGCCGGCCCCATAGAACACCGCCTTCAGCCGGGGCATGGCGTCGAGCAGCGCGGCATTGAACTCCGGCGCGCCCCAGCCCGACAGCACGATCTCAGCCGGCGCCAGCACCGATGGATCGGACTGGATCGAAGCCCGCGTTTGAGGCGGGGCGTACACATCGACCAGTTGCGCAATGTCGGCGCGTTCCTGCGGCCCATAGATCCACGCATACGGGCCGGAGTCGAGAACGTAGAGAGCTTTATACATGGGAGGAGTCAGTAGTCAGTATTGTATTGTGATTGTTTCAACGCCGCGCCAGAGCCTAACCCATCTCGAATCGCCGCAACGACATCTCGGACATCGTCCGCTGTGGTGTGATTCCCCGCGCGATAGACCAACCTGCCGGCGTGACGATTCAGCCCGTCGATCACTGCGGCGGAAAGCGGCTTGCGCACCGCATCGAGCGGATTCAACATGGACACGGGGCACGCCAGCGACGCGGCCAGCTCTGGCAAATCGTAGTGTAGCAGGAGGTTGGGAATGAACACATCCGCCGGCCAGTCGTATCGCCCGGCCTCGAGCAATAGCTCATAGCCGGCCAGCGTGTCCCACACCACAATGGCATGGATCGCGTCTGCGATCGCCGCGACATGCAACGCCACGATGCCCCCCATCCCACAACCCGTCACTACGATGCGCGAGGGATCGACTTCAGACTGCTGGCGCAGCCAGGCCAGCGCCGACAAACCGTCGCGGATGCGCATTGCCATGAGCGGGTCGCCTAACGCATTGCTCATGTAGCTGAGCGCGCGATCGACGCCCCCCCAGCCGGCGATCTCGTAGGGATACATAGCCGGCGTCGAGTCGCCCCAGCCGCGCAGATCAACCGTCAGAACCGACGCGCCGGGAGAGTCGCGCTCGATGAAGCCGGCCGCCTGCGCCAGAATGCCGCGCCGGTGAAGCAGACGATCCCGCCCGGCGTCGTCGAAATGCAGGATAGCCGGCGCCGGGCCGGGGGTGCGATATAGGAATGTGGCCGGCAATTCGATATCCGGCTCCGGGCGCAGCAGGAGCTGCTGACACGCGTGTGTCCACACTTGAAAAGGTTTTCCTGCGATGGCGTCTGGAACTGAGATCGGCTGAGACGCGCCGGCAAGCTCGGCTGCGGACGCGCGAATGCGGGCTGTGTCGCGTGGCCGCGCAGCAGCCAGTTCCCTGGCGCGATCCAGTGTCAGGCTGCGCATGTTGACTGTCACAGATGGATAGCAGCGCAAGTCGTCATACGGGTCGAGCGTGAAAGCGTCATCCGGCCAGTCGGGCAGCGCGCGATCGGTTTGATCCCGCAGCCAGCGATCCATGAAGCGCGTAAACCGGCGGGCCTGCGCCAGCGAGTAGCAATGGCCAGCCTGATCGACGAAGAACTCGAAGTGTTCCGGCGCGCCGGCGGCGCGAAAGAATGCGGCCACTTCGTCCGCCAGCAGGCGCGTGTCACCGATGTGGAAGACCTCATCGTGTTCGCCGGCCATCAACAAAGTCGGTGTGGGGCATGCCGCGCACAGCAAGTCTACTTCGTCCACGCCTTCGGCATAGCGCCGCCACATGTGCGTCTCCGGGCAGCCGGCGTAGCACTGTGTAATATCGAGATCGGCAAGTCGCGTCACACAGCACGAGGGGCCTGACACAGTGATGCGGTCATCGAGCAGGCCGGCCAGTGTCGTCGTTGTGCCGCCGCCGGATACACCGGTCATTGCCACGCCCCGGCCCAGGTCCACATCGTCGCGCGTCTCCAGATAGTCGATGCAGCGCAGCGCGTCGGCGACGAAGTAGCGGCTCGATGTGTGGCCGACCAGATAGCAGCGCACACCATCGATGAAGTGATCGTTGCCGGGCTGCTTCTCGCTCGCCTGGCCGGGGGGGTCGAACAACACGGCCATGTAGCCGCAGCGGGCAAAGAACTGCGCCGGCAGTTGGTAGTTGTCGAATTGCTTGCCGGAGTGGCCGACTGGGATAACGACTGCAGGGAATGGCGGGGCGAAATCAAGCGGAACATAGACGGTGGCGTTGACCTGCCAGCCGGGGAATGAATCGAACAACACATTTTCCAGACGGTAGCCGCGCTTGTCATGC
>CALBEF010000058.1 GCA_937927775.1 uncultured Anaerolineae bacterium | reverse complement strand
AGCGCCGCCAGGCTGAGGATGGGCGGCGTGCCGCACAGCGCGCGGGCGATGCCCGACGCCGGCCGATAATCCGGCTCGAAGGCGAACGGATGCGCGTGTCCCATCCAGCCGGCCAACGGCTGACGAAAGTCCGCATGGTGGCGCTGCGCGACGAAGATAAACGCCGGCGCGCCCGGGCCGCCGTTCAAGTACTTGTAGCCGCAGCCAACTGCGAAATCGGCTTGGGCGGCGTTCAAATCCACCGGCACGGCGCCCGCCGAGTGCGCCAAATCCCAGATCGTCAACGCGCCGCTGGCATGAGCGCGCCGCGTGACCTCAACCATGTCGTGCATCCGACCGGTGCGGTAGTTGACATGGGTGAGCATCACGACCGCCGCATCTGGGCCAATCGCGTCGGCAATCTCATCGGCCGCCGCCAGACGCAGGGTATAACCGCTGCCCAGCAGCTCGATCAGCCCTTGCGCCATGTAAAGGTCGGTGGGGAAGTTGTCGCGCTCGGATACGATGCAGCGCCGCTCCGGCCGCAGCGCCAGCGCAGCAGCCAAGGCCTTGAACAGGTTAATCGAGGTCGAATCGCCCACGACCACTTCGCCGGGTTGCGCGCCAAGCAGGCGAGCCAACTTGTCGCCGATGCGCTCCGGCAGCCCAATCCAGCCGGCAGCGTTCCAGCTTCGGATCAGCCCCTCGCCCCATTCGGCCTCAACCACCTGCGCCAAACGCTGCCGCGCCTGGCGCGGCAACGGGCCGAGCGAGTTGCCGTCGAGGTAAATCACGCCTTCCGGCAAGTAGAAGCGAGCGCGGAACGCAGCCAAATGGTCATGCGCGTCCAGCGCGACAGCCGCCGCGCGCGAGTCCGGCAAATCGGATTGCGTCATATCTGCGCTAATCTAGCAGAAACCGAGAGCCGGGCGAGCGCTGCTGGGGGCATTTCTCGCAGAGGATGGGCGCAGGCAGTGCCCTGCGCCTGCCCTGCTCGCGCCACAGCGTATGCACTCGCATCGCTGCAAGTGACTCGGTCTGCATGGTATAGTCGCGCTGCATTCAACTCTCAAGCCAAAGTGGAGCTAAATCAACATGTTGGGTCAACAGCAAGTAGAACGCACCGGCGAACTGACGCTCAAGGGTCAGCCGCTGACCGTAATCGGGCCGAAGTTGAAGCCCGGCGACAAGTTCCCGGCCGTCACCCTGACGGCGACCGACTGGAGCGCCGTGGACTTAGGAACGATGCGCGGCACCGTTCGACTGATCAGCGTGGTGCCCTCGCTGGACACAGGCATCTGCGACGCGCAGACCAAGCGCTTCAACGAAGAAGCGGAGCAGTTCGGCGACAAGGTGAAAGTCATCACCGTCAGCGCCGACCTTCCCTGGGCGCAGCGGCGCTGGATGAACGACGCCGAAGTGAAAAACATCACCGTGCTGTCCGATCACAAGGACATGGCGTTTGGCGACGCGGTCGGCACACACGTCAAGGAGATGCGCATCGAGCAGCGCGCCATCTTCGTCGTGGATAAGGACGACACAGTGACCTATGCTGAGTATGTGCCAGAGATCGCCCAGCACCCTGACTACGACGCCGCTATCGAGGCAGTCAAGAAACTGATCTAGAGAATGCAAGCCGTCCGCGACCTGGCCGCGAGGCTGATAAATAACGTCGAGCGCGTCATCTTCGGCAAGCGCGACGTGATTGAACTGACGGCAATCTGCTTACTCTGCCAGGGCCACTTGCTCATCGAGGACGTGCCGGGCGTTGGCAAGACGATGCTGGCCAAAGCCCTGGCACGTTCGATTGGCGGCACATTCAAACGCATCCAGTTCACCCCCGACATGCTGCCGTCGGACGTGACCGGCGTCTCGATCTACAACCAGAAGACCGGCGAGTTCGAGTTCCGCCCCGGGCCGATCATGGCGCAAATCGTGCTGGCCGACGAGATCAACCGCGCCACGCCCAAGACGCAGGCGGCGCTGCTGGAGGCTATGGAGGAGCGGCAGGTGACGGTGGATGGCGTCACACGCGCGTTGAACCCACCCTTCCTGGTGCTGGCCACGCAGAACCCAATCGAATACGAAGGCACCTTCCCGCTTCCCGAAGCCCAGCTCGACCGCTTCCTGATGCGCGTCTCACTCGGCTATCCTACGCCAGAGCAGCAGATAGCGATCCTCGACGCGCAGCAGTATGCTCACCCGATCGAAGACCTAGACCAGGTTACGGATGCGACCGAGCTGGTGGAAACGCAGGAACTCTTGAAATCGGTCTATTGCGACCGGTTGGTCAAACAGTACATCGTGCAACTGGTGGACGCCACGCGCGCCCATCCCGACGTGTATCTGGGCGCCAGCCCGCGCGGCGCGTGGACGCTGTTTCGCACGGCGCAGGCGCGCGCAGCCGCACATGGCCGGGACTACGTGATCCCGGATGACGTGAAAGCGTTGGCCGCAGCCACACTCGGCCACCGCATCATCATCAGCCCGGCTGCCCGCATCAAAGGCGTCACCTCAGCCGATATTTTGGACGAGTTGCTGCGCGTCACGCCGGTGCCAGGCGCCCGCGTGAAATGACCCGCTATCGCGTCGTCTGGGGCCTCTTCCTCATTGCGCTCGTCGGCGCGCTGAGCACCGGACGCAGCCTATGGTGGACGTTCGCCGGCGCGCTCTTCACGCTGATCGTCATCCCGGTCGCCTGGGCCTGGCTGGGCGTAAATTGGCTGCGCGTCGCGCGTCGCACGTTTACGCGCGTGGCGCAGGTCGGCGAGACTCTTGAGGAAGAGTTCAGACTAACCAACCTCAGCCGCATCCCCAAGCTATGGGTCGAGGTGCGCGACCAGTCCACCCTGCCGGGGCATTGCGCCAGCCGCGTCGTCAGCCTGATCGGCGGCCGGCAGTGGCGCGGCTGGCGCGTGAAGACGCGCTGCGCGCAGCGCGGGCGCTACACACTCGGCCCGCTGATCGTGTTCAGCGGCGACCCGCTGGGCATCTATCAGATGCAACGCCGGCTCGGCGTCGCGCATCCGATCCTCGTCTATCCCGCCACGTTCGACTTCCACGACTTCCCGTTGCCAGCCACCTTCCTGAACGGCGGCGACGCATTGCGCCGCCGCACGCATTACGCGACCACCAACGCGGCCGGCGTGCGCGACTACGTCGTGGGCGACAG
>CALBEF010000057.1 GCA_937927775.1 uncultured Anaerolineae bacterium | reverse complement strand
TTGAAGCGCGGGTCGAATGGCCCGCCGAATCCCTCCGCCGAGAGGCACCACGGGCACATCGCCTGCAACGGCGAATGACGCTCCAGCCAGCGGAACATGCTCACCACACGCTCGGCGTGCTCGGCTTCGGAGTTGAGCCGGATGTGGCCGGCCATCGACGTGGACTCCGGCGTGAACACCCCGCCCTCGGTGGACATGATCGGAATGTGATCCGCGTCGAGCGACGGGCCAAAGGCGTCGCGGAAGCACTTGACAACAATCTCGTATCCGCGCAGCGTGATGTCCCAGATCGTGCCGTCGGGCCGAAACGGATCGAAGTCGTCGGGCTGCTCATAGGTGGCGGCGTGCACGGCAAACCAGCCGCCCCGCCGGAAAATATCGATCGTTTCATCACGCCGGCGCTCGGCAAGATACAACGCGATCCGGCTGGTGAAATACACCGACGAGAGCGTGGGATGCACACCGCCCCGCCAGTCGGTCGGGCCCATGGCGTAGAAGGCCGGGCGGACGCCGGCCTGCAACGCGCGTTGCGCGTCGCGCACCCAGCCCTCGGCCAGCAGCCGAATGACTTCCGGGTTGTTGAAGTCCACCCGCCCCCACCAGCTCTGCTGCCACTCGTGGTCGAGATTTGGCTCGTTGCCAATCTCGGCCCACACGATGCCGGCGTCGGCATAGCGGCGCATCTTCTCGAAGTGCGCGTCGGGCAGCGGATCGGGGAATTGCTGATCCTTGAAGTAGCGCACAATCGGCTCGATACCCTCGGCTTTCAACCGCTTGCACCAGTCCAGAATGTCGCGCCGGTTCAAATCGCCGTCGTCGCACTGCTTGAACCACATCACGCCCATCTCATGCAGGACGTTGATCCAGCGATCCCAGTCTGCGCGCGGCGGGCAACCGACGCCCGGCGGGCCGTGAATGCCGACGATGGCGCCGGGCACAGGCTGGTGCGGGCGCGGCCATTGCTGCTCCTGCTCGGCTTGTTGCACGACGGCGATCACTTTTTGCGTCAGCTCGGCGGAGCTGAGCTTGAGCAGGTCGGTGATCTGCCGGCGCAACTCAGGAGCAATCGGCCAGGCGTCGATCGCCGGCCCGGTGTAGGGCAACGGGCGTAGTTCATTAGTGAACGCAGCCCAGAAGCCGGCGTCGTTCATCCAGGCATTCCAGTCTGCGCGAATCGGCGTCGCCACAATCACCGTGGCGTTGATGACATCCTGCCAGGTATAGGACGCGGACACAACCGGCGTCGGTGTGGGCGGCGGCAACAGATCGACCGGCCGCACCAGCCAGGCCGCCACGTAGCCGTCTCGTTCCACGCCGTCGATCGTGGCGCGCACGCGCAGCCAGTGCTGGCCGCCGGCCATCTTGATGCGCGCCGACGACGCTTTCTCCAGCACAGTCAGGCGATGGCCCTGCGGCAACAAACGAATGATGGTGGTGCTGTCCTGCGTGCCGGGCGTCCGCCTGAAGTTGACCCCGCCGCTGTCAAACGGCGCCACGATCAGCGTTTCATCGTCTGCGTCGGGCGGATTGGCGACGCCGGCGAACTTGACGGCGACGCGCACATCGCCATAGGGCTGAAAGGCGCTGGCAAATTCTTCGAGCGTGTGCAACACGTTTTTGCCGCTGCCGGCGGCGTACAGAGGATCGTTCCACACACTCATCCACTGGCCGTCGATCTGCGCGTTGCCCAGCCACCACATCCAGTGCCAGATGCCAGGGTTGGACGCGGCCAGGTCCCAGTAAGCGGTGTTCTCGACGCTCTCGCGCCGGAAGCCGGAATAGCGCACCAGCAACATGGCCGGCGGCTCCGGCAGTTGCGCAGCCGGCAAATACAGCGCCGAAGCCGTGGCGCCATACGCTGCCGCCAGCGTCACTAAATCCTGCGCGGTTGTGCCATCGTCGGGCGGATCGGCCTCTGCGGCAAGCTGGTCGATGCTGACTCCCGGCGCAAGGCCGAGAAAGTCGAGCGCCATGCGCACACAGGCCGGCCCGCAGTCGTTGCGGCGCTGCTGCGCGCCGGGCAACACCTGCGACGCGCCGGGCAGATCGACGAGCTTTGGCATGGCAAGCGCCGGCTTTGCGCGCTCAGCTTCAACGCGAATCGGCAAATCAACCAGAGATTGCGCCAACTCAGAGATGGGCGGCTGTTCAGGCAGGCGCTGCTCGCCGGGAACAGATTCCTCTCGCCCGTGTTCGACTTGCTCTGTATTCTGGCTCGCCTGGCCCGACATGCCATCCTCCTTGTGAAGTGAATGATTGGCGCGGGAAGACTGGCGCGCGCCGAAAGCTATTATGCATCAGGCAAAAGTGGCGCGAGATTAATGGGTGCATTCCCCGGCAGAGAGTGTTGCGCACAGTGCGTATGCCTGTAGGGCAAGCCGCCGGGCTTGCCCTGCTTTGCAGG
The DNA here is from genome assembly GCA_937927775.1 of uncultured Anaerolineae bacterium. Classification (GTDB taxonomy): domain Bacteria; phylum Chloroflexota; class Anaerolineae; order J036; family Brachytrichaceae; genus Roseilinea. The sequence goes on along the minus strand of CALBEF010000057.1, from coordinate 4,891 downwards.
CCAATTGGCACACCGGAAAATGCGGGACGCATTTCCCAGCAGAGGTAATCCGAGCCGTTGCGCGCGCTCGTTGCGCGGGATAAATCCGCGCGCTACACAAAGAAATGCGCCCCTGCCCAATCGCCGCAGCGCATCTGCGGTATCCTTGCGTGCAGGTGATCAAATCAATTGGATTGGATGGAGGCGAGTATGAGCGTTAAACTTACCTGGTATGGTCACGCGGCCATCGGCATCGAAACGGGCGGGCATCGCCTGCTGGTCGATCCGTTCTTGTCCGGCAATCCCGCCGCCGCCACAGACGCCAAATCACTGGCGCCGGAGTTCATCCTGATCAGTCACGGCCACGGCGATCATGTGGGCGACGCCGTGACCATCGCCAAACGAACCGGCGCCACCATCATCAGCAACTATGAGATCAGCGTCTGGCTGGACAAACAGGGCGTCAAGACGCACGCGCAGCATATCGGCGGCGGCCATCATCATCCGTTCGGCCACCTCAAACTCACCCTGGCCCTGCACGGCTCGGCCCTGCCCGACGGCTCCTATGGCGGCAACCCGTGCGGGTTCCTGCTCACCACACAAGACGGCCACAAGCTGTATCTGGCGTGCGACACCGGCCTGTTCGGCGACATGCGCCTGATCGGTGAAGAAGGCATTGACCTGGCCGTGCTGCCCATCGGCGACAACTACACCATGGGGCCGGACGACGCCCTGCGCGCGGTCAGGCTGATCCAGCCGAAACACGTCATCCCGGTGCACTACAACACGTTCGGCTTGATCGCTCAGGACGCTGACGCGTGGGCGGCGCGTGTCAAAGCCGAGACGAGCGCCATTCCGCACGTGCTGAAGCCGGGCGAGGGTTTCACGCTTGCATGAGGCGCGCCTTGCCGGCCGAGTAGTCCACGCCCTCCACCTGATAGTCGGGCGACTGGTGGCGGAAGTAGGTCTGGTAGAGCGTCGCGTAGTACCCGCCCCGGGCCAGCAGGGCGTCGTGGCTGCCCTCCTCGATGATCCGGCCATGGTCGAGCGCGATGATACGATCGACGGCGCGCACCGTGAAGAGCCGGTGCGCAATCAGGATGGACGTGCTCTGCGCCAGAATCAGACCGAGCGCGCGCTGAATCTGCGATTCGGTAAAGGGATCGACGCTGGCCGTGGCCTCGTCGAGGATGAAAATGGGCGGCGCCTGCGCCAGCACGCGCATCAGCGCAACAAGCTGGCGCTGCCCCATGGAGAGGTGGCTGCCGCGTTCGCCAACCTCGGTGCGCAAGCCGTTCGGCAGCGCCTCCAGCCATTCGCCGTCGCCGATGCGATTGGCAATTGCAAGGATTTGCGCATCGCTGATCTCCGGTCGGGCATAGCGGATATTGTCCGCCACCGTGCCGGCGAACAGGAACGGCGTCTGCGACACAATGCCCAGTTGGCGGCGATAGTCGGTCAGATCGAATGAGCGAATGTCCTGCGCGTCGATCAGGATGCGGCCATCCTGGAACTCGTAGAAGCGCGCGATCAGTTTGGCGATGCTGCTCTTGCCGGCGCCGGTGTGACCCACGAACGCCACGCTCTCGCCGGGCCGGATGTGCAGCGAGAAATCCTGCAACACCTGCTGCTGCTCGTTGTAGCGGAAGTTGACCTGTTCAAAGCGAATGTCGCCGCGCAGGCGCGGCGCCGGCCGCGAGTCCGTCTGCCTGACCGTGTGCTCGGCGTCGATCAAGGCAAACACGCGCTCGCACGCCGACAGCCCGCTCTGAATCTGGCTGTAGAACGAAGCGATGTTGGTCATGGGGAACCAGAATCGCTCGACGCTGAGAATGAACAGGTACCACGCGCCGATTGTGATGGCGCCCTCGCCCACCGCCCGGCCTCCCAGATACAACAACAACGCCGTGCCGACGCCGGCCAGCGCGTTGAGCGTCGGGAACACATTCGCCAGCACAAACCCGCGCAGCAGGTTCACCCGGTACGACTGCTGATTGACCCCGCGAAATGCGGCGTAGATGGCGGACTCCTGGCGGAAATTCTTGGACACGCGAATGCCGGCTACCGCCTCCTGGATGGACTGGTTCACCTCTGCGATGGCGCGAAAGCCTTTGCGCGTGACGCGGCGGGCCAGGTTGCGAAACGCCGCCCCAAACAGCGCCACAAACGGCGACATGACCAGCAGCGCAAGCGTCAGTTGCCACGATATGACGAACAAAATGACCAGCAGCGCGATGAGCGTGGTGAACTGGCTGATCAAATCCGTCACCAGCAACACCACCTGCGACAGCTCCTGGGTGTCGTTGGTGATGCGACTGATAATCTTGCCGGACTGATACTTGTCGAAGAAGGACAGATCATGGCGGATCGAGGCGCTGAACGCTTCGTGGCGCATCTGCGAAATAACATCGGCGACTAAGCGCGCCATGAAACGCCGGCGCGCCACAGCGGCCCCAAAGCTGGCGAACGCCGAAAACAGCAAATAGCCGAACAGCGCCAGCGCCAGTTCCAGCGAGGGATGCGCGCGAATCGCGTCCAGCCCGCGCGATGCGATGAGCGGGTCGAGCAGCCCGAACACCGTAATGGCAAAGATCAGGCCGGCCACCAACAACACCTGCCGGCGATGCGCCAGGAAATACCCGGCCAGACGGCCAACCAGTTGGCGGTCGCTATACGTTCGGTCGTAGGCCTCGGAGGCCAGTCCCATCATCATGGCAGTTTTCCGATTTTGGATTTGGGATTTGAGATTTTGGACTTTGGACGGTCGGGCTGGACAATCCAAAATCCGCAATCGAAAATCAAAAATCAAAGATGGCCCGATAGGCCGGCGAAGTCTGCATCAATTCGTCGTGCGCGCCGATGGCGACAGCTCGGCCCTTCTTCATCACGATGATCGTGTCGGCCCAGCGAATCTGCGACAGGCGGTGCGTGATGATAAACGTCGTGCGCCCTTCAGCGGCGCGGAAAATAGCCCGCTGGATCATATCTTCGGTGGCGCTGTCGATGGCGCTGGTCGAGTCGTCGAGCACCAGGATGCGCGGGTTGGTCAGAAAGGCGCGCGCCAGGGCGATGCGCTGGCGCTGGCCGCCGGACAACGTGACGCCGCGCTCGCCAACGACCGTCTGATAGCCATCCTGGAAGTTCAGAATGAACTCATGCGCCTGAGCGGCTCTGGCGGCCGCTTCGATCCGCTCCCGGGTGGCGCCGGGCGCGCCGAAGGCGATGTTCTCCGCTATCGTGCGCGAAAATAGAAAAACGTCCTGCTCGATGATCGAAATCTGCCGGCGCAGCGCAGCCAGGTTCCAGTCGCGCACATCCACACCGTCAATCTTCACGCAGCCGGAGCCAACATCGTAAATGCGATTGACGAGCTTGATGATGCTGCTCTTGCCGGAGCCGGTCTGGCCAACGATGGCGACGGTCTGGCCGGGGGAAACATGGAACGAGACATCACGCAGCGTCGCCGCGCCATCCTCCTCACACGGGTCGGCTGAGTCGGCGCCGGCGTTGTAGTCGAAACACACGTGGTCGAACAGCACGTCGCCCCGCATCGGCGCATCGTACCCGCCGGCGTTTTCGTCCAGCTTCGACTCTGAGTTGATCAGCTCCAGCATGCGCCGCGCGCTGGCCATGCCCGACGACACCAGCGCATACGAAAACTGCGCCGAGAAGGTGGGAAAGCCGAACATCATCAGCATGCCGTTGTAGGCGACCACGTCGCCGACGGTGATTTGGCCTGCGTTTAGCAGGATCAGACTGTGCAACACGCCAAAGGCCATGGTGACGCCCAGCAGCAGTTGCGGGAAGTAGAGCGATTCCACGTTGCCCTGGCGCACAAAGGCGTCGCGCCAGTCGCGCAGCGCATCGCCAAATCGGCTGATCTCGCGCGCTTCCTGCGCCGCTCCTTTCACCGTCTCGACCCCTTCGATGGACTCGGCCAGCGCGCTGTTCAAGACGCCGAAGCTCTGCCGCACCAGGCGCGATACAGGCAACAGCCGGGACAGGTAGTGCCAGACGGCCAGCGCGTACAACACAACGTACACAGCCGGGATGATGACCAGGTGCGGATGGATGCGGGGCGCCAAAATCAGCGGAAAGAACAGAAAAGCGCTCGATCCGATCACCAGGTTGACGCCCGGATTCATCATCAGATTGATCTCGCGCACGTCGTTGGTGCAGCGCGCCATGATGTCGCCCGCCTTCTGCTGGTCGTGAAACGACATGCTCTTGCCGATCAGACTGGCGTAGAGTTCATCGCGCAAATCGCGCTCCAGGCGCTGGCCGATGATCTCGGCCGAGAAATTGCGGCCCAGTTGCAAAATCGCCCGCACGACCTGCGAGACGACGATCAAAATGGCCGCAGTGAGCAGCGCGCCGTAATCGGGCTGAGCCTGGGCGATGGCATCGAACGCCTGCCCCATAAACAACGGCATCAGTTGCGCGCCGCCGGCATTGCCCAGCGCGCCGATCAAAATGCCGATCAGAAAGATCCAGTGCCGGCGCACATGCGACAGCACCCAGCGCGCCGGCGAGGCGCGATCGGCCTGCCAGGCGCGTTGGACGGTGAATTCACTGACTGCCATGCTTCTCCACTCATCAATATTTAGCCGTAACAACGCCCGCCGACTTGCGCCATGCGCCGGCCTGCTCCACAGGCCCGGTTCCGACAACGCGGATGAGATTGTCCCGGACTTGCTGGAGGAACCGGCGCAACAGAACGCGCTCCTCGTCGTTGAAGCCGGCAAATGTGTCAGCCTCGATGGCGCGGATAGCCTGCGCGATCGCCGAGCGGATATCCCGCCCGGCCTGCGTCAAGTGCACACGCGACACGCGCCGATCGGCCGGATCGGATTTTCGGACGACAAATCCGGCCTTTTCCATGCGCTGAATCATCCGGCTCATGGTGGCCGGC
>CALBEF010000056.1 GCA_937927775.1 uncultured Anaerolineae bacterium | reverse complement strand
CTCGCATCACCTGGAAGAAGTGCTGGCGCTGAGCGACCGCGTGACCGTGCTGCGACGAGGCAGGAAGATAGACACCGTTCCCGCCGCCTCAACCTCGAAAGGCGAGCTGGCGCGCATGATGGTGGGCCGCGAGCTGCTGTTTGCCACGCAACGGCAGCCGCGCGCGCCCGGCAAAGTGATCTGCCGCATCGAGCGGCTGTCTTTTCGAGACGACAAACAAATCGACCGGCTGCGCGACATCAACCTGGAAGCGCGCGCCGGCGAAATCGTGGGCATCGCCGGCGTAGAAGGCAACGGCCAGTTCGAGCTGGTCAACGCCATCATCGGCCTCATCCAGCCGAGCGCCGGCGCGATCCATGTCAACGGGCGCGACCTGACCCGCGCGCCGATTCTGGAGCGCCGCCGGCACATCGCGTTTGTGGCGCAGGATCGCGGGCGCATGGGCGCCAGCGTCAGCGCCTCCATCGCTGAAAACGCCATCATGACCCACCACCGCTTGAACGAGGCATTCGCCCGCCGGCGCTGGCGGCTGGATATGCGCCAGGCAGCCGCATTCGCCGAGCGCGTGCGCGATCAGTTCGCCGTTGCGATGAGCCGCGCCGACCAGCCCTTTCGCGCGCTCTCCGGCGGCAACCAGCAAAAGGTGATCCTGGGGCGCGAGCTGCTGCTCGAGCGGCCCTTTCTGCTGCTCGATCAACCCACGCGCGGGCTGGATGTCGGCTCGACTGAGTATGTGCGCGAGCAGATTCTGCGCCAGCGCGACGCCGGGCGCGCCATCCTGTTGATTTCATCCGACCTGGAAGAGTTGTTCAGCCTGGCCGATCGCATCGCGGTCATGCATCGCGGGGCCATCGTGGCCGACGCGCCGGCTGCCCAAACCAATCTGGAGCAGGTGGGCTACTGGATGCTCCAGGGCTGCGCAGAGCCGGCAGGCATCGATCCTGCGGCAGGCTCTTGAAAAGATCATGCGCCAGAAACTGTTCTCCGCGCTGGCCGGCATCGGCATCGCCCTGGGCATGGGGGCGATCATTCTTGTGCTGGAGGGCCGGCAACCACTCGACGTGTACGGCGCGCTGGTGGCCCTGTCGCTGGGCGACATCGACAAACTGGCGATCACGCTGAAGAACGCCGTGCCGCTTGTCCTCACCGGCCTGTCGGCGTCGCTGGCGTTTGCGTCGGGGCCGGTCAACCTGGGCCAGCCGGGGCAGTTCCTGATGGGCGCGCTGGCCGTCACGCTGATCGGTATCTCAGTTGACCTGCCGGCGCCGCTGATGGTTCCGCTGTTGCTCGCGGCGGCCATGCTGGGCGGGGCGCTGTGGGCCGGCGCCGCCGCGCTGTTGCGACACGCCTTCAACATGAGCGAGTTCATCGTCACCCTCATGCTCAACAGCGTGGCCGAGCTGTTCACGGCCTGGCTCATCACCATCGGCGGGCCGCTGGCCGAAGCGGGGGCGCTGTCGCCGCGCTCGCCGGCCATTGCAGCCGGCGGGCGGCTGGGCGAGATCGGCCCATTCAACATCAGCATCGCAGTCATGGCGCTGGCGGCTGTGGCGATCGGGTATGTGTTTTATCGCACGCGCGCCGGCTACGAGTGGCGCATCGCCGGCCAGAATACATTGTTCGCGCGGCTGGGCGGCTGCCCGGTCGATCGCAACTTCTTCATCGTCATGCTGGCATCGGGCGCGCTGGCGGGGCTGGCCGGCGGGTTGCTCGTCATGTCCGGCCCCTATCGCTTCATTCGCGGCATCGGCGCGAACTACGCCTGGGATGGCGTGATGATCGCCGTGGTGGCTAACTCGGCGCTGGGGGCGACCGTGCTATACGGCGTGTTCTTCGCCGCGCTGCAAACCGGCGCGCTGGGTATGGAGCTGCTGACCGCCGTGCCCAGCGAATTCATCCAGGTGCTGCAAGCCGTGATTGTGCTGGTCAGCGTGGCCGGGCGGGGCTACCTGTCCGCCCTGCTGGATCGCCTGACCCTGCGCCGGCTCAATCGCCCCTCGCCAAACAGCTCCTGAGAGCGCCAATCACCGGTCGCCAATCGCTCAATCGTCAATCTCTCGACTGCCATGCGAATCGTAATCGGGCTGCTGAACGGGACGCTGGCCGGCGCGACGCCGGTGCTGCTGGCGGCGCTGGGCGGGGCGTTCACGTTCTACGCCGGCGTGTTCAACATCGCCATGGAAGGCATGTTGCTGGTGGGCGCGTTTTGCGCGGCGCTGGGGTCGTTCTTCTCCGGCAGTTGGCTGGTGGGGGTGCTGTGCGCGGTGGCCGGCTCGGTGTTGTTGTCGCTGTTGTTCATCCTGTTCGCCATCATGCTGAAGACGGATGAATTCGTGACCGGCATCGCGCTGAACCTGTTCGCCGCCGGCGCGACGACGTACCTGCTGCGGCAATTGTTCGGCGTGCGCGGGGCGTTCACCGACCCGGGCATCCAGGCCATCCCGCGCGTGGACATTCCGGTTGTGTCGCAAATTCCGCTGGCCGGCGAGGTGTTGAGCGGGCAGAACCTGATCGTGTATGGGGCGGCGCTGGCCGTGCTGGGGTGCGCATGGCTGGTCTTTCGCACGCCGTTCGGGCTGCGCCTGCGAGCAGCCGGCTACAACGCGGCCAGCCTGGAGTCAAGCGGCGTCAGGCCGGCGCGCGTGCGCGTGATGGCATTGTTGCTGTGCGGCGTGCTGTGCGGACTGGGCGGCGCGTTTCTGTCGCTGGGCTATGTGCGCCTGTTTGCGGAGGGCATGTCGGCCGGACGGGGCTGGATCGCGCTGGCGGCGGTGATCCTGGTGAACGGCAACCCGTGGGGCGTGGCGCTGATCGCGCTGCTGTTTGGGCTGGCCGACGGCGCGGGCCTGCTCGCGCAGGGGCTGGGTGTGCCGGCGCAGTTCACCGGCATGTTGCCCTACCTGGCCACGCTGATCGCGCTGTTCGTGTACGCGCGGCGCAAGCAGCGCGCCGGGTGAACCCCATAATCCATCTAACCAGCGGCATGGCCGCGAAGGAGATAACAAACATGTGGGTTCTGCGACGCAGCAAACGGCCGTCTGCCGAACAGGCAGCCAGGCGCTTAATCATCCTCAAGCACGTGACGATTCACGCCATGGCAACCCCGCCGCGAGACATGTTGAAGCAACTGTTCGCAAGCTGGAGCAAAAGCGAACAGGACAAGTTTCAGCGCGATGATGTGGAAATCGCAAAGGACTACCAGGCGCGTATGCGCGCCCTGGGACTATGGCAGGATGTTTCGCCGGAGGAACGCGCGTTTCTGGCGACCACAATGCTGACCATGACGGAAGACCAGCAGATCAATATGCTCTGGCGGGTAGAGGCGACTCAAGTGTTGATGTGGGCGCTCGGCCTTATCCCCGCGCTTCCGGCTTACGACACGCCGGCCAGTCACGATGCGCTGAAGCAAATCCCCTGGCAAGAACAAGAAGTCGGCGCGCTCATCAAATCGGCGCGCTTGTTGCCCGACGCGGAGATCGACCGCGCGCGCGGCCTGGCCGAACTGTGGCATTGGCGCAGCCGGACGCGCCAGTTGATCGAGGAAGGGCGCGCGCTCGATCCTGATCCGGTAATGAAGCAGGCCGGGCTTAAGACATTCGATGACATCGTGCGGTTCACCGTGAAGCAGAGCGAAAAGGGGCTGTTTGAAGTGATCGATGAGGATTTCGCTGCCTTCGGCAAGGCATACCGCGATCTGTCAGCCGAGGAATGGTCCACCATCCACTCAATTACATTCGAGCGGCACTTTGCGCTCAACTGGCTGTGCGGCTATGCGCCCGGCCACCGCTGGGATGAAACGCCGACCGACACGTGATAACAGTGTTGACAAGCCATGACCGCGCTTTCTTCCGACACCCATCCCAAAATGGAAGCCTTGCAAATCCAGTTGTGGCGACAGGCAAGCCCCACGCGCAAGATGCACATGCTGGCGCAGTTGAACGCTTCCGTCCGCCTCCTGGCGCTCAAAGGCCTGCGCGCCCAATATGCGCAAGCAACCGAAGCCGAACTACGCCGCAGACTGGCAGGTTTGCTGTTGGGAGAAGAACTGGCGCGTAAAGTGTACGGAGACCTGCCCCATGCAAAATGAACCCATCGAAGTCACGCTCAAGGTGACGCCTGAATTATCTGCGTCACCGGGCAGCCACGCTTACTGTCGGCGACCTGCTCGAACGCGCGCTGAGGGAAGCAGCGTGAAGCCAGGGGCAACATGCAGGATAAAATGCCAAAGTTTCATCGAGGCACAGGATGACTGCGCAAGACACGCGCTGGATTCAGCGATTCAATCATTTCCGCAGAGCGTTCGCCCAACTCAGGGATGCAGCGGACCTGGCCCGGCAGCGGCCGCTGTCCAATCTGGAACGACAGGGCTTGATTCAAGCCTTTGAATACACCCACGAGTTGGCGTGGAACACCCTGAAAGATTTTCTGACCGATCGAGGGATAAGCAATTTGTACGGCTCAAAGGACGCCACGCGCGCAGCCTTCAAAGCAGGGTTGATCGAGCAGGGAGACATTTGGATGGACATGATTAGAAGCCGCAACCTGACCTCACACACTTACAACGAAGACGTTGCGCTCGAAGTTATCTCGGCGATCCTTAATTCCTACTTCAACGCCTTTGCGGAGTTCGAGAGCCGCATGGAGCAGTTGAAGAGAGAACAGCCATGAGCGACCTGAGCTTCGGCCTGAAAGCGTCCACCATCGAGAAGCTGCGCGGCGTCTTTGCGCGCTACCCGCAAGTCAGCCAGGTCATCCTCTACGGCTCACGCGCCAGGGGCAATTACAGAAACGGCTCCGATATTGACCTGACGCTGCTGGGCAGCGACGACCTGAATCTGCGCGTGGTCTATCGCATCCTGGACGACATCGATGACCTGTTGCTGCCCTACACTGTTGACCTGTCCATCTTCCGGCAAATCAGCGACCCCGATGTGATAGACCATATTCAGCGCGTGGGGAAGGTATTTTACGAGCAGGCCGGCCAGACAGCCCGCGCCTGAGCCGCCGCTTTGCGAGCAGCCTGTGGCGTGTCCCTCCGCCAGCGGAATGTCACCGTATCGGCGTGACTTCCGGCCTTGACGACCCTGAACGCGCGCGTATAATTCAACTTGCATTGAAATATATATTCGGTCTCAAACGGGTTGGCGAAGGCAGCCCTCAGAACGCAGAGGCTGCGCCGGTCCCCGAACACGCGCCCGGTAAAGCAATCAACGGGACATCCCGGTAGCATCGCTTTCGCCAGGCGCTCTTTTCACGCAACAGCACATTCAAAAATCTGAATAAGGAGTCCTTTTACGTCATGGAAGAGAACGTTCAGTCTTTCAGGGTCTCGCCCGAAGTCCGCTCATGGGCGCTGGTTGGGATGGGGGCCGTTTTGTGGGTGATTGCCTACACCTTCATCGAACCGTTTGCCAACTGGCTGACCTATAGCCTGCTGGGCCTGCCGCATGGCTCGCAGCTCGGCGAGGCGCTGGCCTTCTTCTTTTACGATGTTCCCAAACTCTTCCTGCTCCTGGGCGGCATGATCTTTATCATCACGCTGTTGCAGACCTTCATCGACACGCAGAAAGTGCGCGCGATGGTGGAAAAGCGCGGCGAAGGCGTGGGCAACATCATGGCCGCCATTTTCGGCGCGATCACGCCCTTCTGCTCCTGCTCGTCTGTTCCGCTGTTTATCGGTTTTGTGCAGGCCGGCATTCCACTCGGCGTAACGTTCTCGTTCCTGATCACCTCCCCGCTGATGAACGAAGTCGCCTTCGTGCTGCTGATCGGCCTGTTCGGCTGGAAGATCGCCGGCCTGTACCTGCTTTCAGGCATCACAATCGGCGTCGTGAGCGGCCTGATTCTGGGGCGCATGAAACTGGAGCGCTACGTGGAAGGCTTTGTGCGCGATATGAAAAGGAACGCCGGCGCGCAGGTGTTTGAAGAAAAGCTGACCTGGGTGGACCGCATCAACCGTGGCTGGGACACAACTCGAGATATCGTGCGCAAGGTGTTCTGGTTTGTCATCGTCGGCATCGGCATCGGGTCGTTTATCCACGGCTATGTGCCGCAGGAAGCGCTGACCGACATCATGGGCAAGAGCGCCTGGTGGAGCGTCCCGGCTTCGGTGCTGGTCGGCATTCCGCTCTACTCCAACGCCGCCGGCGTGATCCCCATCGTCAGCGCGCTGCTGGACAAAGGCGCTTCACTCGGCACGGTGCTCGCTTTCATGATGGCGGTGGTTGGACTCAGCCTGCCCGAAGCCATCATCCTGCGTCGCGTGCTCAAGCCGCAACTGATCGCCATTTTCATCGGCGTGATTGCTGTTGCGATCATCATCACCGGCTATCTGTTCAATCTGATCGCCTAGTCGCGCAAGCGCGCAGGAACAGCGGCGCAGGAACAGCAACGGGCGAAAACATGCGCGCGACTTGACACACTGCGCCTGCGGGCTTTAACATCCGGCGGCATGGAAAAGGCAACACCAACGAATGAACTGGCGCTGGTCGTGGGCGCGTCCGGGCGCACCGGCCGGCGTGTCGTGCGGGCGCTGCGCCGGCAGGGTTTCCGCGCGCGGGCCATGATTCGGGATGCGTCTCAGCGCAGCCTGGTCGAAGGAGAAGGCGTGGAGGTCTTCGTGGGCGATGTGACCTGCGAAGAAGATGTGCGTAGAGCACTGGAAGGGGCAGGCTGTGTTTTGAGCGCGCTGGGCAGTAAAAACATCGGCGATGCCGCGCATATCGAGCTGATCGAGTACACGACCATCGCCGAGTTATCCCAACTGGCGCGCGAGGCGGGCGCGCGGCATTTCGTGCTGTGCTCGTCGATGGGTGTGGAAATCCCCGACATGATTCCGCCGTTGGCCGAGATTCTGCGCCAGAAGCGGCGCGGCGAGCTGGCGCTGGAGGGCAGCGGCGTGCCGTTCACGATTGTGCGGCCGGGCGGTCTCAACGATGATCCGGGCGGGGGCGGCATAGCTATCGCGCGCGCACTGCCCGGCTTCGGGACGATCTCGCGCGATGACGTGGCCGAAGTGATGGTTCAGGCGCTGCTGCAACCTGCCGCGAGAAACCGGATTGTTGAAATTATCAACGCGCCGGACGGCAGGCCCGCAACAGACCCTGATCTGTTCGAGCAAGCGGCGCTGAAAGATTAAAGGGCGCTGAGCGGAAAATGAGCGCCGGGCTCTGCCAACCAGAGCCGGCAGCAGAGCCTGGCGGACGAACTGCTAACTTGACGACGCGACCCGCGCCCGGCGCGCATCCACAAACGATTTGACGCACAGGGCCACGAACGCGCCGCAGATCACGAACATCACAATGTTGGTGATCAGCGCAAAGCTCATCTCGGCCCCGCCGGCCAGCCCCGGCACAATCCGGCTCAGCGGCGCAAGAAAGCCGATCAGCCCCACCACAGCGGCAATATGCATGGGGGTCTTCTCATTGCCCCGGCTGCCCCACACCCCCAGCAACACCAGCGGCACGCCAAACAAAGCCGGAATCAGACCGGTGACGCTCGAAGCGCCGCCGCCCACATAGCCCACCACACCCAGCACAATCAGCGCCACACCGAATCCAATCGACACCTTTGACATTGCTCAAACCTCCTTCAAGGTCACTCTCTTTCGGAAACTACTTGCCCTGCCAACCATGAATGAAGATGGTCTGTTTTCCTGAGAAAGAACTGAGGGCAGGTTTGGTTGCAACCAGGACGAACCTTAAAAGCCGGCGCTCAGTTAAAGCCGTTCAGCGGCACGCGCGCCAGCAGATCGCGGTTGGTCGGGTATTTGTCCATCAGCTTGAGCATGAAGGACATGGCCTCTTTGGGCTTGTAGTCGAGCAGGATGCGGCGCAACGCGACCATGCGGCGATGCTCGTCCGGCGTGTACAGGCGCTCGTCTTTGCGGGTGCCGCTGGCCACGATGTTGACGGCGGGGAAGATGCGCGCCTCGGCCAGCGAACGGTCGAGCACGATTTCGCTGTTGCCCGTGCCTTTGAACTCCTCAAAAATGACCTGATCCATGCGCGAACCGGTGTCCACAAGAATCGACGCCAGGATCGTGACCGAGCCGCCGTTTTCGACGTTGCGCGCCAGGCCAAAGAGCCGGCGCGGCAGTTCGGCGGCCCCGGCGTCCAATCCGCCCGACAACGTGCGGTGGGAGTCTGTGCCCCTGAGGTTGAAGGCGCGCACCAGCCGGGTGAAGCTGTCCACCAGCACCACCACATCGCGCCCGCACTCCAGTTCGACGCGGATGTGATCCAGCATCAGCTCGGCCAGGTCGATATGCTGTTGCACGGTCTGATCGTTGGAGCTGGCGAACACCTCGGCCTGCACCATGCGGCGGAAATACGTGACTTCCTCCGGCCGCTCGTCGACCAGCATGACGACGATGCGCGTCTGTGGGTCGGCCTGATGAATGGCGCCGGCCAGTTTCTCCAACAGCATCGTCTTGCCGGCTTTGGGCGGCGCGACGATCAGGCCGCGCGTGCCCTTGCCAATCGGCGCAACGAGATCAACGATACGGGCGCTGATGTCGCCGCCTTCGCCGATCTGAAACCGCTCGTCGGGGTCGATTGCCACGAGGTCTGCAAAAGGCGTGCGCGCCTTGAAGGCGTCTGGCGACAGGCCGCACACCGACTCAAGTGTGGCAAGCTCCAGCCCGCGCTGGCCGGCGCGCGCTTGTCCCTGCACCTGCGCGCCGCGCAGCAGGCCGTATCGAGAGACCAGCGCCGGCGGCACGCTCACTTCGCGCGACGGCTTATCCGCCGGGCGAATGTAGTATCCTCCCTTGCGCGTGCGCTGCAATAAACCCTGCACCGTATCTGCCATGCTTACTTGTGCTCCAATGTCAAGTACACGCACCTGTTTGGGCGAAAAGATGAACATCCCCGCAAAAGGCCCGTAGCGGCATCACGCGCATGTCCGCGCGCGGGCCGTTACGCGCGACTTTTCCTGAAAGCCTGGCCCCACCCTATCGTGCGCGCCGAATATATGCCGCGATCGCCGCAACGGTGTCGATCCAGATGCCGTTGGCCGGATCGACACAATAACGGCACACCGCGTCGAGCGCATCCGCCCCCATCGCCTGACGCGAGAAGTCGCCCACGTCGTGCGCGGCAAAGACCAGCCAGCCGCCGGCCTGTGTCGCCCGATCAATCCAGACCTTCAACTGTCCGAAGGATTGATCGTCGGCGTCGATGCCCATCACCTGCGCCAGATCGCCGGCCAGCGGATCTTGAACCGCCTCGTCTTTGAAGCCGCGCCCGGCCAGAAAGTGTTTCGCCACCAGCGGCACGTAGGATTGCGCGCCCTGGCCGCGCCCGACAAACTTCTGGCCGCAGGGATAGGCAAACGTTTGCGGCGTCACACCCAGCGTGTGACGAATGATCGCGCTGGCCTCCATCAGCTCGCGCTCCATGCGCTCGAGCGTGTAGTCCTCCAGCGCATTCGCGCGCGACCAGGGGAAGTTGCCGGTGCAGGGATGCGACAGCGTGTGGTTGCCCATCTCATGGCCGGCAGCGGCTGCCTCTTTCCACTGCGCGCCGCGCTGCGCGATGTTTGCGGGCGACAGGTAAAACGTCGCCCGCGCGCCGCGCGCGTTGAGAATCGGGACGCCGCGATCGACCTGCGACGGGCGCGCGTCGTCGAAGGTCAGGCTGACTGCGGCGCGTTTGCCATTCGGCCACTCGAACATCTTTACATCACCACGCATTCCAGACCCAGCAGACGGGCAACTTTCTCGATCCTGCTGCGCTGATGACCAACGCCCAGCGCCACATGATGCGTCGGCCCTTCGGCGCACCACTTATCCATGAACTGGGCCGGCCCCAGGTCGAACTTCAGGCGCGAGTTGGTGTTGCCGATCCTGAACGTTGGGCCGGGGATGGATTCGCCTTCTGCCACCAGAAACTTCAGGTTGCCCGCTGCGGTTTGCGTCGCGCCGAGGATGGTGATCGGGCCGGTCTTAACGCTGAACTCGACCGAGATGCCGTAGCCGCGCTTGCCATGATACAGGCCCAGCCCGCGCAGTTTGGGTTTGCGGTCGCTGATGGCGATGTGGCCGGGGCCGTCGTGCCCCATCAGAATGAAGTTCTCGACGAAGTCCATCGCGTAGAACTCGGTGTAGGAACCGCCGGCCCCCAGCCGATCCATGATAAACATCGAGACGCACGTTTTAAGGTCGCCCTCGCCGCTGCACGGCACGCCGCGCGCCGTGAGCAGCGAATTGCCCACAATCACGCCGGCGCCCAGTTGCTCGTGCACATTGCCGTCCAGGCCGCGATAGTAGTACGTCAACCCTTCCAGATCGAAGTCGCTCACCAGCCGGTCGAGGCCGCACGCCACACGCGCCGACCAGTCCATCGCTTCCGGCGTCACCGGCATGGAGATCTTGTCGCTGCCCGGCTCGGCGATCTCGAACACAGACAGAATCTCCTCTTTCTTCGCCGCAACTTCCGTCTCTGTTGCCGCGTTGACGCGCTGCTCGAGGTCATCCATCTCGAGCACTTCGATATGCGCGCCAAGCTGGGCATGGTGCATGGTGAAGTCGGAGTACATATCGAGCATACCGGGATAGGTGTGGCCGAGGAAACCGATGCGGCTGCGGTTGAGCGAGCGCAGCACCGATGCCGCCTGCACCCACTCGCCAATCACGCCCCAGGCGCGGGGGTCGTCGCGCAACATGCCGGACACCACATTGAACTGAATGCGGCTGCGGGCAAAGGCGTTGGAAATCTCCGGCACGCAGCAGGCGCAGCAATTGGCGAGCCATTCGCCGGTGGTGATGTTCTCGTAGTCCAGTTGCGGGGTCGGTTGCAGATTGAGCACCAGCACGGGCCGGCGCACGCGCTGCACCGCCGGCAGCACCTGCGATGAAGTGGCATAGGTCGCCACGTAGCACACCACCAGATTGACATCTTCGCGGATGAACAGGTCGCCGGCGGCCACGGCAGCCGGGGCAGTGTCAATCAGGCCGGCGGAGACCACATCGCCGCCAAACTGTCTCAACTGCGCTTCAACTTCGCGCTGGTATCCCTCCAGACGTTCTTTCAACCCCTCGAACTGCGGCCAGTACGCTGCCAGGCCGATGCCAAACACGCCGATTTTGGCGGGACGCGCCCGGCGAACCACGCCTTGTTGTGACATGAACTCACTCCTGCACACGGTTTTTACGAGTTGGGCAAATCCAGATGCGCCGGGACGCGAAACGCGATGGCTTGTCAGAAGAACGGCGCCGGGCCGTCACTATAGCACGGCGCGCGTCACCAGCGCAGCAACATGGCAGCCGAGCCGCCGGCACGCGACACGATGACGAAGCCAGACCGCTCGTACAGCCGCGCAGCCGGGTTGCCGATCGTGACGCTGAGCGACACGCCGGCAAACCATCCGCGCGCAAAGGCTCGTCCTCGCGCGTCGCGTCGCGCAACACAATCTCTGACTCCGGCATGCTATCTTTGAGAAAGCGGCAAACTCCCGATGCCAGCCAGATGCTGCGTCACCTGCCGACTCTGAGCTTTTGCCATCTTTCCCACACCGCCGCCTGATCGTGCTCATCGCGCGAATCATCATGAACGAGCAGGCCGGCTTCAGCGGCGAAAGCAAAGAGCATCATCAGCTCATGCCAGCGTTCATCGATCGTTCTCGCGCGCTGCGCGGCCGCGTCTCGTTGATCCACAAGCTGCCAGCGCCGGGTATATGTTTGCAGGTCTTGCTTTGTCACCCGAGTCTTCATCTTCACCAAAGCCTTCGTCGCCACTCTCAGACCATTCTACATGCCATGCTCATCGCCAGCGCGACAGCACCCGATAGGGGCCGTACTGGGCGACGGTGCTGTAGTGATAGCGGATGTAGTCGTCCAGCAGCGTCACGCCGGTGCTCTCGCAACTGGCGTTCGGCTCGCACACCTCATTGAACATGTCGCTGAGGACGATGTAGCGCGTCCGATTGCGCTCCAGGTCGGCCACGATCTCTTCCTGCACGGGCCGCGTGCTGGCCTGGCCGGGGTGCAGCTCGTGGTAGCGCGTGGCGCTGTGGCGCTCGACCAGGAAATGGAACATCACATCGTTCGCAAAGACGCGATCGTGCCGGCCCACGCCAGAGTAGATCGTGTCTGCCGGCGTCGTGGCCTGGCGGATGAACTGAATGGCGCGCAACTGGTTTGGCTCCACCGGCGCGCCCTGCGCCCGCGCCACATCGTGAGGGGGCGGCGGCTGCGAACTGGCGCTGAGGTAATTGCTCACAGCCGGGAATGCCAGCAGCAGCGCAACCGTGATTGCCGGCGCAGCGAAGGCGTAGTTATACTCCCTGAGCACGGGCCTGAAGCCGGCAATCACTGGCGCAAGCAACGCGACCGCCGGCAGAAAGAACTGCGGAATGTGAATCAGGTCGGAGCGGATGTTGGCCTGATTGAACCCGAACAGGCCGAACAGCACAATCGCCCCGACAGCCCAGACCCGCCAGCGAACATCGCGCAGCGCGCGCGCTTCATCCGGGCCGGCGCGACGCAGCCGCCACGCGGCCAGAGCGATCAGCAGCGCGACGGCGGCGCAGGCCATGAATGGAAAGTAGAAGGGGAACTTCTCCAGATTGAACGGCGGATAGGGCAACTGCCGCATACGCGGGAACACGGTCAACGGGAAGATCAACAGTTGATGCAACAACGCATCAACCGGCACAGCGAGCAACAGCAACACTGCCACCGGCCCGGCCGCAATTGCCAGCCCGGCCGCATAGGGTATCAGCCGGCGGACAGCAACAACCACGCGCTGCGCGGCATTGCCGCGCGCAGCGCGGCTCACACCATGCGCAAACAAAACGAGCGCGGCGGCCGCGATCGCGTACACCGCCAGATCATGGCGGAACCATGCCGCCACGCCGGCCAGTCCGCCGGCCAGCGCAAGCGCGCGCCGATCAGAGCGCCCCTCGGCAGCCGCGCGCAGCCCCTCCGTCAGCGCCAGGCAACTCAGAAAGATGAACAACAGGCCGGTGAAGATGGGATAGCCGAAGAAGCCGAAGTACTCCAGCCACATCAGCGTCAGCAGCCAGACCAGCAGCGCCGCCGGCCACGACGATAAACGCCGGGCCAGAAAGAAAACCACGCATGCCAGCGCGGCGCGCACGGCCACATCCCACCATCGCTCGACCATGATCGACGGGCCGAACAGGCGGAACAGGCCGGCCAGCACGTAGAACTGGCCGGGGCTGTACATAGCCCAGAAATCGCGGTAGGGAATTTGCCCATCCATCACCCGCACGGCGCCATAGACCATCAGTCCTTCGTCATAGATGTTCAGCCAGCGGCTGAGGCCGGGTTGGAGATAGAGGATAGCGACCGAGACCAGAACAACAGCGAGAACGACATCGAGGAGCGCGCGCGTGGGATTGGCAGTGCCGGCGCGTTGAGTGCTGAGATAAGGCGCCATATGGGATCAAGCGCATATGATAACCCGTCCTGACTGTTTGCTCATCAGGGGTCAGGGTTCGCAACTCTGCGGTTTGCCTCTGCTATCATTGCCGCCCGGAGGGCGGCATTGAGCAATCAAAACACATTACTGAGCAAATGCGAAGCAGCTTTCGAGTTCGCCGGCCGGCAGCTCGAACACCTCGTCACCACGCATCCCGACTTCTTCCCCATGTACACCCAACAGGGCAAATGGAAGCACGGCGGCGAAGCGTGGACCAACTGGTGCGAAGGATTCCTGGGCGGCCAACTGTGGCTGATGTATCAGCACACCGGCCAGGAGATCTGGCGTCAGCGCGCCGAACACTACTCGCGCCTGATCGAACACCGCAAGACCGACCGCAACGTGCACGACCTGGGCTTTCTGTTCTGGTCCACCTGGAAACGCTGGTACGACGTGACCGGCGACGCGACGATCAATCAGGTGGTGATCGAGGCCGGCCAGACCCTCGCGTTGCGCTTCAGGGAGAAAGGCCGGTATCTGCGCTCGTTCGTCGCCGACGACAGCCTGTTCATCGACATCATGATGAACGTGGGCATCATCTTCTACGCAGCGCAGCAGACCGGCGACGAAAACCTGTGGCGCATCGCCATGCAGCACTGTCTGACCAGCCGGCGCTATCTGGTGCGGGGCGACGGCAGCACGGCGCACGAGGGGCTGTTCAACACCGAGACCGGCGCGTTCATCCGCCAAAGCACGCATCAGGGCTGGCGCGACGACTCATCCTGGGCGCGCGGGCTGACCTGGGCGCTGTACGGCTTCGGCACGGCCTACTACTTCAGCCGCGATCCACGCTTCCTTGCCACAGCCCAACACTGCGCCGAGTACTACATCGAACACACGCCCGATCACGGCGTGCCGCCCAATGACTGGGATGAACCCAACCCGCCCTGCCCCTATGAAAGCTCTGCCGCTGCGATTGCAGCCAGCGGCTTGTTCAACCTCACGCGCCTGACTACCGACCCGGCCCGCGCCTGGCTGTACCGCGACTATGCGCTGCGCATCCTCGACACACTGACCGGCCCGGAGTTTCTCGCCATCAACACACCGGGCTGGGAGGGCATCCTGAAGCACGGCATATATCATCAGCGCAAAGGGCTGGGGGTGGATGAGAGCACGATGTGGGGCGATCACTTCTTTCTGGAAGCCGTCGCCAGGGGGATCAAGGCGCTGGGGGAGACGCCATGAACGCGGCGGTTGCGCTAATCACCGGCGCCGGCCGGGGCATCGGGCGCGGCGCGGCGCTCGCGCTGGCCGAACGCGGATGGGGCGTCGTCATCAACTTTCGGGGCAACGCTGAAGCCGCCGAAGATACCCTGCGCGCAGTCGAGCAGGCCGGCGGGCGCGGCCTGTTGCTTCAAGCGGATGTCGCCAGCGCAACAGACCGCGAACGGCTGATCGACGAAACGCTGCGCCATTTCGGGCGCCTCGACGCGCTGGTCAACAACGCCGGCATGGCTCCCCGCCAGCGCGTGGACCTGCTTGATCTGAGCGAGGCCAGCTACGACGAAGTGATGGCCGTCAACCTGAAAGGCCCGTTCTTCCTCACCCAGCGCGCCGCGAAAGCCATGCTGAAGCTGATCGAGGCGCAAACCATTCTGCGCGGCGTCATCATCAACATCGGCTCGATCAGCGCCTACACCAGCAGCGTCAACCGCGCGGAGTATTGCCTGTCCAAGGCCGGCATGGCGATGATGACCCGTTTGTACGCCGACCGGCTGGCCGATCACGCCATCAACGTGTACGAGATTCGCCCCGGCATCATCGACACCGACATGACCAGCGTGGCCAAAGCCAAATACGACAAGCTGATCGCCGAAGGGCTGACGCCCATCCGGCGCTGGGGCACGCCCGAAGATGTGGGCCGCGCCGTCGTTGCCATTGCCGAAGGCGCGTTTCCCATGTCGACCGGCGAAGTCATCAACGTCGATGGCGGCTTTCATCTGCGAAGACTGTGAGATGAGTAGTGCGTAGTGCGTATTGCGTCTGACTACTGACGACTGACTACTGACGACTGGCTACTGACCACTGACGACTGACGACTGACAACTCCCATGCAATTCCCCAAAATCGCTTCCTTCAAAACCCCCGACGCCCTGCGCGCCCGGCTGCGTGAACTCAATCTCGACCTGGAGCTGGACGATGCCGTGCTGGCCGCGCCGGAATCGCCGCTGGCGCAGCCGCTGCCCGTGCCGCGCGCAAACGGCGCAGCATTCCAGATCGGCAATCGCTTCTGCATTCTGCCGATGGAGGGCTGGGACGGCACGCCCGACGGCAAACCCTCAGACCTGACAATCCGGCGCTGGCAGCGCTTCGGCGAGAGCGGCGCCAAATTGATCTGGGGCGGCGAGGCAGTCGCCGTGCGGCACGATGGCCGCGCCAACCCGAACCAGTTGATGATTAACGATGCCAATCTGAAAGACCTGGCCGGGCTGCGCGAGGAATTGTTAAAAGCCCACGCGCGCGACTTTGGCGCCACAAACAATCTGGTCATCGGTTTGCAGTTGACGCACTCCGGCCGGTTTGCGCGACCGAACGACAAAGCAAAACTGGAGCCGAAGATTCTTTATCATCACCCTGTGCTCGACCGTAAGTTCGGCATTCCGGCCGACTACCCGGTGCTGAGCGACGGCGAGATCGATGACCTGATCGGCGATTTCGCGCGCGCTGCGCGACAGGCGCAACAGGCCGGCTTCGACTTCGTCGATCTCAAGCACTGCCACGGCTATCTGGGCCATGAGTTTCTCAGCGCCCGTGCCCGCCCGGGGCGCTATGGCGGCAGTTTTGAGAATCGCACGCGCTTCCTGCGCGCCCTGGTGGAAGCCGCGCGCCGCGACGCGCCCGGCCTCGACATCGGCGTGCGGCTGAGCGCCTTTGACTTCGTTCCCTTCAAGAAAGGGCCGGACGCCGTCGGCGTGCCGGATACCATCGAAGGCGATTATCCGTATGCGTTTGGCTGTGATCCACATGACCCCACCCGGCCAGACCTGAGCGAAGCGGCGCAGTTTCTGCAACTGCTGCGCGAGCTGGGCATCCGGCTGGTGTGTCTGAGCGCCGGCAGCCCCTATTACAACCCGCATATCCAGCGCCCGGCCGCTTTCCCGCCCAGCGATGGCTATCTGCCGCCCGAAGATCCGCTGGTCGGCGTCGCGCGCCAGATTCACGCCACTGCGACCTTAAAAAAGCAGTTCCCCGATCTGGCGATTGTGGGTTCGGGCTACACCTACTTGCAAGACTACCTGCCGCACGTGGGCCAGGCGCAAGTGCGGCTGGGCAACGTGGACTTTATCGGCCTGGGGCGCATGGTGCTGGCCTACCCCACCCTGCCGGCTGACGCGCTGAGCGGGCGCGGCCTGAACACAAAGCAACTGTGCCGCACCTTCAGCGACTGCACCACTGCCCCGCGCAACGGCATGGTGTCGGGCTGCTATCCGCTCGACCCCTTCTACAAAGCGCGCGCAGAAAACGAGCGACTGAAGGCGCTTAAGCGGCAGTGAGAAACCGGCGCCTCCTGCCGACTGAAAGCTGGCAGGAGAATCATGCTGTGAGAGAATCGACGCCTGCTTGAAACGCGAAACGCTTGAAAAGTTCCAGGCGCTGATTTATCTCGCCGCTGTGGGATGCGGCATGGCGGTCGGGGCGCTGTGGCCAGAACAGGCCGGCGCGCTGGAAGGGCTGTTGTGGCCTGTTCTGGCGCTGCTGCTCTACACCACATTCACCCAGGTGCCGCTGGCGCACTTGCGCGAGGCGATCTCTGACGGGCGCTTCATCCCGTTGGCCCTGGTCGGCAACTTTGTGTTGATTCCGGCCATGCTGTGGCTGCTGACCCCGCTGCTGCCACAGCAACCAGCAATCCGCCTGGGTATCCTGATGGTGCTGCTCGTGCCGTGCACCGACTGGTTCATCACCTTCACCCACCTGGGTAAAGGGGACACCCGGCGCGCGATCGCCTTTGCGCCACTCAGCCTGTTGCTGCAAATCCTGGTGTTGCCGCTCTACCTTTCGCTCTTTCTGGGCGAGACGGTGGCAGTCAACCTGGCGCGGCAGGAAGTGCTGGTCGCGTTCGGCGGCATCATCGCGCTGCCACTGCTGGCCGCGTTCATCACGGAGAAATGGGCAGAACGAAGCGCGCGGGGCCGGGCGCTGTTGAACCATCTGGGCTGGGCGCCGATTCCGCTGTTGAGCGTGGTGGTCTTCATCATTGCTGCGACGCAGGTGAACGTGGTTCTGGGCGCGGTGGAGCTGTTGAAAGAACTGCTGGCGGTGTTCGCCGGCTTTCTGGCGCTGGCCGGCCTGCTGGCGCGCATTCTGGCCGGTTTGTTCAGGCTGCCCCCGGCGCAGGGACGCGCGCTGGCGTTCAGCTTCGGCACGCGCAATTCATTCGTGGTGTTGCCGCTGGCGCTGGCGCTTCCGCCGGCCTTCCAGTTGGCCGTGGTCGCCATCGTCTTTCAATCGCTGGTCGAGTTGATCGGCATGATCGTCTATGTATGGCTGGCGCCGCGCTGGCCCTTCTCCGATCCCTCGCGCGCGTAAGGCGAATTCACCGCCGCCTGCTCGCTTGCGCCCGGCGCATCAACAGCCGGCGCAACCAGGCCAGCCACAGGGCGCGCCGCGCCGTCCGCCAGGCGTTGATGGCTATATCACGCGCGCCGGCATCCTGCGCGTGCGGGCTATAGCGCGCGCGCACGTACAGATCAACCAGCCGGCGCAACTCGGCCCGGTCGATCTCAAAACGGGCATCCGCCTGACGACTCGCGTCGGCGCTCGCATCCAGCAGCGCGCGCAAGCGTTCATCCAGGCCGGCGCCGAACTCATACGGCGTGTCGCCTGCGCCGGCGCCCACGCCCAGAGCGCGCCCGCGCCGATACACGCGCCCATACAGGCGCGCAATCGCCTGCTCCGGCGACAGCCGGCTCAAACGCCAGGTGTCGCCCAGCAGCCACACCGCCCCAACCGAAACGATCGCCATGGCGATGAGCAGCAGAGCGCCAATGCGCTGCCCCTCGGCGCGAATGCGCTGGGCGGTAATCGGCTCACTCGGCGCAGTGCGCGGCAGCGCAGACAGATCGAATTCGCGTGGATCAGCCGGCCGGTCGATTAACGGCCGGGCGCTGGTCGGCTCGAAGTCGATCCAGCCATAGCCGGGGAAATATACCTGCGGCCAGGCGTGCGCATCCGTCCCCACCACAACATAGCGCGCCGCTCTGGGGTCGTATGTGCCGCTGGCATAGCCAACCGCCATACGAGCCGGCAGGCCGGCGGCGCGCGCCAGCACTACCATCGACGTGGCGAAATAGTCGCAATAGCCGCGCTTCAGATCGAACAGGAAGTAATCGACCACATCGCGGCCGATCGGCGGGGCCGGCAAATCCAGCGTGTAGGAATACCCGCGCAGATACGACTCGATCTCTCTGGCGCGGTCATAGGGCGTCGGCGCCGTCGCCGTCAGGTCGCGGGCCAGCGCGCGAACCCGGTCGGGCAGCGAATCAGGCAATTTAAGGTAGCGTTCCAGAACCCAGTCGGGGTAGTTTGAGCCGGCCTCGCGCAGTTTCGACTCGGACACGTTGGACACATACGAGTCCGCGCGGTATTCGGTGACGCCCGGCGCGCGAATGCTGAACAGATCGTCGAACGAGCGCCATACTGCGGTGTAGTCGCTATCGGCAGACACGAAGACGCCGGCGGCGTACAGCACGCCGGCCGGGTTGTCCATCAACAGGAATGCCTGACGCACACGCCGATGGGTCTGGCTCAACGTTGCCGTGAGGGTCTCGGTGATGAGCGGCTGGCCGGCGGCAAATTGCTCCTCGCGCGTGCCGCTGGTCGACCAGCCCAGACCGCTGTAGAAGTCATAGGTGCTGCCCAGCCAGTACAGGCGCGGGATGTCGCCGGCCTCGTACAACTCCGGCGGGATGCCGTCCATCGGCATCGGCATGTCGCTGGTGTTGACGTACATGATGAGTTCGCGCGACAACTCCGGCCCGGCCCCGATCAGGTGGCGACGCGGCAGGCCGGGCGCCTGCAGGTTGTCCAGCGGACGGGCCGGGCGCGGGCGCGGCTGAAGGCCAAGCGACTCGGGCACCACGGGGCGCTCCTCAGCAACAGGGCGCGCGAAGGTTTGCTGTGTCCAGCGCGCCACCTGCTCGAGCGAGAAGGTTGGCACAACGCTGGCTGCAATGAGCAACAGGATCAACAACGGGACAGCCGAGATGGTCATGTCCAGTCGCATGCCCTCCCAGAAGTCCATGCCGACGGCGCGCCAGCGCGCCTCGCGGCCGGCCTGCCCGATGACGACCATGAGGGCCAATCCCGCGCCCAGCGGCGCGAGCAGCGCGCGCGGCTCATCGCCAACGTACAACACTGTGAGGGCCAGCACGGCCACCGTCGGCGCAAAGCCCAATAGCACGCTGGCATGCCGGCGCACAGCCCAGGCGCTCCACGCGGCCACCCCCCAGACCACATAAGCCCACACCAGCGATGTTGCAACGGGATCGAAGGCCGGGCGTCCCTGCGCCACCTCGACCAGCCAGGCTTGTGACCGACCCCACAGGGTTGCCAGATCGCCGGCCACATCGCTCAGCGAGAGCGCAACTTGTTCGAGATACGGCGCGGGATCGGCAAAAGGCGCGCTCAGCGCCCGATACGTGTCTGCCAGTTGCGCGCCCAGCGCGAACAGTTTGCCGGCCAGTCCGCCCACGCGCACCGCGACCGCCGGCAGCCCAACCCCCAATGCCAGCAACAGCGCCCAGAGTGAGCCGAGCCGGGTCGGCGCAAACACGCGGGCCAGCCACCATGCCACGATCAACGCAAACGCGGCCATGCCTAACAATAAGCCGCTGTCCAATTCGCGCGCGTTCTGCGCCAGCACAAAGGCGAGCGCGAACTGCGGCACAAACAGAATCGCCAGCATCAGCAAGGTGGCAAATCCCAGCCGGCGCAGCAGCCAGCCGACTGCGCCCTGAAGGATGCTCATGGCACAGTTCTCCAATCGACATTGCTGGGCTTGCGCACGGGCGCAACCCTGCCGGTGGGCAAAATGCGCCATTCCCATTCGCCCTCATGGCCCGGCTTGCTCTCTGGGCGATCAAACACATCACGCCCGATCACCTGGCCGGCGATACCCAGGCCGGCCAGCAGGCGCGACGCGCGCGCGGCCTGATCGCGCGGCAAGCCAACTTGTCCGCCATGCGCGCCGTCCGCATACGCGCCGGCGTCGAGCAGCAGAACGGTGGGCACAACGCCCCGGCGTTGCAACATCAGCAGGCGATCGCACCACGCCGGGGCGCGGGCCGGCTCTGCGAATGCAACGGCCGGCGTGATGACAATCACACTGGAAAACTGGCTCATGGCAGGCCGGGCGCGCTCGAGCAACTCGCCGAGCGCGACGCGACCGGGGCGCAGGAGCGCCAGGGCGCGCAACAAGCGCCAACGCTGCGGGTCGCCGTTCCGAGGCGGCAGCCAGACCAGGCCGCCTCCATCGGCATCGTCGCCAAAGGCGGTCAGGCCGACCGACTGGCCGGCGCGCAGGCCGGCATCGGCCAGCGACGCAGCCAGCGTGATGGCGTGCTCTTCGGTCGAGTCCTGACCCTGACCGATGTGCGCACTGCGATCCATGTCGAGCATGATCCACCAGTGGCTGGCCGGCGTGTTGTCGAACAACCGGACGAAGAGGGAGCCGCGCCGGGCAGTGGTCAGCCAGTGAATGCGATGCAGGCTGTCGCCGGGGGAGTACTCACGCACAGTCGCGGCGCTGACGGTCTGTTCGGGGGCGTTGGCGCGCGGGCGGCCCTCACCGGCGCGTCCGCCGGGCGCAACTTCGATGCGCGGCAACGGGATGACCGGCGGCAACACCATCAGCGTGGTCGCGCTGGGCGACTCGACGGTGACGCTGTAAATGCCAAAGAGGTCGCCGCAGCGCAGCGTGGTCGGGCCGAGGGTGAACACGCCGCGCCGGGTGCACAGACTCTGCGTGCGCCACTGCGTTTGCGAGCGGCTATCCACACCGGTGACGCGGCCGGTCTGATAGTCCGGCATGGCCGTGTGATCGATCACCTCGACCCACAGGGCCGGCGCCAGGCTGGTGTTGCGCAGGGTGAAGCGCTCTTCAAGCCGGTCGCCGACCTGCGCCCAGCCATAGCGCATCTCGCGCCGGAAAACCAGGCCGCGCCCCAATGCGCGCGCCCACAGCCAGGCAATCAACCACGCGCCGCCCAGCCCCACCGCGAGGATCATCCATCCCTGCCAGGGGGTGATGAGTTGCAGCAGAAGGAGGGCGCCGATCAACACGGGGAGCAGCCGGGCGTTCAGCCTGACGCTGCCGGTCGGGGTTGATGTCACGCCGGGGAGTATAGCAAACCGGGCAAGCGTATTTTGACCTGCGCGCAATCCTTACAGCAACTTCTCAAGTTCGGGGACAAGAGGCGGCAAATCATTCTGCACGGTATCCCACATCAGCTTCTCATCAACCTTGAAGTAATCATGCACAAGGCGATTCTGCATTGCGCGCATGAAATGCCAGGGAATGGCCGGACACTCCTCCTCAACATCCTGCGGTAGCCGGTTCGCCGCTTCGCCGATGATGATGAAGTTCATCTCGACGGCGCGAATCGTCTTGTCATCCAGTCTGAACGCCTCGAAGTCCATGCCTCGCGTGAATTCCTGGATTTCAGCAATCGCATCCAGTATGTCGCGAATGCGCTCCTTCCAGCCCCCGGGTGACACGCATCAACTCTCCCTGGACACGCTCTCTGATGCGAGGCTTCAAGCTGTCAGGCGTCCCCAGATCAACAGAGCAGCCCAACAGGTTTTCAAGATAATCCTGCAAGGCAAACAAACCGAAATACCCCACTGGCCGATCAAACTCGACGAGCAGATCCACGTCGCTTGTGGAAGTGGCTTCGTCACGCGCCACTGAGCCGAACAGGGACAGCGACTTAACACCGAATTTCTCGACCAGTTCGGTCTGTCGTTGCTGCAACATGTGAAAAAGGACTTCCCGCTTCATCACTCGGATTATCAGTGACAAGCGCACGGGGCATTTCATCGCAGTTTGCCGACGACCCGCTTACGTCCATCCGTTCTCGTAGCCGGTCTCGTACATAGCGATGATGTTCTCCGGCGGGCTGACCGGCTGGATATTGTGGCAGGGGGCGAGGATGTAGCCGCCGCCTTCGCCCAGGATGCGCAGGTTGTCCAGCACTTCCTGGCGCACCTCCTCCACCGAGCCAAACGCCAGCGTGTACTGGTTGTCCACGCCGCCGTGGAACACGAGGCGGTCGCCGAAGTCGCGCTTGAGACCCTCGCGCTCCATGCCGGGGCAGCGCCACTGAATGGGGTTCAGCACGTCAATGCCGGCGGCGATCATGTCGGGCAGGATGCGTCGGCAGTTGCCGTCGTTGTGGTGGAACACATACGCGCCGTTCTCATGCGCCAGGTCGATGATGCGCTTCATGCGCGGCAATAGAAAAGTGTGAATCTGGCGCGGTGAGAACATCAGGTCGGTCTGGCCGCCCATGTCCTCGGCCACGTAGCTGATCATCACCCTGCCGGGGATGGCTTCATAGATGCGGCGCGTGTTCTCGTAAGCCAGATCGAACAGCTTGTCCAGGCAGTAGTGCGCGATCTCCGGGTTCTCGACCAGATCGATGAACGCCTGTTCCTGTCCGCGCAGATTCTTGTAGATCAGGAACGGCTCGGAGCCACCGCCGCGAATGGGATGCTCCTCTTTGCCTTTGATCTGGCTGGGGATGCCGCTGTAGTCATACCAGTCAGGGCTGGGCCAGGTGTATTCACGCTCGATCTCCTCGGCCGAGGTGAAGCGGGCCAGCGGGTGTTCGACCACTTCGCGGTACACGCCGGCCCCTTCGCCTTCGCCATAGGGGACATCACGATAGACGCAGCCGAACACGTCGGTCATGCGCGGCAGCTTCGGGCCGACGTAATCCGGCTGCGCAGTAACAACGTAATCCACATGCAGCTTGTCGAGCATCTGCTCGCGCGTGGGGCAACCCAGGTATTTCATCAGCTTGTCGGTCGCCTCGTCGGTGGCCCAGTAGTCCATCGGCACGCGATCCGGCTTCTCGCGCTTCAGGACGGCCAGCCAGCGTTCTTTGGGAGTCATGGTTTCTTTGGACATGGCACAGGAAAGTGTACTGCGCTTGCCCGGCGAGCGCGGACGCGCACACAGTCCGTTTCGTCCGCGACGTTGCGGGCAAATTTCGCGAAGCCGGCCTGTGCCCTACACAATCAGGCGCGAGCTGCGATCATAGGTGAAATAGTTCCACATCCAGTTGATCAGCACGTTCAGCCGATTGCGAAAGCCGATCAAAAAGACCAGATGCAGGAACAACCACATCAGCCAGGCCACGAAGCCGGTGAAGCGCCAGCCGATGGGGAATTGCGCGACGGCGGCGTGCCGGCCGATCGTCGCCATCGCGCCGGGGTCGCGGTACACAAACGGCGCAGCATTGGTTTGATCGGGGTGGGCCGATGAGCGTCCGCCAACGCGCCGCTCGATCTGGCGCGCCACATAGGCCGCGCCCTGCAACGCCACCTGCGCCAGTTGAGGATGCAGGTTGCCCTGCGCGTCTTTGCTGGCCGCCAGGTCGCCGATCACATACACATCCGGCCGTCCCGGCACACTGAGGTCAGGGTTAACGACCACCCGCCCGCCGCGCGTGAGTTCAAGGCCCATCGCCGCCGCCAGCGGGCTGCCCTTCACCCCTGCGCCCCAGATCACCGTGCGGGTCGGGATCACGCGCCCGCTTTTCAGCGCCACGCCGTCGGGCCGCACTTCGCTGACGGCTTCGCCCAGCATCACTTCCACACCGCGCTCTGCGAGCGTGCGCCGCGCGTTCTCGCGCAACGGCGCGTCGAACGGGGACAGCAGACGATCCAGCGCCTCGACGAGAACAACGCGCGCGCGCGACATGTCCAGGCGCGGATAGTCCTTGCGCAGCACCATCTGGAACCATTCGACCAGCGCGCCGGCCATCTCCACACCGGTCGGCCCGCCGCCGACGACGACAAAGTTCAACGCGCCGGCCTCGATCAACGATGGGTTGGCGTCGGCCTGCTCAAACTGACACAGGATATGGCTGCGCAACTGCAACGCCTCGTTCATGCTCTTCAACGGGAAGGTGTGCTGCGCGACGCCGGGAATGCCGAAGTCGTTGGTCACAGCGCCGGCGGCCAGCACCAGATAATCAAAGGGGATCGGCTGGCCCTCGGCCATCAGCAGATGCTTGTGCTGCCAGTCTGCGCCGGCCACGCGGCCCATCCGGAAGGCGAAGTTGCGTTGCGCGTGGAACAGGCCGCGCACGTTGTGGGCGATCTCTTCGGGGTCGAGCGCCGCCGTCGCCACCTGATACAGCAACGGCTGAAAGAGGTGATAGTTGTGCTGATCCACCAGCACGACTTCCACCGGCGCGCGGCGCAACTCGCGCGCCACGCGCAATCCGCCAAAGCCGGCCCCCACGATCACCAC
>CALBEF010000055.1 GCA_937927775.1 uncultured Anaerolineae bacterium | reverse complement strand
CCAGCATCAACCGCTCCATCAGTTGCGCCGCCACCTCGTAGGGCAGGCACGCCCCCAGCAGCACCATTTCGCGCTCCAAACTGGCGCTGATCTGCCCCCGGATGCCCAGGCGCTCGTCCAGAGGATACCGCCCCCGGCACTCGTGCGCATCATAGTAGTACGCCCGATCGTATGCGATCGTTCCCAGGCGGGTCACGATCGCCCCTTTTTTTTTCCTTTGGGGTGCAGTCGCTTGCCGGTTTCGGGATTGATCGGTATCTCGGCGTTCCGTCGTTCTTCCTGCTGTTCGAGCAGCGCGCTCATCAGGGCCTGACCGATCCGCTGGCGCGCCTCCAGTACACGATCCTCAATATCCGTCAGGGTCACGTCTTCGGCCTGATTTCCCCATTCCATCAGGGCGGCGATCTCGGCCTCGGTCATTTCACGAATCGATCGGTTGAGTTTCTCGTTTGTCATGCCCTATATTTTGCCCCTACAGAGAAATGCACCCTTTAATGCGCCCATTAATGCGCCCATGATACATTCCCCCGCATCCTCGGAATCTCAAAGATTCCGGGGATGCAGGGCATGGTCAAACCACCCGGTCACATCGGCGTCATGCGCGAAATGTCGCTGCATGCCGCGCTCAAAGCCTGGTATGCGCAACCTGGCGACACGCTGGAAACCCGCGTGGATGGCTATGTCGTGGACATCGTCCGTGAGGAAGGCGCGCTGCTGATCGAGATTCAGACCGGCAACTTCTCTGCCATGCGCGGCAAGCTGGCGGCGTTGACGCGCAATCATCACGTGCGACTGGTATACCCGGCGCCTGCGGAAAAGTGGATCGTCCGGCTGGCGCCCGACGAACAGACCGAACTCAGTCGCCGGCGGTCGCCGAAGCGCGGGCAGACGCTTGACGTGTTCCGCGAATTGCCCGGCATCGCCCGGTTTGTGGCACATCCCAACTTCAGCATTGAAGTGCTGCTGGTGCGCGCCGAAGAAGTGCTGTGCGCGGCCAATGGCCGGCGCGCCAGTTGGCGACGCAACGGGTGGCGCATCCTGGATCGCCGGCTGATCGATGTCGTGGGCCGCCAGATGCTGGAAACGCCGAACGACTTTCGCGCCTTTCTGCCTGTCGAGTGGCTGGGCCGGCCGGCGGCAACCGGGCGTGTCCTCCACGAGACCGGCGGGCACTATTCAGCCGATAACGAGCCACAGGCGCGCACCTTCACCACACGCGACCTGGCCGGCGCGCTGCGCATCAGCCGCTCCCTCGCCCGGAAGATGGCCTATTGCCTGCGTCAGATGGGCGCCATCGCGGTGGCAGGCCGGCAGGGCAACTCCCTCGTGTACCAGGCGTGAGTCGGTTGTAACGCCTCTGGGTTTTGAAAAGTGCCTTGACAACCCTGCTCAGACTCTGTATGATCTTCGCGGAATTTAGTCATACCTAAAATAGGGTTTGAGATGTCAAGAACACCTGTTCAAACGCTGGTCGCCACGGCGCTGCTGGTGGCCGGCCTGACCGCCTGCGGTCAGCCGCTCGCATCAGAAACCAGCCTTGCGCAGCGCAAGATCAAAGTCACAACCACTGTCGGCATGATCACGGACATCGTCCGCAATGTCGGCGGCGAGCGCGTCGAAGTAACCGGCCTCATGGGGCCGGGCGTCGATCCACATTTGTATAAGCCCAGCGCAGGTGATGTGAACCGGTTGGAAGAAGCCGACATCATCTTCTATGTCGGGCTTGAACTGGAAGGGCGCATGACGGACCTGTTCGAGAAGATGGCGCGCGCCGGCAAGCCCACTTTCGGCGTCAGCGACGATATTGACCGCGCGCGACTGCTGCCGTCCAAAGACCATGCCGATCAGTATGACCCGCATATATGGTTTGATGTCTTGCTGTGGCAGGAAGCCGTGCGCAAGGTCGGCCAGGAGCTTGCGGCGCTTGACCCCGGCTCACAAGGCACATACGAGCACAACACACAGATGTATCTGGAGCAGTTGCGCGCGCTGGATGAATACGTCCGGGAGCAGATTGCGCTGGTTCCAGAGCCGTCTCGCGTACTGATCACCGCGCACGATGCGTTCAACTACTTTGGCCGCGCGTATGGCTTCGAGGTGCGCGGCCTGCAAGGCATCAGCACAGCCGCGGAAGCCGGCGCGGCTGACGTGCAGGCGCTGGCCAGATTGATCGCCGAACGGCAGATCAAAGCCATATTCGTCGAATCCTCAGTGCCGCGCGAGTCCATCGAAGCTGTTCAAGCAGCAACGCGCGCGCGCGGCTGGGAAGTAGTCGTCGGCGGCGAGTTGTTCTCCGACGCAATGGGCGCCGATGGGGCGCCTGAGGGAACGTACATTGGCATGGTTCGGCACAACGTGGACACGATCGTTCGCGCTCTGAGGTAAGGGGCCAGATGAGCAATCCAGTAGAGATTCGGGATCTCACCGTCTCATACCGTGACAAGCCGGCGCTGTGGGATATTGATTTGTCAATCCCGGCTGGCAGGCTGGTCGCCATCATCGGCCCGAACGGGGCCGGCAAATCGACTCTAATCAAGGCCGTGCTCGGCCTGGCGCCGGTAGTGGCCGGCACGGTCAGCATCTTTGGCGCGCCCTACGCCGAGCGCCGGCGCATGGTCGGCTACGTGCCACAGCGCAGCAGCGTGGACTGGGACTTCCCCACCCACGCGCTCGACGTGGTGATGATGGGCGCATACGGCCAGTTGGGATGGGTGAAGCGACCCGGCAAAACGCAACGCGAGCTGGCTATGCGCTGCCTGGAGCAGGTGGGCATGGCCGATCTTGCTGACCGCCAGATCAGCCAGTTGAGCGGGGGGCAACAACAGCGCGTATTTCTGGCGCGCGCGCTGGCGCAGGACGCGCAGTTGTATTTCATGGACGAGCCATTCGTCGGCGTCGATGCCGTGACCGAGCGCGCCATCGTCAACCTGTTGCGCGATCTGCGCGCCCGGGGCAAGACGGTTGTGTGTGTGCATCACGATCTGGACTCTGCGCCGGAATACTTTGACTGGCTGGCGCTGCTGAACGTGCGGTTGATCGCCGCCGGCCCGTTCGAAATCACATTCACCAGCGACAACCTGCGCAAGACTTACGGAGGCACGATGGGCGCCGCCATCAGGCACATCGAGCACTTTGAAGAAGATCGACGCGCCGGCCCGATGGGATTGCGCAGCGAGGATGAAGTCAGATGTTGATTGAGCTGTTCACGGATTACACGTTGCGCAACGTGGCGCTGGGTTCAGCGTTGCTGGGCATCGTCAGCGGCGCGCTGGGGTGCTTCGCCGTCCTGCGCCGGCAGGGACTGCTCGGCGACGCGCTGGCGCACGCCGCGCTGCCCGGCATCTGCGTAGCATTCCTGCTGACCGGCTCCAAAGCGCCACTGGTGTTGTTAATCGGCGCTGCGCTGGCCGGCTGGCTGGCCACCCTGTTATTGCTAACCGTCGTCCGCGAGACCCGGCTCAGCACAGACAGCGCCCTTGCTATCGTGCTCAGCACATTCTTTGGGTTCGGGATTGTTCTGCTGACATTCATCAGCAGGAGCGGGAGCGCCAATCAGGCCGGCCTGGACAAGTTTCTGTTCGGGCAGGCGGCGACGCTGGTGGCCGAGGATGTGCAGACCATGGGCCTGCTCGGCGCGGCGGCGCTGCTTATCCTGGCAGCGTTGCACAAGGAATTCAAACTGCTGGCCTTTGACGCCGAGTTTGCGGCCAGTCTGGGGTTCCCAGCGCGTGGCTTGAGCGTGCTGCTCACATCTCTCATCGTCATTGCCATCGTCATCGGGTTACAGACCGTCGGCGTGGTGTTGATGGCAGCCATGCTGGTCGGGCCGGCTGTGGCGGCGCGGCAATGGACCAATCGGCTGGGCGTCATGGTGATGCTGGCGGCGGTGTTTGGGGCGGCGTCAGGAGTGTCAGGCGCGCTCATCAGTGTGAGCGAAGCGAATACCCCGACCGGGCCGGTCATTATTTTGAGCCTGACAGTCATCGTGCTGGGATCGCTGTTCTTTGCCCCGGCGCGCGGCCTGGTGTGGGATGCGATCCGGCGACGGCAGCAACGAGCGGAAAGATTGAGCGATTGAGTCATTGAGTCATTGGGTCATTATTGAGGGATCTGCGATGTCTTCTGCAATGGTCATATTGCTCACCGGCGTGCTGGTCGCAATCGCCTGCGCGTTATCGGGCGCCTTTCTGATCCTGCGCCGCATGGCGATGATGGTGGACGCGATCAGCCACGCCATTCTGCCGGGGCTGGTGGCCGGCTACTTCCTGGCGCAGGGGCCGGACCTGCTGGCCGGGTTCGCCGGCGCGGTGCTGGCGGCCGTTCTAACCGTCAGCCTGGTCGAGGCGCTGCAAAACACCGGCCGCATGGCCGGCGAATCCGCGATTGGCATCGTCTTCCCAGCCATGTTCGCGCTCGGCACGTTCATCGTGTCCAGATATTTCGCCAATGTTCATCTTGACGCCGACGCCATCCTCTATGGCAACATCGAGTTCGCCCCCTTCGATCTACTTTACATCAACGGCGTCAACCTCGGCCCGCAATCACTATGGGTGATGAGCGGGCTATGCCTGATGAACGCGCTGTTTGTCAGCCTGCTGTACAAGGAATTGAAAGTAGCAACGTTCGATCCCGGCCTGGCGGCGGCGCTGGGATTTTCACCGGCGCTGATTCATTATGCGCTGATGGCCGTCGTGTCGATCACGACGGTTGGCGCGTTCACCGCAGTCGGCGCAATCCTGGTCGTGGCGCTGTTCGTTGTGCCGGCGGCCACGGCCTGGCTGCTGACCGACCGGCTTGCGGTGATGATCGCGCTGGCGGCGGCAATCGGCGCGCTGTCCGCAGTCTCCGGCTATATCGTCGCCAGCGCACTGGACGCCTCGGTAGCCGGATCGATAGCCACCATGACCGGCGTTTTCTTCGGCTTGGCCTTCCTGTTTGCCCCGCAGCACGGGTTGGTAGCGCGGGCGCGCCGGCTGCAACGTCAGCGGGTGGAATTCGGCGTGCAAACGCTACTGGTGCATCTGCTCAATCACGAGCAATCGCCCAACCGGCAGGCTGAAAGCGCCATCGGCCACCTGAGCAGTGAACTGCGCTGGAGCGCCAGCTTTGCCCGGCGCATCACGCGCAAAGCGGCGCAGGCGGATTTGCTACGGCGGAGCGGAGATGATCTGTCGCTCACCACGCAGGGACGCACCGAAGCGGAATCGGCGCGCATGGCAGAGCAGTCAGACGCCCGCTGACACGCTCACGGGCCGACATCAAAGCGGGTGTAGCCGGTGATTGCGCCATTGTCCGTGAACGTCGTGACACGCAGGGTGTAGCGCCCCGCCGGCAACCCCTCGATCCCCCACTCGGTCAATTGACCGTCGATCACCGGGCTGAGGTGCGGCCCGCTGATCCAGCGCCACTCGCCTGGCTCATCCCCCTCGCCGTATTCGACCTGATAGGACTGGAAGCCGGGCGGGTTGACCGTGCCCCGGATGGACAGCAGGCCGCGCCCGATCAGCGATCCATTCGCCGGCTGGCTGATGACGATTTCGCTTTGCGCCGGCGGCGGGGGCGGCGCTGCGTTCGGGTCGCCGGCCTGCACTTGCCGCTCCAGCGCCTCATCCGGCGGCAACGGCCCCTGATCGGCCTTGAACACTTCGATGCGCCGGCGATCGGGCGGGCAGTTGGGCGATGGCTGGTGGCCGCCGTCGAGACAAATCTCGGCCTCGATGACGCCGGGCGGGCGCGCGAACTCTCTGGGAGGCTGGCCTTCCAGCGCGCGCTCCATCACCTCGCGCCAGATGGGCGCGGCGCCGCTGATGCCCGACACGCCCTTCATCGGCGAGTTGTCGCTGTTGCCCACCCACACGCCCACGACCAGATCAGGCGTGTAGCCCACTGTCAGATTGTCGCGGAAGTCGTTGGTGGTGCCAGTTTTCACGGCGGCCGGGCGGGACAGCCGCAACACGCTGTTGCGGCCAAACGTTTTGGCGCGCGCCTCGTTGTCGCTGAGAATGTGCGCAATCAGATAAGCGTGTTCGGGCGACACAACCGGCGGATGCGATTGACGATCAGCGGCGGCGGCCTGCGCGTAGTCCCTGATGACCTGCCCATCGGCCAGCTCGATACGCAGGAAGGGCGTAGGCGTCACTTTCCAGCCGCCGGCGGCCAGCGTCGCATAGCCGGCGGTCAGGTCGAGCAAACGGGTCTCGCCGCCGCCCAGCGTGAGGGCGAGGCCATACATATCGCTGGGCGGGAAATGAATGCCTACACGCTCGGTCAACTCCAGAAAAGCCGGCACGCCCACGAACTCCATCGCTTTCACCGCCGGCACGTTCATGCTGCGCGCCAGCGCCTCGCGCAACAACATCGGGCCGTGAAACTTGTTGTCGTAGTTCTTCGGCGTGTAAGTCTGCCCGTACTGATTGACAAAAGTGGTCTCCACGTCCCAGAACAGCGTGGCCGGCGTGTAACCCTTCTCAAACGCGGCCAGATACGTGAACGGCTTGATAGATGAGCCGGGCTGACGCAATGAGAGGGCGATGTTCACCTGGCCGTCGATGGCTTCGTCATAAAAATCGGCGCTGCCCACCATCGCCAGAATCGCGCCGCTGTGCGGGTCAAGCACGACCACCGCGCCGTTGGTCACGTTCTGGCCGGCCAGTGTGCTGAGGTGATTTCTGACGGCCTCCTCGGCGATTTTCTGGATGCGCGGATCGAGCGTGGTGTAGACGCGCAGGCCGGTGCGATACAGTCCGTCGGCGCCATATTCCGCGTTCAGCAGGTGTTGCGCGTAGACCATGAAGTGCGGGGCGACGCCGGAGACATTCGGCAACGGCGCCTGGAAAGTCATGGCGCGCATGGCGTCGATAGCCGGCGCAATCTCTCGCCGCGTGATGAAGCCGGCATCGGCCATCAGGCCCAGCACCACGCGCTGCCGGCGCAGGGTGTTCTCTTTGTTCGCCACCGGGTCCCACAACACCGGCGACTGTGGAATGCCGGCCAGGAACGACGCTTCGGCCAGATTGAGTTGCGCAGCCGGCTTGTTGAAATAGATCTGACTGGCCGCCTCGATGCCATACGCCTGGTTGCCGTAGTAGATCTCGTTCAGGTAGATCTCCAGGATCGTGTCGCGCGGGTAACGCCGGGACAACTCGTTAGCCAGCACGATCTCGCGCAACTTGCGCTCGACGGTGCGGGCGGCGCGCTCTTCGGGCGACAGGAGCAGATTGCGCGCCACCTGCTGCGTGATGGTGCTACCGCCGCTGACAAACTCGCGCTCGGTCACGGCGTAGTACACCATGCGGATGATGGCAATCGGATCGAAGCCAACGGAATAGCGATAGAAGTTGGGGTCTTCGGTGGCCAGCGTGGCCTCGATCAACCGGCGGCTGATCTGATCGAGCCGGACAAATGTGCGCCGGCCGGCGGTCGGATTGGTGGGATCGGTCAACTCGACCAGCAGGGTGTTGTTGCGATCATAGATTTTGGTGCTGGCAAACCGGCTTTGGCGCTCTTTCAGGGTTGCCACGTCGGGGATGTCGCGTGAAATCCAGATATAGCCGGCCGCGCCGATGGCAATCACGCCAAAAAACATCACCACGCCGACAACGGCCAGCACGAAGAACGCGCGCGCCAGACGGCTGCCAATTGACGATTGACGATTGACGATTGACGATTTTGACTTCTGAGTGCGGAGTGTTGAGTGCTGAGTGCCGAGCGCTGGATTCCGAGTGCTGGATTCTGGATTCTGGATTCTGGATTCTGAGTTCTGAGTTCTGGGTTTGGCCGGCGCGGGGATGTAGCCGGCGCGCCGGGGCGGCGGCGGCCAGGTGTTCGGCGACGAGGCCGGCGGCAGGTCGCCGGGCCGCTGGTCGGTTTCGTGGATTGGACCGGGCATGGGAAATCTGTGCTACGTAGCGCAACTCAAAGCAGGATGCGCGCCGACAGCCTGCCCATCCTACCGCTGACAGGCGTTGAGAACACGGCTTGTGTTGTGCGATCGCGCGACGCAAGCTGGGCGTTGTGGCTGAGACAGTCGACGGCACACAACACACCTCTCATTCATCAGAATGTGTCATCTGTCAGACGATTGATTTGACGCGAATTGCTCGTTGCTAGATTTGCGTCTGTTCAACATAGATCAGCGCGGAGCGGAAGAAATCATCCAGATCGACGACCAGCCCATCGGCCAGTTCGCCGCCGGTGTGCTCGGCCGTCCAGCCCTCCGGGGAACGCAGGCGATAGCGCGCTTCGGGATTCAGCCCCGGCAGCGGCAACAGACGGTGGGCGTCTGCGCCGGCCAGCCGGAACGCGAACAGCACACCGCGCTCGCTGTTTTTTGCCGCGTACCACACCGCCGCCCAGTCGCCGTTGCCATCCAGCGGCGGCGGTTCGGTCAGGAAATACTGATCGCCGTTGAGCACGATCGGCTGGATGATCTGTTTGTACCACGTCACATGCGTCCTGACGATGGACTTCTCTTCTTCCGTCCAACGCTCTACCGGCGCGCTGATGCCGAACGACCCGAGCATGGCAACCCGCGCGCGAAAGGCCAGGTCGCCGCGCGGATCGGTCTGCGCGCCGATGGCGCTGTGCGGCGGCCATTCCACCAGCCAGTCGTTGCACTCGAAGGCGCAATGGGCAAGCTGGCTGCCGAAGTGAATCGCCAGATTCATCAGCGGATTGGTCTGGTCGCTCATCCAGTTCACATGCGCGTTGGCCAGAATGGCCGGGTCGAATCGCCCGCCGCCGCCGGCGCACATCTCCAGCGTCAGATTCGGAATCGCGTCTCGAATTTCGCGTTGCAGTTGATACAACCCCTGGTAGTGGGCGATGAGCGGGTCGTGATCGGTCAATTCAGGCGGAAGGCCAGGCGCCCACCCGCCCTGGCGCAGGTCGGTGTTGAAATCCCACTTCATCCACTCCGCGCGGGTGGCGCGCAGGACGCGCAGGATGCGCTCGCGGATAAACGCGCGCGCCTCCGGCACACCCAGGTTCAGAATCGCGCGCTGATCGGGCGGCGTGGGCGCGCCGCCAATCGCGTGCAGCCACTCTGGATGTTCCCGGCGCACGACGGCGCTCGCGCCCACCGCCTCCGGCTCGAACCACACGCCAAAATCCAGCCCGTGCGAGTGGCAATAGTCACTCAACTCCTCCAGGCCGTTCGGAAACCAGTGCGAGTTGACAACCCAATCACCCGCGCGCGCCCACCAGCCTTCGCCGGCCTGCTCGCCCTCGGTGGTGTACCAGCCGGCGTCCAGCACAAACACTTCGCAGCCCAGATCGGCGGCGGCGTCGGCAGCGGCTTTCATCTGGCGCACGGGCACCTGCTCGTTGAAGACATACCAGGTGTTGAACTGCACCGGCACGGGGTGTTGATTGTCCGGGCCGGGGAAGCGCCGGCGATAATCGTGCAGGCGTTGCGTGGCCGTGTTCAAATCGCCCCTGGCGCACAGGGCGAACACTTCGGGCAGGGCCAGCTTTTCGCCTGGGCGCAGCGCGTGCCGCAATCCCCAGTCATTCAGGCCGGCGCTCACCGTCACCCGGCCATCGGCCAGCCGGCGCACCGGCATCTGCCAGTTTCCCGACCACGCCAGCTCGAAAACGAAGGCGTAGTCCGGCGCCAGTAGCGCGACATAGGGCGCACATTCAAAGCTGGTTTTGCCGGAGCGACTTTCGAGCATGATTTGCGTCGCCGGCAACGCCAGGCGCTGGACTTGCGTTTCGGCGCCCCAGCGCCCGCTGAGATGAACGATCTCCCTGATCTGCGCCGGCAGACACAGGCCGGCGCTGACGGCATGATTCAGGCGGACAATATCGGTCGGGCTTTCGTTGGTCAGCTCGGCGCGCATCACCAGCAGGCCACTGTCCTTGTCCTGGCAGAAATGAACCTCGGCTGCCAGCGGCGCGCAGGCTGAACGCAGCCGAATTGCGACGGACAGCGGTGAGGGCTGCAACCAATCCACCAGCTCCCAGCGCGCCGGGGCTGCGTCGGGCGCCAGGCCGACGCTCGCCATACAATGTGTCTCCCAAATAGCGTCGCTGATGGAAGGTTGCGCGGCGGCCGAATCGACCCAGGCGGCCGGGCCAAAGTAATCGGCGCTCAGCGCGCCGTCGACCAGACGAAGCCGGAGCAGCACGTCCTTCCACGTCAGGGTCCACACGCTCTGTTTCGCCTCGTAATGCGCTTGCATGCGTTGTCCTCCGGTGTGATCCTCCCGCAGAGTGTGAACCCGCAGGAGGATGAATTGAGCGATGACGATTATCTGACAGTTTGCGCTACTCGTGAAGAAGGGCGCATTTCCCAGCAGGGCGAATTCCCCGGCAGAGAGTGTCGCGCGCAGTGGGTATGCCTGTAGGGCAAGCCGCCGGGCTTGCCCTGCTTCGCAGGCCAATTGGCACACCGGAAAATGCGGGATGCATTTCCCGGCAGGGGCAATCCGAACCGTTGCGCGCGCTCGTTGCGCGGGATAAATCCGCGCGCTACACAGGGCACTGCGCGGGCATGACGACGGTGCTGCGCTGCAACTCCCCACACACGCCCACAGACTTTGCAAAAGCCGGGCAACATGTCCCCACAGAGAAATACACCCGTGAAGAATCGTTGATGCTAAAATGCGCGCGCATATTTATGCGCGCACTCCACACAACCGAGGAACAGATCAATGAGTTCTGAATCCCCCCAACAGCCGCAGGCAGGACGCGAATTCACCTACACCATCACCGGCTGCGGCGGCGTCATCGCCCCCACCCACATCAACGCGCTCAAACAGATTCCCACCGCCCGCATCGCCGCCCTGTGCGACATCAACGCGGAGACCGGCAAACCGCGCGCGGATGAACTGGGCGCGCCCTTTTTTACCGACTACCGCGAGATGCTGGCCGCAATCAAGCCGGATATCTCAGTGATTTGCACGCCGCATCCGTTGCACGCGCAGATGACGGTTGAGAGCATGGAAGCCGGCGCGCATGTGGTGGTCGAGAAGCCCATGTCGATCGAGGTGGCCGAGGGCGATCGCATGATCGCCGCTGCCGAGCAGACCGGCAAACTGCTGGCGATCAACTTCCAGCAGCGCTTCAAGC
Source organism: uncultured Anaerolineae bacterium (assembly GCA_937927775.1). Classification (GTDB taxonomy): domain Bacteria; phylum Chloroflexota; class Anaerolineae; order J036; family Brachytrichaceae; genus Roseilinea. Next base: position 26,105 of record CALBEF010000055.1, on the reverse strand, counting down.
CCTCCATCGAGCGCGCCAAATGGCTGATCGACTCCGGCGCGATTGGTCCGCTGGTGCGCGTGCTGGTGGTCGAACCGTGGCTGCGCACCAAAGCGTACTACAAAATGTCCGCGTGGCGCGGCACGTGGAACGGCGAGGGCGGCGCGGTGCTGTTGAACCAGTCGCCGCATACGCTGGACTTGTTGTGCTATCTGGCCGGCCCGCCGCAAAGAGTGTGGGGCTGGATTCGCGCGCTTTACCACGACATCGAGTGCGAGGACACCTTCCAGGCCATGCTCGAGTATCCCAACGGCGCGCCGGGATATATCGCCGCCAGCACCGGCGAGGCCGGCGTGCAGCGCAGCATCCAGATCATCGGCCAGAACGGCGCGCTGGAACTGGTGGGCGAAACGCTGACCACGCTGCGCTTCACCCCCTCGCTCAAAGAGCACATCGCCGCCAGCCCGGAGCCATTCGCCGCGCCCCAGGTCGCCACGGAGACGGAGCATATTCCCGGCGACGCCGGCGGGCACTATGCGGTGCACGTGGATATGCAGGCCGCCATTATCGAGGGCCGGCAGCCGCGCGCCAACGGGCCGTCGGCGCTGATGTCGCTGGAGCTGGCCAACGCCATCACGCTGTCCAGTTTCGAGGAGCGCGCCGTGACGCTGCCGGTCGATCGCGCGGCCTATCACCAGTTGCTGAGCGACTTGCAGGCCGGCAGGCGCAGACTGCGAGGGTGAAAACATAAAGAGATGGAGAGCGCGCTCGCGCTGAAAAGGATTTGACGCGATGCGATATGGATGCTGTGTGTCCACGCGAGAGCAGATCGAGGTGATCGCGCGGGCCGGCTTCGATTTCTGCGAGCTGCCGGCCAAAGCCGTGCAGCCGTTCGATGACGACGCTGCTGCGTTGCCGGCCCTGCGCGCGTTCGGCGCGGCGCCTCTGCGCGCCGAGGCGTTCAACGCGCTGATCCCGCCGCAGTTGCCCCTGGTCGGACCCAAACGCGACCTGGACGCCCTGCGCGTCTACACGCGGCGCGCGTTCAGCCGCATGGCGCAACTGGGCGCGGCTGTGGTTGTGCTGGGCAGCGGCGGCGCGCGGCGCATTCCCGATGATATGCCGCGCCCAGCGGCGCTGGCCGAGTTGGCCGACTCCATCGCGCTGATTGCCGATGAAGCCGACCACGCCGGCTTGCAGATCGCGCTCGAACATCTGAATCGCAACGAGTGCAACGTGTTTAACACGCTGGCCGAGAGCCAGGCCTTTCTGGACGAGTATGCGCTGCCCGGCATCCGGCTGCTGGCAGACATCTTTCATCTCGAAGTAGAGCAGGAGCCTGTCGCGCATGTGACAGCGGCCGGCCCGCTTCTGGCGCACGCGCACGTGGCCGGCGGGGGGCGGCGCGCCCCGCACGTGCCGGGATACGACTACGCCGGCTTTATCGCCGCCCTGCGCGAAGCCGGCTACAACGCGCGCATCTCGGCCGAGTGTTCCTGGGAAGACCTGCCGGCGCAGGCCCCCGACGCGCTGGCCTTCATGAAGTCATTCGAGAATTGAGCGGTTGAGCGATTGAGCGATTGAGTCATTGAGCCATTCGCGCCCTGCGACACTCAGCACTCAGCACTCAAGACACACAACCCTGCCATGACACACTTTATTCTGAGCGCCTTTGGCGACGAAATCGACGACGATCTGGCCACCCAGCTCGACGTGCTGGAGGCAAACGATATTCATTATCTGGAGTTGCGCGCCGCGTGGGGCTTGAACGTGCTGGACCTGGACGCGGCCCAGTTGGCGCGCGCAAAGGAGATGCTCGACGCGCGCGGGTTCAAAGTCTCGGCCATCGGCAGCCCGATCGGCAAGTCGTTGATCGACCAGCCGCGCGAATATGAGATGGCGAACATGGAGCGCGCCATCCGCGCCGCCCACGCGCTGGACACCACGCTGGTGCGCGTGTTCTCGTTCTACAAGCCGGAGAAAGCGAATTCGCCGGGCCGGTCGTGGGATTACTACCGCGAGGAGATCATGGAACGTATGGGCGCGCTAACCGCTCGCGCCGCGCAGGCCGGCCTTACGCTGGCGCATGAGAATGAGAGCGAGATTTACGGCGATGTGCCGGAACGCTGCCTGGATATTCACCGCGCCGTGAACTCGCCGGCGCTGCGCAACGCCTTCGACCCGGCCAACTACGTGCTGTGCGGTGTGAAGCCGATGGCCGACGCCTGGCCGCTGCTCGGCGATCTGACGGCCCACGTGCACATCAAGGACGCCTCGTTTTCCGAACACTGCGTCAAGCCGGCTGGCGAAGGCGACGGCGATGTGCCGGGGCTGCTGACAGCGCTGGCCGAACGCGGCTACCGGGGCTTTCTGACGCTGGAGCCGCACTTGAAGTTTGCCGGGCAGTACGGTGGAATCAGCGGGCCGGATGGGATGCAGATAGCTGTCAACGCCCTGCGCAAGGTGATCGCGCAATTGCCGGTGAAAGTGGACGTGACGTAGGAAACCCTCCCGCAGGTTCCAAACCTGCGGGAGGGTATTCTCTACTACGCAGGCATTGCGCAAAGTGCCGACGTTACGATGCCAGATATCGCTCAACTTCCGTAACGAGCAAGGGTAGATTCGGCTCCGTGAAGCTAAAACCTGGCGCAGGTATACGGTTGTGCTTGATATCGGGCGGCACGTGCTTGTGGTGTGGGTCAGTGATCTTCAATTCGGGGATATGCGGATGCGGCTGAGAGTCGTACCAATACGCTTTCTCACCGCCATGCCACACCTCGTAGCTGTAACCTTCAATCACTACACGCTCTGTGTCCAGACTAATGTATTCCTGCACTGAAAGGCGAACCTCTCTTGAAAAGCGCAACTCGCCAACAAGCTCAGCGCGGTGCCTGCCTCTGTGAATCACGGTCAAGGTCGAGGATAGTATCGCTGGGTACTTCTCGGCAAGCGAGTAGACAAAGGTCTCGTAATCACGCAGCGATTGAAAGGGGTTCATAGCGCGCTCGCCGCTGAATGATGTCGGACAGTGAAGGAGATTGGGCAGTCAACTTCTGTATAGCCAGCTTGTAATGCTCTTTGCGGCGCAGCCAGACCTTATAGGTGCTCGCCCAGCGCGTCCAATCCTGAACCCACGCATCATCAGCCGGCTCTTCCCCCGCCATGTATGACTGGTAGAAGGTTTCCGAGAGCACGCCGTATTTGCGCTCATACGTGCTCAGGTCAGCTTCCAGATCGTGGATATCCTCGAGAATCTCATCCAGAGTCATGGCGACCACCTCGAAATCATTCTAGCACCGCAGTCAGGCAACCCTCCCGCAGGTTCCAAACCTGCGTGGGGCGGCCCTGCTACACCTCGAAACAGATGATCTCGTGCACCGGCACGCGCGGGACGGTCACGCAGACACCACCATCGACCGGCGTCACCGGCAGATCGACGCCGGCCACCACCGCCCGCACCGTCTTCACTGCCAGCGGCACGTTCAGGCGCACATGCACATCGGTCAGCGCAATCGGATCATCGTAAAAATCAGGGTGTTTGGGCGTGTGGCGCAGCGCCGAGAAGTTGACTACATGCGCCATCCACCGCTCGCCGTGCGATTCATCGGCATCCTGGTGGGTGACGGTGACTTCGCTGCTCAGCGGCGCGTTCGTTTCGAGCAGCGGACGCGGCAACAGCCGGCGCAGCGCCTCCTGGAACGCGGCGCGGTAAACCCAGTAGCCCTGATCGTAGTAGCTCTGGCCGAGCGGGAAAGCGAACAGCGCCAGCCGGCCCGACAGCGCAATCGCCGCGTAATCGGTCAGGTGGTCGAATGGTGTCTGGGCGTGGCTGGTGTAGTGCTCCGGCGCGCGTTGGAACAACGGCTCGCCCAGCGTCGCCAGCGGGATCGCCGGCAACTCGGCGCGCCATTGACCTGATCCGTTGTACAGCGCATAGGGGTAAGGCGGGATGTCGCCGGTGAAAGAGGCATTCGGCACGAGGTAGGCCGGCTGATAGGGCGAACGACCGGCGTAGCGCAGACCATACGCCTCGGCCCAGCTTGTGTCGCGCCCGGCCAGCAATGCGCTCTGGTCGCTGGCGATGATCGCCCCGCCAGCGTCCAGATAGCGCCGCAACCGGCCGGCCAGGTCGTCATCGACACTCAGCGTGTCCGACAACACGAGCAGCCGGTAGCGGTCGAAGTCCACCTCCGGCTCAGTCACATCGAACTGGATGTGCGATTCCATCAACAGCTTGACCAGCCCCTTGTTTGCCTCAGTGGCCGGCTCGCCCAGGGGCAGGCCATTGACAATCAACGCCGCTTCGGTCACCGGCGCGGCAGCTTCCAGATACGGCTCCAGCGCCTTGATGCGGCCATAGCTCTGGCCGATCACGTGATACACTGCCGCGTCCAGCCGGCCATCGGGCGGAAGCTGGTCGCCGATGTCGCAGCGCGCGCCGTTGGCGACGATGCTGGCCAGCTCCACATCCAACTGCGCCGGCAGCTTCAGCCCGCCGAAGTCGGCCCACGACTGATGGAAACGTCCGGTCATGCCATAGGTGGTGACGCCGAACGTGCGCGCGTAGCGCGTGATGGTCGGGAAGTAGTAGTAGCCCCAGAACGCGGTGGGCAGCGCCTCGATATCCACGTTGTCCATGTGGGCGATGCGCCGGCCAAGCCCGTACACGCCCTGCCCGTTGTAATCCACCTGGCAGCCGGGGCGAATGCGCCTGACCAGCGCCGTCATGCGCTGAATGAAGGACAGGTGCAATTCGTGTTTGTGCGCGTGTTGAACAGCCGTGTCGAACGGATCGAGGCCGCGCGCACGCAACTGGGCGAGGCACTTCGGGCAGAAGCACTCGCCGGCGATGGGCGTCGGCATGTCGAACCACGCGCCATCGACCTCATAGCGCGAGACGAACTCGGCGGCATGATCGAGCATGAGTTGCACGAAATCCTCGTTGACCAGGCACAGCGCCGTCCAGCGCGGCGTCTCGTCGAAGCGGGGCAGGTACGTCGTGCGGTCGCGTTTCCACACCAGCCATTCGGGATGCTGCTCGGCCAGGTAGTTCTCCCACGTTGTGCAGTAGTAGGCATAGACCTTGATGCCGCGCTTGCGGCACGCCTCGACCTGCGCGCCGAGCAGGTCGAACGTGAGGGCCGGATGCACAGGACCGTAGCGGCTGGGGTAGTAGAAGTAGCCGTGCATGTCTTTGGCGAAGACGACGACGCTATCGACATTGCCGGCCAGCAGCCGGTCGCCGAATTCGTCGGCGTCGAACGCGCCGCCGATGGCCGGCATATGCTGCGAATTGTGGAAGTCGAGGTGAATCTTGCGCCAGGGCCGGCGCGGGAGCGTCTTCAGTCGCGGGTCGATCCAGTAGTGATTTGGCATGGGCTATTCCAAACACAGCAACCCTGCGTTGACTCTCCCAACAGGTTTGGAACCTGGGGGAGAGTTTACGGGTTCGCGTCCAGGCAGGCCTGGATTTTGGCGTCGGCGGTTTTCAGCGCGTCCTCAACGCTCTGCGCGCCGGTGAGCGCCGCGCGGAAAGCCTGCGTGATGGCCTCCTGCGCCGGCCCGACATACAGACTGCCGCACTGCACGGGATAGCTGCGCGGAGGGATGCCATACTGCGCGCCGTCGATGAACGCGCGCATGTTCTCCGGCGGCGGGGGCAACTGGGTCAGACTGGGATCGCCGGCCAGCGACTTCAACATCGGGATGCCCAGCCGCTGAGTCGCAATCAGCCGCTGCGCATCCGGCGTTGCCAGTTGCCTGACGAAGTCCCACGCCGCTTCGGGATAGCGCGTGGCTTTGCCGATGCCGAAGCCATACACCGCCGCGCCGGTGAAACGGCCCTGCGGATGCGCGGGGATCACCTGCGCGTCCCAGTCGAACCTGCCGCCGATCTCGTCACGAAACGACTTGATGCCGATGGATGCAAAGAAGACCACCGCGCAACGCTGTTCCACAAAGCAGTCGCCGCCGGGGGCGTTCGGGGGGCGGGCTACCTTGTGGCGCGTCCACAGGTTGATGTAAGCCTGAAAGCCGGCCAGTGATTCGGGGCTGCTGAGGGTGGATTTGCGCCCGTCTGCGCTCAGCAGGTCGCCGCCATAGCCGCGCATGAACGGCGCCCAGTAGGCCCACCAGTCCGGCCCCGGCGTGTTGGGGTTGAAGAAGCTGAGGCAGTCCACGCCGGGCCGCGCAGCCTGCACGAACTGGCAGGCGTCGATGAGATCGTTCCACGTCCAGTCGGGCTGCGGCAGCGGCGCGCCGGCGGCCTCGAACAGGTCCTTGTTGTAGAACATCTGGATGGTTTCGAGCGAGACCGGGATCATGTACAGGCCGGGTTCGCCGGTCGTGCGGCCATTCCCGATAGCCAGCGCGCTGGGGTCGATGTCATCGAGATTGAAGGCCGGGTCGGCGCGGGCAAACTCGCGCATGTCGAGCAACACGCCGGCGGCGACCATGGCCTGCGTCATGTTGTCGATGGTCCAGATGATGTCAGGCTGCTGGCCGGCGGCTGCCAGCGCCGCCAGCTCCTGGGCCGGGTTGCCCTGAATATTGACCACCTGCACCTTGTAGTTCGGATTGCGGGCGCGGAATCCCTCGATCAGAATGTCGAGCACCTGCCTGAGCGCGGGACTTTCGAGCATATAGACCTTCAGTTCGCGCGGCTCGGGCGGCGTCGGCGTGGGTTCGGGCGCCGCGCCCAGGCCGCAGGCAGTCAGCGCGGCGCACACAACAAGCCCTGTCACAAGGCGCGACAGGCGGGAATAGCGTGGATTGGTCATGGCAGTCACCTCCGGGATCGTCAATCGTCAATCCGCTATCACCCTGATCTGGTTTTGCAGCGCGCCGATCTTCTCGATCTCCACCACGACCACATCGCCATCCTTCATCCAGAGTTTGGGGTCGCGGCTCATGCCGACGCCGAAGGGCGTGCCGGTGCTGATCAGGTCGCCGGGCTGGAGGGTCATATAGCGGCTGAGATGCGCGATCAGCGCGGCGCAACTGAAGATCATCTCTTTGGTGTTCGAGTCCTGCACCGGATGCCCGTTCAGGACGCAGCGAATCGCCAGCGTCTGCGGGTCGGGGATGTCGTCGGCGGTCACGAGGGCCGGGCCGATAGGGCAGAAGCCGTCGAGCGTCTTGCCCAGCGTCCACTGCTTGCCGCCGTCGGTCAATTGCACATCGCGCGCGCTGACATCATTGACGCAGGTGTACCCGCCCACGTATTGCAACGCTTCCGCCTCGCTCACGCGATAGCAGGGCTTGCCGATGATGACGCCCAGCTCGGCCTCGTAGTCCACTTCGCGGCTGGCGTCGGCGTGCCAGGTGATGGTGTCGCCGGGATGGGCCAGCGCGTTGGCAAACTTGGCAAAGATGACCGGGCGCGTGGGCACGGCAGCCCCGGTCTCGCGGCAATGATCCATGTAGTTCAAGCCGATGCAGATCAGGCTGCGCGGGGTGAGCGGGGCGCGCAGGCGCAGGCTGCTGAGCGGGATGCGTTTGGCGCCGGGGTTGGCGGCGATGCCGGCTGCGTGCTGGCGGGCGGTCGGCTCGGTCACGATGCGCAACACATCGCCGGCGCCGCTTACGTCCACGACGGCGTCGCCATTCACCACCGCGCCGGCGCGCAGGGTCCCGTTCTGCTCCCAGGTAACCAGTTTCATGCGTGTCTCCTTGTGCGAGTAATCCCCTACAATTCGGTGTGCAGATTGTAGCCGCACACGGCGGCCTGCAATCGTCAATCGTCAATCGACAATCGCCACGTGAGGAACAAGAAAAAATGATGATTCCCCCCGATTACGAAGCGCGCGTGTACGCCGGCGTCCTGGGCAAGATCATCGGCGTGTATCTGGGCCGGCCCTTCGAGGGCTGGAGCTACCAGCGCATCACGCGCGAACTGGGCGAGGTGGATTACTATGTGAATGACCGCATTGCGCACCACCCGCCGCTCATTGTCACCGACGACGACATCAGCGGCGCCTTCACCTTTGTGCGCGCGCTGGCCGACCATGCTGACGTGTTGCGCGGCAACCTGCGCGACATCACGCCGGCCATGATCGGGCAGACCTGGCTGAACTACCTCATCGAGCGGCAGACCATCCTGTGGTGGGGCGGCATGGGCAACTCCACCGAGCACACGGCCTACATGCGGCTGAAGCAGGGCATCCCGGCCCCGCGCAGCGGCTCGATGGCGCTGAACGGCAAAGTGGTCGCCGAGCAGATCGGCGCGCAGATCTTCATTGATGGCTGGGCCATGGTCGCGCCGGGTGACCCCGGCCTGGCAGTCGATCTGGCGCGCAAAGCGGCCAGCGTCAGCCACGATGGCGAGGCTATTTACGGCGCGCAGGTGCTGGCTGCGATGGAGGCGCTGGCCTTCGTGGAGCCGGACATGAACCGGCTGTTCGACGCCGGCATGTCTTTTATCCCCCACGATTCGGTCATCTACCGGCTGCTGGCGGACATCCGCGACTGGCGGGCCAAAGACAACGATTGGCGCGTCACGCGCCAGCGCATCGAAGATCACTACGGATACGACAAATACGGCGGCAACTGTCACATGGTGCCCAACCACGGCGTGATTGCGCTGGCGCTGGCCTATGCCCCGGACGATTTTCAACAGGCCCTGCTGATCGCCAATACCGCCGGCTGGGACACCGACTGCAACGCCGGCAACGTGGGATGCCTGATGGGCATCAAGCTCGGCCTGGCCGGCATCGACAACAGCCCGGTCAATTGGCGCGGGCCGCTGGCCGACCGCCTGTACCTGCCGACCGCCGACGGCGGACGCGCCATTACCGACGCCGCGCAGGAGGCGTTGCGCATCAGCCGGATGGGACGCGCACTGGCGGGACAGACCGCCGGCCCGGCTTACCTCTACTCCAACCAGCGCTTCTGCTTTGAATTGCCCGGCTCGGTGCAGGGCTTCCAGGTCAAAGCAGGAACGGCAACTCTCGAAAATGTCGCTCGCCCCAGCGCCACCGGCCAGCGCAGCCTGGCCGTGCATGTGCAGACAACAGACGACAGAGCACAGACAGCAGACGACAGACGCCAGACAACGGACGACAGAGGCCAGATGACAGATGGGGTTTTGATCAGCACGGCTACATTCATGCCGCCCGACACGCTGGACATGCCCGGCTATGGCCTGATTGCCTCGCCCACGCTCTACCCCGGCCAGACCATCCATGCCTGCGTGTCGTCTGACATTGCCGCGTCGCTGCATCTGTTCGTGCGCGTGTATGGCGCCAATGACGCGCTGGAGACAATTCACAGCCGGCCTGTGGATCTGCGCGCCCACGAATCGACCTCGCTCGACTGGCGTTTGCACGACATCCCCGGCGGATCGCCGATTGCCGAGGTGGGGTTGCACATCCAGTCGGCCACAGCCGGCACGGTCTACCTCGATAACCTGACGTGGAGCGGCGCGCCGGATGTGACGTTCACCCGCCCGCCGCACAACGGCACGGTGTGGCAACGCGCCTGGGTGAAGGCGTGCAGCGACGCCTTCTTTGGCGGCGAAAGCGCTTTTCGGCTGTGCCAGGACGCCGGCGCCGGCATGGGCCTGCTGATTCAGGGTGAGCGCGAGTGGGCCGACTACACCGTGCGGGCGCGCATCAGGCCGCATCTGGCAGCCTCGGTCGGCGTCGCCGCGTGCGTACAGGGCCTGCAACGTTATTACGCCCTGGTCTTGTGCGACGATCAGAAAGTGCGCCTGGTGAAGCGCCTGGAGGGACTGCATCTGCTGAGCGAGTCGCCATTCGCCTGGCAACTCGACGAGGCATATGAACTGAGCCTGACCACGCAGGGCGACCGGCTGATCGGCAAACTGAACGGGCAGACGGTGGTGGACATGCGCGACACGATCCGCCCGTTTCTGTCCGGCGCGGCAGGACTGGTGATCGAAGGCGGCCGGCTGGACTGCGATGAGGTGGCCGTGACGCCGGCTTATGTTTGATCGGGTCGCCCTAAGCGCACGATGTCAGCTTCTTTTCGGGCCGGCATCGTGCGCGATCCTCTCAAAGCGACTACGCTATATTCGGCTTTTGTCGGATGACAGACAATCCCGGCAGCCATACACTATCGGGCGTTTGCAGCAACCGCAGTTCGAGTTGCCCGGGTATTCTCACCAGGAAAACGATGTCAATGAACGCCGCCTCATCCTCAAACAATACGGTCATTTCGGTGGCCCATCTGGCCAAATCGTTCGGCGCCGCCAAAGCCGTGCAAGACGTGAGTTTCGACGTGCACGCCGGCGAGATCTTCGGCCTGCTCGGCCCGAACGGCGCCGGCAAGACGACGACCATTCGCATGATCCTGGACATTTTCAAGCCGGACAAGGGCGAAGTAAGCGTGCTGGGCGGGCCGATGAGCGAGCAGAAAAAAGCGCGCATCGGCTATCTGCCGGAAGAGCGCGGCCTGTACAAGGACCTGACCGTCGAGCAATGCGTGACGTACCTGGCCGAACTGAAAGGCGTCGCGCGGGCCGACATCAAGACGCGCGCAGCGCGGTTCTTCGAGCAATTCGACCTGACCGAGCACCGCCGCAAAAAGATCAACGAGCTGAGCAAAGGCATGCAGCAGAAAGTGCAGATCATCAGCACGTTGATCCACAGGCCGGCGCTCGTCATCATCGACGAACCGTTCAGCGGGCTGGACCCGGTCAACACGCGACTGGTGCAGGACCTGCTGCTGGAGCAGCGCGCGCAGGGCACGACGATCATCATGTCCACGCACCTGATGTACCAGGTGGAGGAGATGTGCGACCGGCTGGTGCTCATCGACCACGGCAAGACGGTGCTGTACGGCGGCGTGGACGAAATCCGCCGCAGTCATGCAGATCGCGCCGTGCGCGTGGTAGTCAGGGGCGACTTGCCGGCCATCCCCGGCGTGATCGAGACCTCGCGCAAGGGCAACGAGCGCACGCTGGCCCTGCCGCACGGTATGGAGCCGCAAGAGGTGTTGGCGGCGCTGGTCGCAGCCGGCGTGCCCATCGAACAGTTCGAGCTGGCCCTGCCCACCATGGACGACATTTTCGTCAAGGTGGTAGCCGGCGGGAAGTAGGCAACACCCAATACGCAATACGCAATACGTAATACGTAATACGCAATACGCAATACGCAATACGCAATACGTAATACGCAATACCCAATACGTACTCCGTATTCCGTATTGCGTATTCCAGAGTCAGGCAAGCATGAAGAAGATTCTCCTGATCGCCCTTCGCGAGTACGCGCGCCAGGTGGTTCGCAAGGCATTCATCGGCGTGCTGGTGTTTCCGCTGTTCATCATCGCTATCGGGGGCGTCGTGGGGTATATCTCCGCGTCTGCCACGATAAACAGCGATCGGGGCGTGGTGGGCTATGTGGACCCCGGCAACGCGCTGGCGAATGCAGCGCGCCCGCCGGCCGACGCCGACAACACCTTTCAGAAATTCGACACAGCCGAGGCGGCGCAAACAGCGCTCGAGCAGAAGCAGATCATCGCCTATTACGCGCTGGCCCCGGACTTCGCCGTGTCCCGGCAGGCCGAGTTCCGCTACTGGCAGAACGAGCCGGGGCGCAGTGTGCGGCGCGCCTTCGAGGCATTCGCGCGCTCGGCATTGCTGGCCGACTTGCCACCGGCGACGGCCACGCGCCTGATCGAAGGCGCAACCTTCACGCAAACCACGCTCGACGGGTCGCGCGCCTTCGACGAGAACAATATCATGTCGTTCGTGTTGCCGTTCATCGCGGCGATCCTGTTCATCATCGCCCTGTTCAGCGGCGCATCCTATCTGTTGCAGGCAGTGGTGGACGAAAAGGAAAATCGCACCATCGAGATCGTCGTGTCGTCCGTCACGCCCATGCAATTGATGTCGGGCAAGGTGATCGGGCTGGCCGGCGTGGGCCTGACTCAGATTCTGGTCTGGCTGCTCGGCGCAAGCGCAGCCGTGTTCCTGTTGCGCGACCGGCTGGAATTTCTGCAAGGCATCGCCATCGATCCCGGCTTCGTGGCGCTGGCATTCGCGCTGTTCGTGCTGCAATACCTGATCTATGGCGCGATCATGGCCGGCATCGGCTCCATTGTAGTCGACGCCAGGCAGGGCCAGTCCTATTCCACGCCGTTCACGCTGGGCGCCATGATCCCGTGGTTCTTCCTGACTGCCATTCTGTTTGACCCGAATGGCGTCATTGCCGTTGTGTTGAGCCTGTTCCCGCTGACTGCGCCGCTGACGTTGCTGGTGCGCTACAGCATGACCAGCATCCCGGCGTGGCAACTGGCGGTTGCGATCGGGTTGCTGATCCTGACGGCAATCGGCGCCATGTGGCTTGCCGCGCGCATCTTCCGCATCGGCATGTTGCGCTTCGGCCAGCGCGTGAACCTGTCCGAGATCGCAGCCAACATCCGCTTCTGACCCAACACCCAATACGCAATACGTGACACGCAACCCTTTCCCATGCGCAAAATACTCATCGTCATGCGCCACGAGTTTGTGATGCTCATCACCAGGCCGTCTTTCTGGATCGCGCTGATCGGTGTGCCGATTCTCATGGCTGTGATCATGGGCATCGCGATTGTGTCAAGCACAGCGGCGACCGCCTCGGCCATCGCAGCGCGCCAGAATCGCGCCGACGTGCAGGGCTATGTGGATCACAGCGGCATCATCCGCGCGCTGCCTGATGGATCGAACCTGCGCGCCTTCGACGACGAAGCAGGCGCGCGCGCCGCGCTGGAAGCCGGCGCTATCAGCGGTTACTTCGTCGTCCCGCGCAACTACATTGAGACCGGCGCCGTGCAGTACGTGTCGAGCGAGTTCAACCCGCTGGACTCGCCGACCGACGCTTTCGAGCGGACGATCAACTACAACCTGCTGGGCGGCGACGCGGCGCTATTGTCGGCCTTCAACAGCCCGGTGCTAATCCGAACGGAAATGGCTACCGCGCCGGCTGAGGCCAAAGGTGGCAACGGCGGCGCGCCATTCCCGATCATTCCGATGATCGTCGCCATCATGTTTTCGATTGTGCTGATCACGGCGGCCAGCTATCTGATGCAGTCGGTGACGACTGAAAAAGAGAGCCGCGTGATCGAGGTGCTGATGTCGTCGCTGACGCCGACGCAGATGCTGGCCGGCAAGGTGCTGGGGCTGGGCCTGATCGGTCTGGCGCAGATGGCGCTGTGGCTGCTGTCGGGGCTGGCTGCGTTGCGCTTCATCCCGGCCGGCGCGTCGCTGGGAACCGTGGATGGCGGCACGATCGTCGTGGCGCTGGTGTTCTTCGTGCTGGGCTATTTCATCTATGCCAGCCTGATGGCCGGGCTGGGCGCGCTGATGCCGGGCGCGCGCGAGGCGGCGCAGTACACGTTCTTCATCATCCTGCCGCTCTTCATCCCGCTGTACCTCAACACGGCCATCAGCCTGGAGCCGGACGGCCCGCTGGCGGTGGCGTTGAGCCTGATTCCGTTCAGCGCGCCGGTGGCCATGGTGATGCGCATGACGGCCACCGACGTGCCGGCGTGGCAAATCATTCTGGCGCTGGTATTGCTGGTCGCGGCCGTGCTGGCGGTGATCACGCTGGCCGCGCGCGTCTTCCGCGCCCAGTCGCTGCTGCGCGGCACCAAACCCAGCCTGCGCGACATCGCCCTGGCCCTGAAGTAACCCGTCAGCCTGTCTGTCAATCTGTCAATCTGTCATCTGTCATCTGGTATCTGACTACTGACGACTGACGACTGACTACTGACTACTGACGACTGACTACTTCTGATGCACCTCGTCCTCGGCGCGTATCTGCTCAGCGGCACGCCCGGCTACCGGCAGGCCGGCATACACCAGTACAGCCGGGCGTTGATCGAAGCCCTGGCTGCTGAAAAGAGCCGGCTGCCCGGGCCGGTCACCGTGCTGCTCAGCCCGACCGCGCGCGGGCAACTGGCCGACTTGTCATCTGCGCCCGCGCCGTTCACCATTCGCCCGGCCTCGCGCAGCACCGAAGACCCGTGGCGTCGCATCTGGGTGGAACAAGTCGAGACGCCGGGCGTGCTGCGTCACATAGACGGGGCGCTGTATCACGGGCTGGCGTTCGTGGCGCCGTTGCGCGCGCCATGCCCCACCGTGATCACGGTTCACGATTTAAGCTTCATCACCCGGCCTGAGGCGCACAAGCGACTGAACCGCATCTACCTGGCGCTGTTCACGCGCTGGTCGTGCCGGCGGGCGGCCCGGGTGATCGCGGTGAGCGAATGGACGCGGCGCGATGTGATCAGCCGGCTGGGTGTCGCGCCGGAGCGCGTCGATGTCATCCCCCACGGCGTCCACTCGCGCTTCAGGCCGCTGCCGGCCGATGCGGTGGCCGCATTCAAGCGCGAGCAGAGCATCTCCGATCAGGCCATCTTCTTTCTGGGCAGCCTGGAGCCGCGCAAGAATCTGGTCACATTGATTGAAGCGTTTGCGCTGGTCAGTAGTCAGAAGTCAGAAGTCAGTAGTCAGAAGTCAGTAGTCAGTAGTCAGAAGTCAGTAGTCAGTAGTCAGATAGCAGAGGCTGGAGGAGCGAGGGAGACACTGGCAGAGGCGCAACTGATTATCGGGGGCGCGCCGGGGTGGAAGTACGAGCCGATCTTTGCGCGGGTGAAGGCGCTGGGGCTGGAAAGCCGGGTGCGTTTCGTCGGACAGATTGCGCAGGATGCGCTGCCGGCCTGGTACAACGCCTGCGCGGTATTCGCGTATCCGTCGCTGTATGAGGGATTCGGGATGCCGGCGCTGGAGGCGATGGCGTGCGGCGCGCCGGTGGTGACCAGCAACGCCACGTCACTGCCGGAGGTGGTGGGCGAGGCGGGGATCATGGTGGCGCCGGATGACACGCGCGGGCTGGCTGAGGCGCTGGCCGGCGTGTTGCGAGAGCCGGCCCGCCGAGCGCAGATGCGCGCAGCGTCGTTGCGGCGCGCCGCGCACTTCACCTGGCAAGCGACCGCCGCGCGCACAATCGAGACCTGCGCGCAGGCGTGGCAGGCCGGCGCGGGACAATCACATCGGTAACGATTAATGCCGATGACGATGAAACGCCCTCTTACCCTCTTACCCTCTTACCAGACAGCCAGACAGCAATCCTCTTGACAACCCCCTGCCTTTGCGTATTCTTTCACGCTTAATACATTGGGCCGGCCTGGCGCAGCATGGCAGGTATTATCTGTGGTCTGCCATCTGTTGTCTGTGATCCGGGGTCCATGACGACCTCGCCAGCAATCCCCAACCGGCCGGTCAATGCTGTCTGACAAATGCAGTCTGGCTTTGCTGGCGAGACGCGTGCGCCGCTGCGACGAAAGCGCCGCAACAGGCGAGGCCGGCTGAGCGCGTTCCGAAAGATTTCACAGACCGCGCCGGTTGCGCAGCGCGCGCCCGTGCGCACAGTCTGGCAATGGGTCGTAAATGGGTTGGAATTGATAGCGGCGCCTGGAGGCGTAAACATGAGCAAGACAAACGATAGCCCTGAGGGGCAGACTGAATATCATCAGAAGGGCGCGCCGTGCGCGGGGCAGGGCGTGTTTCCCTGCGAAGCGCCGCTGTATGATGCGCGCTTCGAGCACGACGCCTGCGGCATCGGCTTTGTGGCCGATCTGTCGGGCCGCGCCACGCGCAAAATCCTGGACGACGGCCTGAAGTGCCTGGAACGGCTGGCGCATCGCGGCGCCTTCGACGCCGACGGCAAGAGCGGCGACGGAGCCGGCATTCTGTGCTCCATCCCGCACACCCTCATCAACCGTGAGCTGGAGCGCATCGGCCAGCGCGCCCACCGCCCCGGCGATGTGGCGCTGGGCATGTTGTTCCTGCCGCGCGAGAACGCCCTGAACGCCCAGGCCCGCGCCATCATTGCCGACGAGATGCAGCGCCACGGCCTGGAAGTGCTGACCTGGCGCACGGTGGTGCATGAGCCAAACGTGCTCGGCAAGCGCGCCTTCGAGACATTGCCCGACATCCAGCAGGTGCTGATCGAGCGGCCCAGCGCCATGCGCAGCGAACTGGAGTTCGACCAGTTCCTGTTCCTGGTGCGCTCGCGCATCCAGAACCGCATTTTCCGCGAGACCGGCGCCAAACGCCATGCCTCGCTGCCCGGCTTCTATATCCCCTCGCTGTCGTGTCGCACGGTGACCTACAAGGCGCTGGTGTCCGCGACGCAACTGCGCCGCTTCTACCTCGACCTGAACGACCCCGACTTCAAGGTGTCGCACATTCTGTTCCACCAGCGTTACTCGACCAACACCCTGCCCACCTGGGAGCGCGCGCAGCCCTTCCGCTTCATGTGCCACAACGGGGAAATCAACACGCTGCAGGGCAACATCAACTGGATGAAGGCGCGCGAGCCGCTGCTCGACTCGCTGGTGTGGGGCAGCGACATCGAAGACCTGAAGCCGATCATCGACGAAGCCAGCAGCGACAGCGGCATGTTCGACAACGTGCTGGAGCTGCTCACGCTGGCCGGCCGCGACATCACCCACGCCGTCAAGATGATGATTCCGCAGGCGTGGGAGAAGGATCCCGACATGCCGCCGGCGGTGAAAGGCTTCTTCCGCTATCACGCCGCGTTGATGGAGCCGTGGGACGGCCCGGCCAGCATCGTGTTCACCGACGGCGTTCGCGTTGGCATGACGCTCGACCGCAACGGCCTGCGACCGGCGCGTTACATCCACACCAGCGACGGCATCGTGTACGCCGGCAGCGAGATCGGCGCGCTGGATGTCGAGCCGGACAAAATCATCGCCAGCGGCAAGCTCGGCCCCGGCACCATGATCTGCGCCGACCTGCAATCGCGCCGGCTGCTGACCAACGACGAAATCTTAAAGGAGCTGTCCACGCGCAAGCCCTACCGCGACGTGGCCGCTCGCCAGCGCGTGCGTCTGGAGGAAGTCGCCAACCTGGCGCTGGAACAGCCAGCCGTCAACTCCGACGCCCTGCTGGTCAAGCAGGCGCAGTTCGGCTGGACGAGCGAAGAGCTGACCATGATCGTCAAGACGATGTATGAAGACGGCACCGAGCCGGTCGGCTCGATGGGCGACGACACGCCGCATGCGGTGCTGTCGCCCAAGCATCGCCCGCTGTTCAACTATTTCAAGCAGCGATTTGCCGAGGTGACCAATCCGCCGATCGACCACCTGCGCGAAGACCAGGTCATGTCGCTGCGCATGCTGCTGGGCGCGCGCGGCAACGTGCTTGACGAGACCGAAGACCTGGCGCATCTGGCGCGCATCAACAGTCCCATTCTGCGCAATGAGGAATTGAAGGCCATCCAGACCCTGGACGACAGCGCCTTCCAGTCGGTGGTGCTCGACGCCACGTTCAGCGTGGCCGACGGCGAGGCCGGCCTGGAGAAGTCGGTGCGCCGGCTGTGCGAAGACGCCGAGCGCGCCGTGCGCGTGGGCGCAACAATTCTTATCCTGAGCGACCGCAAAGCCGGCCCGCAGCGCGCCGTGATTCCCGCCCTGTTGGCTGTGGGCGCGGTGCACTTCCATCTCATTCGCCAGCAACTGCGAATGCAGTGCAGCATCATCAGCGAAACCGGCGAAGCGCGCGAGACGCATCACTTCGCCACCCTGATCGGGTATGGCGCAGCAGCGGTCAACCCCTATCTGGCGCTCGACACGGCGCGCGAGGCGGTGCAGCGCGGCCGCGTGCGCGACAAGACGCTGGACGAAAACGCCGTCGTGCAGAACTACATCAGGGCGGCTGAAAAGGGTCTGCTCAAAGTAATGTCCAAGATGGGCATCTCGTCGGTGGACAGCTATTGCGGCGCGCAAATCTTCGAGGCGGTCGGCCTGCATCAGGATATCATCGACCAGTGCTTTACCGGCACGCCGTCGCGGGTAGGCGGCATCTGCTTCGCCGAAATCGCCGCCGATGTGCTGGCCTGGCACGCGAACGCTTATCAGATAACAGAAGCCAGACAACAGACAACAGACCCGGGGGTGGCAGCCGGCAATCCAAAACCGGCGATCAAGCTGGATCATCCCGGCTTCTACAAGGAGCGCGCCGGCGGTGAGGCGCACGGGTATTCGCAAAAGGCTGTGCACGCATTGCAGAAGGCCGTGCGTATGGAGGGCATCATCGAGGATGCCGGCGAGCGCGAGATTCACACCGGCCTCGCCGCCATCCGCACCCGCGCGTACAGGGTCAACGGCCATTTTGCGGAAGCCTACCGGATTTACAAGGACGAGTTTGCGTCTCTGTATCAGCAGCCCGAACAACCGATGGAGCCGCGCGACCTGCTGGAAGCGCGCTCCGACCGGCAGCCCATTCCGCTGGCAGAGGTCGAGCCGCTCGAAAGCATCGTCAAGCGTTTCTCCACGGCAGCCATGTCGCTGGGCGCATTGTCGCCGGAGGCGCATGAGAACCTGGCCATCGCCATGACCCGCCTGGGCGCGCAAAGCAACAGCGGCGAGGGGGGCGAGGAAATCGCGCGCATGATGAACGAGGGCAACAGCGGCATCAAACAGGTGGCCAGCGGGCGCTTTGGCGTCACACCGCTGTACCTGATGAGCGCCGGCGAGTTGCAGATCAAAATGGCCCAGGGCAGCAAGCCCGGCGAGGGCGGCCAGATCCCCGGCCACAAAGTGACCGACCTGATCGCCAAAGTCCGCCATACTGTGCCGGGCGTGGCGCTGATCTCGCCGCCGCCGCACCACGACATCTACTCGATTGAAGATCTCTCGCAGTTGATCTATGACCTGAAGCAGATCAACCCGCAGGCGAAGGTCTCGGTGAAGCTGGTGGCGCAGGCCGGCGTGGGCACGATCGCGGCCGGCGTGGCCAAGGCGCTGGCCGACGTGGTGCAGATCAGCGGGCACAGCGGCGGCACCGGCGCGTCGCCGCTCAGTTCGATCAAGAACGCCGGCCTGCCGTGGGAGCTGGGCCTGGCCGAAACACAACAGACCCTGCTGCAGAACAACCTGCGCAGCCGTATTCGCGTGCGCGTGGACGGCGGCTTTCGCACCGGGCGGGATGTCATCATAGCCGCGCTGCTCGGCGCGGACGAGTTTGCCTTCGGCACGGCGGCGCTGATTGCGGAAGGCTGCATCATGGCGCGCGTGTGCCATCTGAACACCTGCCCCACCGGCGTGGCGACGCAGAAACCGGAGTTGCGCGCCAAGTTTGAGGGCAAGCCGGAGCACGTCATGGCGTTCCTGCTGTTCGTCGCGCAGGATGTGCGCGAACGTCTGGCGCAAATGGGGTATCGCTCGCTGGATGAGATCATCGGGCGCGTCGATCTCCTGACGCAGCGCAAGACCGGTCAAGAGCCGGCAAGCCGGCGGGAAAATGATGTTGTCCGTCGCTCGGCTGCGCTCGATCTGAGCGCGCTGATTGCGCCGGCGTATCAGGATGGCCGGCCGCTCAGGCAGGTGGAGGACACCCCCAGGCCGCCGCACAACGCGCTCAACGCGCAGATTGTGCGCGACGCGCGCATGGCGATCGACGAAGGCTGGAAGGTCAAGTTGCACTACACCATCCGCAACCAGGATCGCAGCATCGGCGCGCAACTGGCCGGCGAGATTGCGCGGCGCTATCACGATGCCGGCCTGCCGCCGGGCACAGTCGAGATTGCCTTCCGGGGTTACGCCGGACAGAGCTTCGGCGCCTTCACCACCAACGGCATGCGCCTGCACCTGGTCGGCGCAGCCAACGACTATGTGGGCAAAGGCATGAACGGCGGCGAAATCTCCATTCGCCCGTTCCCCGAAGTGACCTATGACTGGTCCGAAAATCACATTCTGGGCAACACGGCGCTCTACGGGGCGACCGGCGGCACGCTGTTCGCGGCCGGCCTGGCCGGCGAACGCTTTGCCGTGCGCAACTCCGGCGCGTGCGGCGTGGTCGATGGCGTGGGCGACAATGCGCTGGAGTACATGACCGGCGGGGTGGTGGTGGTGCTCGGCCCGACCGGGCGCAACTTCGCAGCCGGCATGACGGGCGGCATGGCCTTTGTCTACGATCCGCAGGGCACCTTCGTCAACCACTGCAACCGCGAACTGGTGGACGTTGACCGGCTGACGCATCCGGGCATGAAGAAGCTGGTGCGCTCGCTGCTGGTGCGGCACTATGAGCTGACCAACAGTCCGCGCGCCCGCGAGCTGTTGCGCAACTGGGAAGAAGCGTCGCTGTCGTTCCGCCGGATCATCCCGAAAGACCGTGTGGCAGTCATCGAGGCCATGAACGAGTTCAGCGACTTCCAGGTGACGTAAACGGCCAAAACCCAAAGCGCGCGGCGGGTTTGACAGGCTCACCCGCCCGGTGTGTCCTTTCGTCGTAAGCACGGTCTGCCCCATGTGGCGCATGGGGCAGACCGTGACACGTAGTGCGCAGTGCGTATGACGTATCGGGGATTGCGTGTCACGAGGAAGGGGGTCGGCTGATGGCGCGCACCAGATCGCGCGTTCTCCGCCCGCTGGCATAGAACTCGGTCCAGGGGTCGTGGCGGCGGATCAACAGATATTGCGCCGGATACAACAGCGCGCCGGCTAACCCGGCCAACGCCAGCGCCGCGCCCACCCATAGGAAAGGCACGCCGGGATGATAGCGGGCAGCAATCACCGCGCCGTCTCGCGCCTCGAATCCGATTGTCATCAGGCCGGCAGCAGCACTGATCGTGAGGCTCGGCTGGATGACAGTGTCGGTCAGCACCTGCCCGTCTGGAATGGTGAATACGCGCGCCCGGTCTCCATCGCCGCGCGATGAGACGATCACGCCAATGCTTGCGCCGCCAACAGCAAACGACCGCTCGGTTTCACCCGGCCTGAAGGTGAGCAATGCCTCGGCCGCCGGCATGGCATAGCTGGAGAGCGTGATCGTCAATGGCGTGCCATCCGCCGCGCGCGCGGCAACCTGATACTCGGCGGTCAGCTCGGTCAATTGCAGGCTCAGGCAGCACGAGAGGAGATTGCCCGGAATGGCCGGCGCGGAGGAGATCGAACCTTGTGTTAGCGTGACCGGCTCGCCGATTGCGCCGAACCGGACAATGGCGCGGTTGTCTGGCCGGCTCACTGTGACCAGCTCGACCTGTTCTGTGATCGATCCGCCGGGCAATTGAAGCGGATGCGAGGCATCGACGGGCAGGCGCGACGCCGACCAGCCGGACAGAGCGTTTGTCATTGCGCCTGCCAGCGCCAATAAAAGCCCAAGATGGAGCGTCACAGATGCCAGCTCGGCCCACGGCGCGCGGTCTGCCCTGATCCATTCATCGACGGCGCCGGGCGGAGGCATCGTCACCCGATAGCGCCGCTTGCGCAGCATGGCCGCCAGTTCGGGCAGCGGCGCCGCCTGCTCGGTGACGCGCAGGCGAATCTCATCCTGAAGCCGCCCATCGACTCGATGCGCAGAGGCGAGCCGAATCACGCGATCCAACAGACGCGCCACGAGCGACCCTGCCAGCGCCCACATGAGAATGCGCACCCACAGCGCCCGGGCGAGATCGAACAGGCCCAGCGTTTCCAGCAGGGTATAGGCCGAGCCGGCCTGTGACCGAGCCGCTGCCTGCCACTGGCTGTAGGCGACAGGATCAGCAACGCCGGCTACGGGCGCTTGCGGCAAAATGAGCGAGGCCACACCCAGTAAAAACAGCGCTCCGCATAGCGAAGCGGCCAGAGCATCACTGGTCAGGGCCTGCCAGATGGATCGCCACACATCGCGCTGCTCGAGCGCGTCAACTTGCGGCGGCGCAGGGACAATCATTGTGAACCATTCTCCGGGGCGATGGGCGGGCCGGGCCGGCCTCTATCGCGCCGCCATTCTAGCAAAGCCGGCGCGAGTCGCTGTCAATCTTAAGGATGCGCAACCGGCGTTACGGCTTCATAATTAAAGGCTCAGGCCAAATTGTCAGGCTGCTCAGGGCCGGCTAACCTGAAAGCGGCATGATAAGACCGTCCAGCGGGCACTGCATAGAAATCACGCCGGGCGCAGGCGCAAAATCCGGCCATCCAGTTCCCAGGATAAGAATTGGCGCAAGGAGAACCTTCGACATGAATGAGCGAAAACTGCTCGTGGTTATGAGCGTCCTGATGCTTGCTCTATCAGGATGCGGTTCGCTGAACGTGAGGCTGCCGGTCACCGAAAACGCCGCAACACAGCAGGCTACCGCTACGGCAGCCGACAGAAAGGCAAGCGAGCTGGTGAATGTGGCGCAGATAATGCCCACGCCGACAGCCCTGCCGGCTGAGGCGCTGGCAGAGTTCGACGCCGAAGAGCGCGTGCTGATCAATTTATACGAGCGGGTGAACCCTGCCGTGGTGTACATCCTGATCAGTCAGGAAACGCGCACGAACCGGGGCACGCTTGAAGTGCCGGCCGGCAGCGGATCGGGCTTTGTGATCGACACAGAAGGCCACATCGTGACCAACAATCACGTGATCGCCAATGCCGGCAGGATTCGTGTGACATTTGCCGATGGCTCCACGGCGCCGGCTAAATTGATCGGAGGCGATCCATACAGCGACCTGGCCGTGATCAAAGTGGACGTGCCGGCAGAACAATTAGTGGTTGCCGAACTGGGCGATTCATCCAACCTGCGGCCCGGCCAGCGCGTGATCGCAATCGGCAACCCCTTTGGCCTGCAGGGCACAATGACGATGGGCATCATTAGCGCGCTGGGGCGCACATTGCCGGAGTCGAGCGAGAGCGCCGGCGGCACATTCATTAATCCAGACGTGATTCAAACCGACGCGGCTATCAACCCCGGCAATTCAGGCGGCCCCCTGCTGGATTCGCGCGGGCGGGTGATCGGCGTCAACACCGCCATTCGCACAGCCAGCACAACTGGCGGCCAGCCCGCCAATAGCGGCATCGGCTTTGCGGTGCCGGTCAATACGGTCAAGCGCGTCGCGCCAGAGTTGATCGAGCGGGGCATCGTGCGTTACCCATATCTGGGCATCACCTCGCGCGAGAGCCTCAATCTGGCCGATCTGGCGGGACAGCTTGGCGCCGATGTGAAGCAGGGCGTGCTGGTGTTCAGCGTTGCGCGGGGCGGTCCGGCAGAACGCGCCGGTCTGCGCGGCGGCAATGAAAATGATACCGTGGTGATCGGCGGCGTGCCCGTGCCGCTGGGCGGCGATATCATCACCGCCATCGACGGGGCGCCGGTCAGGGACTTCGGAGATTTGATCTCAAAGCTCACCGCCAACTACCGGGTTGGCGACAGAGTCACGTTGACGATCATTCGCGATGGCCGGACGCAACAGATCGAAGTGGAGCTTGGCGAGCGGCCGCGGTAAGGCCGGTTAAGGTTGGTAAGGTTCGCAAGGTTCATAAGGTTGTATGAGGGGGCGAGAGATTCGACGATTTATCGCTGCTACGGGAATGGCGACCGTTTTGCTTGCGGGCTGCGCCGGCGTTGCGCGCGCGCCGGGCGCAGTCCCGCAAGCCACCCAGACGCCGTGGATCATCACTGCCACCCCGCAGCAAGCAGACACGGGTCGGGCAACCAACACTGCAAACTGGGAAAACCTGTATGTGGTGTTGTATGAGCAAAGCAGCCCATCGGTCGTTCACATCACTACCCGCACGCGCGTGTGGAGCTTCTTCCGGGGCGTCGATGTGCAGGCCGGCAGCGGTTCCGGGTTCATCTTCGACGCGCAGGGCCACATCATCACCAACAACCATGTCGTGGCCGGCGCAGAACAAGTGGACGTGATCTTCGCGGATGGCACGTCGCTGCCGGCAATCGTCGTCGGCAGCGACGCCTACAACGATCTGGCCGTGCTGCGAGTCGAGGGCGCGCCAACGGAACTCATTCGCCCGCTGCCCCTGGGGGAGTCGCACAACCTCAAGGTTGGGATGCGCGTCGCTGCCATCGGCAACCCGTTTGGCCTTGATCGCACGCTGACCACCGGTGTAATCAGCGCGCTGGGGCGCACGATCGAGCGCGAAGATGAAGCCGCGCTGGGCGAAATGATCCAGACCGACGCGGCAATCAACCCCGGCAACTCCGGCGGGCCGCTGCTCAATCTGCGCGGCGAGGTGATCGGCGTGAACACCAGCATTCGCAGCCCCAGCGGCGGGTCTGTGGGCATTGGCTTTGCCGTGCCGGTGGACACGCTGAAGCGCGTTGCGCCGGAACTCATCCGCAGGGGGCGCTACGAGCATCCCTGGCTGGGATTCAACGCCTACGAGATCACGCAGGAGCTGGCCGACTTTCTCAAGTTGCCGGTGAACAAGGGATTGCTGATCGCGCAACTGCAAGCTGGCGGGCCGGCTGATCTGGCCGGCGTGCGCGGCGCATCGCAGCGTCTGCGCACCAACTTCGGCACGCTGCTGGTTGGCGGCGACATCCTGGTAGCTCTCGACGATCAGCCGATTCAGACGCGCGACGACATGACCATCTACCTGGAAAATCACAAGCGGGTAGGCGATGTCGTGCAGATGACGCTCATCCGCGAGGGGGCGCAGATCGCGCTGGAGGCGACATTGCAGGCGAGGCCGCAATAGACACGCGATCAAGCTCCCTCATGTCATACCTCACAGCGACGCATCTCCTTTGCGCTAGAATCCGCCCATTCAGCCAAACTGAGCAGAGAACTGATGATGAACACAAGCCCCCAAAAACCGCGCTTCGCCCTGTACATGCAGGACAAACACCCCCTCGGCTATGAGTTGGAGATGGCCGAGTATGCCGAGGCCAACGGCTTCAGCGAAATCTGGCAGGCCGACACCCGCCTGGCGCGCGATTGCATCGTGATGATGTCGGCATTCCTGGCGCGCACCAAACGGCTGCGCCTGGGCAGCGGTGTCCTGCCGATCTGGACACGCAACGCTGCCGTCATCGCCGCATCGTGGAGCACGATGTGGGAGCTGGGCAAACAAGTGTCCGGCGATCCCGATGCGCCGTCGCGGGTCATGCTGGGCCTGGGGGCATGGTGGGAGCCGATCGCCTCGCGCGTGGGCGAGAAGCGCGAGAAACCGCTCAAGGCGATGCGCGAGTACGTGGAGGCGATTCGCGCGCTGTTCTCGATGCAGGAAGTCACATACGCCGGCGAGTTCGTGAAGCTGGATCGCGTCCGGCTGGATGTGGTGTTCGGCGACACGCGCCCGCGCGACATTCCCATTTACATCGGCGCCACCGGCGACAAGATGCTGGAACTGGCCGGCGAGATTTGCGACGGCGTGGTGTTGAACTACGTGGTGAGCGTGGACTACATCCGGCGGGCGGTGGCGCTGGTGGCGCAGGGCGCAGCCAAAGCCGGCAAAACAATCGATCAGATCGACCGGCCTGAATTGCTGGTGTGCGCGCTCAGCGACGACAATCCGCAGGCAGCCTGCTTCGAGGCCAGGAAGCTGGTGGCGTATTACCTGGCGACCGAGCCGCATATCATGAAAGCCAGCGGCGTGCCGGAAGATTTGATCCAGAAAGTGCAGGCGGTGATGAACTGGCCGGCCAGCGAGGCGGAGTACATCGCGGCGGCCAGAGTCATCCCAGACGATGTGCCGCGCATGTTGATGGCCGTCGGCACAAGCGATGAGTGCGTCGCCAAAGTGCGCGAATATGTGGACGCGGGAGTGACCTGTCCCATCCTGTACCCGCTGATGGATGACATCAAGCCGGTGGTGGACGCGTTTGCCCGATTTTAGATTTTGGACTTTGGATTGCTGACCGCGCAGCAGTCGGCGCTGTCAGAAGCGATTGGCCCAGTTTCCCTGCCGCGCAACCTCGGAGTGGAGGAGAAAAAAGCCGGGCGGCGCCTGGCAGGCGCCGCCCGTTCGCGGATGATTTTTGCTGCGCTCGGCGGCGCATTTACTTGATCATGCCGACCCGGCGCATGAATTCGAGACGCGCCTGCAAGTAGTCCAGCGACACATGCTCAGCTTTGGCAACGGCAGACCAGTCGGGCAGACCCAGCTTGCTGGTCTTGATCGCGTCCAAAATGGCCTTCTCAATCTTGGTCGGTTTCATCTTACCTGTTCCTCCATGTAATCCCGCGGCTGGCGGTTACAAAACTTGGATTATATCCAAAAACCGCGAATTTGCAACCGAACGAAATCACCTGCCGCTATGGCCGCTGCAAAGTCGCTTGACAGGCGACGCAAACCATGCAGTGCTGCCGGGAGACGGGGCAAGCCAGGCGGCTTGCCCTACAAGCTGCGACACGCCGGCGGCGCGTGATGTGAGCCACTGACTTTGCAGGAGCCA
>CALBEF010000054.1 GCA_937927775.1 uncultured Anaerolineae bacterium | reverse complement strand
CATGCGCGCCCTTGTCCTTTCCGATCAACTCACATTCGACCCAAACTACCCGGCCCCCGCGCCGGCGCCCGGCGAAGCCATCCTCCGCGTCACCCGCGCCGGCATTTGCAACACCGACCTCGAGCTGACCAGGGGCTACATGGGCTTTCGTGGCGTCCTCGGCCACGAGTTCGTCGGCATTGTTGAATCCATCATGCCGGCAGAGACCGAGTCGCCACCCGCCATCCAACCCGGCGATCGCGTGGTCGGCGAGATCAACGCGGTGGAGCCGGCGTCCTCCTCGCGCGACTGGCGCGAGCGCGCCCAGGACCCCGCGCGCACCACGCTGGGCATCGACCGGCGCGATGGCGTGTTTGCAGACTACACGCGCCTGCCGCTGGTAAATTTGCATCGCGTGCCGGACAGTGTCAGCGACGATGAGGCGGTGTTTACCGAACCGCTGGCGGCCGCGTGCCAGATTCTGGAGCAGGTTCACATCAAGCCGAGCGAGCGGGTGGCCGTGCTGGGCGACGGCAAGCTGGGTTTGCTGTGCGCGCAGGTGCTTGCCACAACTGCCTGCGATCTGACGGCCATCGGCAAACACGCCGCCAAGCTGGATATTCTGCGGCGGCGGGGCATTCACACGATCGGGATTCCCGGAGTCTCAAAGACTCCGGGAATCTCAGGATTTGATGTGGTCGTCGAGTGCACCGGCTCGCCGGCGGGGTTCGACATGGCGCGCCAACTGTTGCGCCCGCGCGGCACGCTGGTGCTGAAGAGCACCTATGAGGGGCTGCCGCAGGCCAACCTGACCATGATCGTGGTGGACGAGATCGCGGTGGTCGGGTCGCGCTGCGGGCCGTTTGCGCCGGCCTTGCGTTTGCTGGCGCAGAAGCGGGTGGATGTCGCGCCCCTCATCCACGCCCGCTACCCGTTGCAGGATGGATTGCGCGCCCTCGAACATGCGCGCCGGCCGGGCGTGTTGAAAGTCCTGCTCGACATCGCCTCCTGACCACGCGGTACACTACCCAATACGCACCACGCACTACGCAATACGGAATACGCACCACGCAGCACGCACAGCGCGCGCTGCGCGAGTTGGAGCAACCATGATTACCGGAATGATGAAAGCCCTGGTCAAGAAGTATCCCCGTGAGGGCCTGTGGCTGGACGAAGTGCCCATCCCACAGCCCGGCATCAACGACGTGCTGATTAAGATTCACAAGACTTCGATCTGCGGCACCGACGTGCATATCTGGAACTGGGATGCCTGGTCGCAGAAGACGATCCCTGTGCCGATGGTGGTGGGGCACGAGTTTGTCGGCACGGTGGCGGCGATGGGGTCGAACGTGCATGACCTGAACATCGGCGATCTGGTGTCGGGCGAGGGGCACATTGTGTGCGGGCGCTGCCGCAACTGTCTGGCCGGCCGGCGGCACTTGTGCAAGGACACGCAGGGCGTGGGCGTCAACCGCCCCGGCGCGTTTGCCGAGTATCTGTGCATCCCGGTCACCAACGTCTGGCACGCCGACCCCTCGATCCCGACGGATATTCTGAGCATCTTCGATCCGTTTGGCAACGCCACACACACGGCGCTCTCGTTCAGGGTGCTGGGCGAGGATGTGCTGATCACAGGGGCCGGGCCGATCGGCGTGATGGCGACGGCTATCGCCCGGCACGCCGGCGCGCGCTACATCGTGACCACTGATCTCAACCCTTATCGGCTCGATCTGGCGCGCAGGATGGGCGCCACGCTCGCCGTGGATCCGCGCGAAAAGAGCCTGGCCCAGGTGCAGAAGGAACTGGGCATGAAGGAGGGCTTCGATGTGGGGCTGGAAATGTCGGGCAGCGGCGCGGCGTTTCGCGACATGCTGGCCAACATGTGCCACGGCGGCAAGATCGCCATGCTGGGCATTCCCACGGCCGACCTCGCTATCGACTGGAACACGGTCATCTTCAACATGCTGACCATCAAGGGCATTTACGGGCGCGAGATGTACGAGACGTGGTACATGATGCAGTCGATGCTGCAATCCGGCCTCGACATCAGCCCGGTCATCACGCACCACTTCCACTACACCGAGTTCGAGCAGGCTTTTCAAATTATGCGCTCCGGCAATTCGGGCAAGATCATCCTGAACTGGGCTGATTGAGGTTCGTAAGGTTCGCAAAGTTCTTAAGGTTTCAGGCGGAAGACATGGCAGACAAACTGGATTTCATCCGGCAGGAGCTGGATGCCCTGCGCGGGCAGGGGTTGTACAACACCATTCGCACCATCGACTCGCCGCAGGGCGCATGGCTGGTGGTGGACGGCAAGCGCGTGCTGAACTTTTGCTCGAACAACTATCTGGGGCTGGCGAACGACCCCCGGCTGAAGGCGGCGGCGCAACAGGCGGTAGAGCGGTATGGGGCCGGGCCGGCTGCCGTGCGCACCATCGCCGGCACGTTGTCGCTGCACGTCAAACTGGAGCAGCGCCTGGCCGAGTTCAAGGGCGCCGAAGCCACTATCTCTTTTCAATCCGGCTTCACGTCCAACCTGGCGGTTGTGCCGGCTCTGATGGGCAAAGAGGACGCCATCTTCTCCGACGAGTTGAATCACGCCAGCATCATCGACGGCTGCCGGCTGTCGGGCGCGAAGATCATCCGCTACGCGCACAACGATCCTCAGGCATTGGAGCAGCAGATCCAGCAGGCGCAGGAGACATACCGGCGCGGGATGGTCATTACCGACGGCGTGTTCTCGATGGATGGCGACATCGCCCCGCTGCCGGCGGTGGTGGAAGTGGCCGACCGTTACGGGCTGCTGACGATGGTCGATGACGCGCACGGTGAGGGCGTGCTGGGCCGGGGCGGGCGCGGCATCGTCGATCATTTCGGGCTGCATGGCAAGGTGGATATCGAGGTCGGCACGATGTCGAAAGCGTTCGGGGTGGTGGGCGGCTACATCGCCGGCCGGCCTGAGATTGTGGAGTGGCTGCGCCAGCGTGGCCGGCCCTTCCTGTTCTCCAGCGCGGTGACGCCGGCCGACGCGGCGGCCTGCCTGGCGGCGGTGGACATTCTCGAAGCCTCGACCGACCGCGTGGACAAGCTGTGGGCCAACACGCGCTACTTCAAGCAGGAGATGCGACGCCTGGGGTTCGACATCGGCCACAGCGAGACGCCGATTACTCCGGTGATGCTGGGCGAAGCCGAACTGGCCCAGAAGTTCTCGCGCAGCCTGTTCGAGCGCAATGTGTTCGCCATGGCCATCGGCTTCCCGACCGTGCCGCGCGGCAAGGCGCGCATCCGCGTCATGATCAGCGCCGCGCACGAACAGGCCGATCTGGATCAGGGGCTGGAGGCGTTCGCCCAGGTGGGCAGGGCGCTGGGCGTGATCGGGTGACGCCCATGCGGGAGAGCCGTCTGGTCTGATGCAATGACTTCACAAACGCACACATCATTTACGGGCAGCCGTGCGCGATTCTCGCCGCCGGGCGAGGACCCGAACGACCCGGCCCGCCGGATGCCCGATCCGGTCGATCAGGATTGTTTTTGCGCAGTCGGCGCCGAATATCGCGGCATCTGGCACGCCCAGCCGGCTTTCTTCCCGGAGTACGGCCCGAAATACGGCGGGGGCCTGGCCACCTATCCCTACCAGACGCGCCCGATGGCAGTGTATGCGCCGCAGGTCAATCGCACTTTCTTCTGCTGGGGCGGCAGCCGGGCCGATAGCGACCCTCGCACCCGCTACTGGGATTTTGGCCCGGGAGCGTTGTTGCAAATGGTCTCGGCGTTCGATCACACGCGCCGCCGGCTGCTGCCGCCGGTGTGCGTGTTCGACAAATGGTGCGCCGATCCGCATGACAATCCGGCGTTGCAGATCGCGCCGGATGGTCATCTGTGGTTGTTTTCACCCTCGCACGGCCAATGGACGACGCGCTCGTTCATTCATCGCTCACTGCGCCCCTTCGACCATACTGCCTGGGAAACGATCTCGGATGGGCCGCTGTTCGCCTATCCGCAGCCCTGGGTGGACGCCGAATTTGGATGGATGTTTCTGCATACCGAATATCATCACGGGCGCGGCCTGCGCATTAAAAAGAGCGACGATGGCCGGCGCTGGACCCCCTCGCGCCCGATCGCTGATTTTGGGGTCGGACATTACCAGGTGACCTGGTTTGATCCGGCCCATCGCCGGCTGCTCAGCGCGTTCGACTATCACCCGCCGCAGGGCGGCCTGGAAGCGCGCACCAATCTGTATTTCATCCAGTCGCGCGATGGCGGGGAGACGTTTGAGACCGTGGACGGCCGCTCGCTGACCCTGCCGCTGACTGACAAACACGCGCCGGCGCTGGTCCACGATTTCGAGGCCGAAGGGCGCGTGGTTTATCTGCGCGATGTCAAACTGACGCGCAACGGCGACCCATTGATCCTGTTTGTCACCAGCCGGGGCTTTGAACCCGGCCCGGCCAATGGGCCGCATGAATGGCGACTGGCGCGCTGGTCAGCCGAGGCCGGTTGGCGTATCAGCACCCTCTTCGCCAGCGACAATAACTATGACCACGGCGAACTGTGGATCGGCCCGGACGACTGGCGGATTGTGGCGCCCACCGATCCAGGCCCGCAGCCGTTTAACCCCGGCGGCGAAGTGGTGTTGTGGGTGTCCGAGGATGAAGGTTATACCTGGCAGCGTCGGCGACAAATCACCGCCAATAGCCGCTACAACCACACCTTCTGCCGCGTGCCGCTGAACGCGCATCCTGATTTTCACGCTTTCTGGGCGGACGGCCACGCCCGCGAGCCATCCGACTCGGCGCTGTACTTTTGCGACCGCGACGGCAATCTGACGCGCATGGAGGCGCTTCCCGGCGCGTGATGTTGCGCCCTGCTGACGCGCTGACCGGCTGATAGAATCAATCGCATGGCCGGTTCAGACGCTTTGCTGAAGCAGTTGCTGCGCGCCGAGGAGATCGGTGTGCGCCTCGAAATCGTCGCCGGCCTGCCGATCTGGGAAGCGCAGCCGTTGTTGCGCCACCAGGAGCAGGTCGATCGCATTCGCGCCTCCATCCATCCACGCGCGCCCGCAGACCAGGCCGGCTGTGGCTGCTTTCACATCGCCGACATCTACATTCAGTTCCCCGACGGATCGTTGAAACGCCCCGACATCTCCATCTTCTGCGCTCGGCCACTGGACGAAGACACCGCTGTGACTACAGTGCCCGAAGCGGTAATCGAGGTGATCAGCAAAGGCTATGAAGCGAAAGATTTGGAGATCGGGCCGCGCTTCTATCTGTCGCAGGGCGTCAAGGATGTGATTGTGTTTGATCCGTACACCCTGGTAGTGCTGCACGCGCGGCGCGATGGCGCGAAACGCCTTGTGTCGCCTGCGCATTTGCTGCTCGAATGCGGCTGCGAACTGATCGTCTGACATGTCAGGAGTTGCTATGCCCGCTGTTTTGTTTGTCTGCACCGGCAACATCGCCCGCTCGCCGCTGGCCGAGGCGATGTTTCGCCAGCATTTGAAAGCGCGCGGCCTGGATGGGGACTGGGTGGTTGAGTCTGCCGGCACGTGGGCGTATGACGGCCAGTCTTCGCCCGATTCTGTCCAGCAGGTCGCGCGCGAGTATGGGCTGGATGTCAGCGCCCATCGCGCCCGGCGCGTGTCGGCTGCCCTGCTGGCCCCGTTCGACCTGATCCTGACCATGGAGCGCGGCCACAAGGAGGGGATTCAAGTCGAGTTCCCCCAGGCAGCCCGGCGCACTTTTCTGTTGAGTGAAATGGTCGAGCAACGCTATGATGTGCCCGACCCCTGCGATGCGCTCGACGACGTGCGCCAGGCGGCGCGTCTGATCGATGCCTTGTTGACGCGGGGCCATGATCGGATTGTCGCGCTGGCCCAGGCCGGCGGCGGCGACGCGCCACAGGGGCAGGGCAATGGACGCGGCGACACATGATCCTGATGCGGGCGCGCGGCGGCCCATCGTGGTGGGAGTGGCCGGCGGCACCGGCTCCGGCAAGACGACGCTGGTGCGCAACATTGTCGAGGCGGTTGGCGCAGACAACATCGTGGTGTTGCAGCACGATGCGTATTACCGCGACCACAGCGACCTGCGCTTTGAAGAGCGCGCCCGGCTGAACTATGACCACCCCGATGCGCTGGAAACCGAGTTATTCGTCCGGCATCTGAAGCAGTTGATCGCCGGTCAGCCGGCGGATGCGCCGGTGTACGACTTCGTGACGCACACGCGCCGGCGCGAAACCGTGCGCGTCATGCCCGGCCGCATCATCCTGGTCGAGGGGATTCTGGTGCTGGCCGAGCCGGGCCTGCGCGCGCTGATGGACATCAAAATCTTCGTGGACACCGACGCCGATGTGCGTTTCATCCGCCGGCTGCAACGTGATATCCACGAGCGCGGGCGTTCGGTCGAGTCGGTCGTCGAACAATACCTGAACAGCGTCAAGCCGATGCACGAGTTGTTCGTCGAGCCGAGCAAACGTTACGCCGACATCATCATCCCGGAAGGAGGGCGCAACACCATCGCGCTGGATATGGTGATTGCGCGTCTGAAATCGCTTGACTGAGCAACCGACAATCGAGTAGCTGGGTATTGCGTGTTTCGTATTGCGTGTTGCGTATTGCGTATTGCGTGTTGCGTATTGCGTATTGCGTGTTTCGTATTGCGTGTTGCGTATTGCGTATTGCGTATTGCGCGTCGGCATCAGCGCGCCGGCATTCCGCCGCCGGTGTCGGCGGTCATGCTCGTCAGAATAGGACTGGACTGCGCCGGCGCAGACTCTGCGCGGCGTTGCCTGCCATACCAGACCGCTGCCAGCGCCGCAGCCGCAATCCACAATCCGCCGCTCCAGTAAGGCGCGCCGGCGCCCAGCGTGTCGAACGTGACGCCGGCCCACAGCGGCCCCGTGATGCGCGTCAGGCTGCCCACAGCCTGGGTCGTGCCGAGCACCGCGCCCTGCTCGCGCGCAGCAGCCTGCTTCGAGACCATATTGGTCAGCGTCGGCGTAGCCAGCGCGTTGCCGATCGACACCAGCGCCATGGTGGGATAGAGCGCCCACACCGCCGGCGCGAAGGCGATCGTCACAAAGCCCATTGTCATGATGATTAGCCCGCTGAGCGCCAGACGCTGATCGCTGAAACGGTTGACCAGCCGGCGCACCAGGAAGCCCTGCATGAACACGCCCACGATGCCCAGGAAAGTGAACAGCACAGCATTCTCCTGGGGGCCAAGCCCGAAGCGCTGCAGGGTGAACACGCCGAAGTTGCTCTGCAGGCCGGCGAAGGCGAAGTTCTGCGCAAAGATGGCTGCCAGCACCGGCCTCAGCCCGGGCCGCCGGATGGCGTCCCCGATCTGCTGCACCGGGTTGACTTCGGCAAAGGTAATGGCGCCGCGCTTGCGTTGGTGCGCCGGCAGCGATTCGGGCAACACGAAGAAGCCAAATGACGCGGTGACCAGCGACAAGAACGCTGCGACAAACGCCGGCGCTTGCAGGCTGATCTGGCTGAGCGCGCCGCCCAGCGCCGGCCCCATGATGAAGCCCAGCCCGAATGCCGCCCCGATCAACCCGAAGTTCTTGGCGCGATCTTTGGGCGGGGTCACGTCGGCGATGTACGCCTGGGCGATGGAGATGTTGCCGCCGGTGAAGCCGTCCACAATGCGCGCTACGAACAGCATCGCCAGCGAGCCGGCCAGCCCAAACAGAACGTAGCCCGCGGCCGACCCCAGCACGCTCAACACGAGCAAAGGCCGCCGGCCATAGCGATCGGACAATGCCCCCAACACCGGCGCCGCCACAAACTGCGCTGCCGCGTATGAAAGCGACAGCAGCCCAACCGCCAGCGCGTCGCTGCTGTATTGCTGCACCAGATATGGAATGACGGGGATCAAAATGCCAATCCCCAGCAAGTCCAGAAAGACCGTGGCAAAGATGAACGCAATCGGACGCTTGCCCCGCGCACTCGCATCCTGATGCATCTGCTGATGAACACGTTCGGTGAATGTTTCCTGCTGTCCCATATCCGGCCTGATTCCTCTTCTGCCAACTGAAAAAAGCGTTCCCCGTCGAAGGTTTGGCGGGACTTTGCAAATGTAGGCCCGGCGCATAAATCGCACATCAGGCGCGGCTGAGAACTTGCTGAAGGGATTGCCGATGGCTGTGAGACAATCGCGCTGATGGCCATGCCATCGGGCATACCAATTTAAGAGGAGCAAGCATGAATCGTCGAGAAATACATCTGTTGCGGCAAATCAAGGGATATCCGTGCGTGACCATCACGCTGCCCACGCATCGCACGTCGCCGGATAACCGTCAAGACCCCATACGGGTCAAGAATCTGGTGAAGCAGGCCGGCGAGCGGCTGCTGGGTGAATTCAGCAAGCGCGACATCGAGCCGATTCTGATCCGGCTGGAGCAAATCGCCAGCGATATTGACTACCCGCACACGCTGGATGGCCTGGCGATGTTCGTCAACCGTGACTTTGGCCGGGCGGTGTATCTGCCGTTCACGCTGAAGGAGCGCGTGGTGGTTGACGAGGGGTTCTTCACCCGCGATCTGGTGTTTGCTCTCAACCGCACGCCGCGCTACTGGGTGCTGGCGCTGAGCGAAAAGCCGACCCGCCTGTACGAAGGCACGCGCGACGACCTGATCGAGATCCAGGACGGCGGATTCCCCATGATCCACGAGGGGCCGGGCGGTGAACTGCCGTTGCCGGGCGGCGAAGGCGTCAACAAGTCGGCCTACCGCGACGAGCGGCATCGCCAGTTCTTCCGCCAGATCGACGCGGCGCTCAAGCCGTTCCTGGCGAATGACCCCTTGCCGCTGGCGGTGGTGGGCGTGGAGCGTTTTCTGGCCTTCTTCAACGAAGTCACCAACCACAAGAACGCGATCGTGACCACGTTGACCGGCAGCCACGACAAGACGCCGGCGCACGAGCTGGCCAAACTGGTGTGGCCGCTGGTGAAAGCCAATCTGGCCGAGCAGCGCCGGCAGGTGCACACTGAACTCGACAAGGCGGTTAGCGAACGCAAGTTCGTTTCCACGGTCGGCGAGGTGTGGCGCTATGCCAAAGAGGGGCGCGGCCGGCTGCTGTTGGTGGAAGAGGATTTCCACTTCCCGGCCCGCGCCGACGAGAGCGGGATGCACATCGCGCCGGCCGAGGATGCGGCGGCGCCGGGCGTCATCGACGACGCGGTGGATGAGATCATCGAGACGGTGCTGGACAAACAGGGCCGGGTGGTATTCGTGGACAACGGCTCGCTTCAGACGCACCAGCGCATCGCGCTGATTCTGCGCTATTGATCGCCGGCCTGCCTGCAACATGAAGCGCGCCCGTTCACAAAGCGGGCGCGCCACCCGTTGGTTGTCAGTCGCTTATCTCGATAATCCGAAATTCGATTGACAACATCAGGAAGCCTGACTAAATTCTAGACAGTCTAGCCTGATAAGGAGCGTCAGCATGGCTCTCACCTGGCAATTGCAGGAAGCAAAGAACAAATTCAGCGAGGTCGTTGAGGCCGCCCTTGCCGACGGCCCTCAGGTGATTACCCGGCGCGGCGCGGAAACAGCGATCGTGCTCTCCTATGCCGATTATCGCAAACTGCTCCTCGCCCAAAAGAAGCTATCGGATTTCTTCAGGGAATCGCCGCTCGTTGGCGTTGATCTCGATTTGACCCGCGACTCCGGCCCCACGAGAAGTGATGTGGCCCTATGAGATACCTGTTGGACACCAATGTCATTTTCGAACTGGTGGCTAAACATCCCAGCAAACAAGTCATTCAATGGCTCGATGACATTGATCCTGCCGGCGTCTATCTCAGCGTAATCACATCAGCGTAATCACAATCGGTGAACTCCGCAAAGGCATTGAGAAGTTGCCAAATTCGTCCCGCAAAGACAAACTCCTGAACTGGCTCGTCAACGAGTTGCTTAGAACCTATCTCCAAACTGCCGAAGGAAGGCATAATGCGCGGATGGACCAAAACGGTGCGACACAGTATGCCGATGTCGAAAGCTGGGAGCTGTCTGATAGTCTGTGGGCGCGCGGAGAAAATCATGCGAAATTGTAATCAAATTGACTTGATTGTTCAGGATGTTCCCAAAGCAGCGCATTTTTTTCGTGATGTCGTAGGTTTGGACTTACGTGTGGATGAGCCACGTTTTGCAGAACTTGATGGCAAGTCCAT
>CALBEF010000053.1 GCA_937927775.1 uncultured Anaerolineae bacterium | reverse complement strand
GCGCCGTCTCTGGCCCGCCTGGCTTGGAATCGCATGGCGTTCGGCCCGCGCCCGGAGGATATCCCCACCTTCAGCAGCTTCAATCTGACGAGCTTCGTTGACCAGCAACTCGATTATGAAGCGATAGATGATACGGCCTGCGAGTCCTACCTGGCGACCATGCCCAACACGGCGCCGGATGGCAGCACCGTGCCGGCCCTGGATGCGACGCTGGCTGACTTGAAGGCCTATGTCGGCAGTGACTTTGAACGCCGGGAGGCGCTCAAACGCTACTTGTGGATGGCGACCTACGCGCGCGCCTTGCTCAGCAAGCGTCAGCTCTTTGAGGTCATGGTGGACTTCTGGACAAATCACTTTCACACCGACTTCCCTACCGATTACACCAAGTACTGGGAAGACTACTACGTGATTCGCCAGCACGCGCTGGGCAACTTCCGTGATCTCGTTGAGGCCAGCGCGAAAAGCCCTTCCATGCTGCGCTTTTTGAGCAACCGCTACAACGACGGCGGAAACCCCAACGAGAACTACGCGCGCGAGCTGTTGGAACTACACACGGTCGGCAGCTACAGCTACGTGCCTGGTCCCGGCTACCGCGCGGCTCCCAACTACACCGAGGAGGACGTGCACAAGGCAGCGCGCATCCTGAGCGGATGGACGAATGCCTACTCGCCAAGCGGGGAGTTTTACTTCAACGCCGGGCGCGACTGGCCGCGCCATGACTGGACGGAGAAGCAACTATGGATCGGCAACGACAATTTGCACTACATCCCTTATGGCGGCATCGAGCAGGGCGAACAGTTGCTGGATATCCTGGCCGAGCACCCCAGCACGGCCTATTTCATCTCCTTTAAGCTGTGCCGGCGCTTCATCAGCGATGCGCCTGATGTGTTCTGCCCGGACGCGGTGCAGGCCGGCGCGCAGGCCTTTCTCACCTCGCACGGCGACATCCGCCAAACCGCGCGCGCGATCCTGCTGCACCCTAAGTTCGCGCAGAGCTGGGGGCAGAAGGTCAAGCGGCCGTTCGAGTGGATCGCTTCCACCATGCGCGCCCTGGGGTTGAGCGAAGTGGTCAATCTATTGCCTGACAACTGGAGCACGAACGGCCCGCGCGACTTTGAGAACAACATCGGCTTGCTGGGCCAGGTGCTGTTTGAGCTGACTGCCCCAACGGGCTACCCCGATGTCGCCATTGCCTGGTGGAATGCTAACCAGGTTTTTGGCCGCTGGACGCTGGCGAACATGCTGGTCGCGCGCTTCTTTGGCGAGCAGACCAACACGACGAGCGCGCCGAGCAACGCTGCGCTGCAAAGCGCGCTGGGGCTGCCCAGAACGGCGACCGAGGTGGTGGATGCGCTGATCGAGCGATTCATCGGACGCGCCATTCACGCGGACGACCGGACGGCGCTTATCAACTACCTGGGCGACGGCAACTCCAACGCCACGATCAACAGCGACTCGCCACGCCTGCGCCCGCTGATCGGCGTGGCAGCGGCTTCTCCGTATGCCCAATGGCGATGAAACGACGCGATATGTTGAAAGTGCTGGGGCTGGGCGCAGGGGCAGCCCTCGCCGGCAGCGCGCTGATGTGGCTGTGGCAGCGTGGCATCGACAACCGCCGGAAAATGGCCGCCCGGCTGGGCCTGTCGCCCACAGAGCGCAATGTGATCGAAGAAGGCCCTGAGCCGGCCCGCGCGCTGGCGCGGCGCTGGCAGCGCCTGCTGGCAGAAGGCCGGCTATATGACCTGCCGGCAACGCTCTGGCAGCGGTTCTGGTACGAAAAGCAGTCAGACTCGCGCCCTTACATGCGCGCCTCGTTTTGCGTCCTGGCGCTGGAACGCGCCTCAGCATCGCCCGAGGCAACTGAGATGGTGATCGAGCCGCGCGATGTCTCGCAGGTCATGCCGCGTTTTGGCAGCGGCTGGCCGGCGCTGCGCATGGAGATTGCCGTCGAACCGCGCTGGCGGGTCACCGGTCCCAATCCGGCAGCCGGCCTGTTGAGTATGTCCGATTACGCTATAGCTGATCTGAACGAACGGCTGGCTGCGTTTGCCGATCGCTTTGCCTGCGACGATCCGCTGCGCTACATGCCTGACTGGCGACCGGCTGTGCTGGGATGGTTTGAGTTGGAAGCGACGCGCGCGACCTACACCACCTTCGGCGAGCCGGCTATTGCGTGCGCAGAGCGCATGTTGTGCGCGCTGTCAGTCCTCACACGCCTGGCGCGCCTGTAAGCAGGTAAACTGCGCCCCGGGTCATCAGTTCATCTGGAGCAACAGGGTTTATGAAACTGAACGGAAAAGTGGCGCTGGTAACCGGCGCGGCGCACCGCGTTGGCCGGGTGATTGCGCTGGCGTTGGCGCGCGAAGGCGCGGATATCGTGGTGCACTACGGCAGCAGCGCCGGCCCCGCGCAGGAAACGGCGCGCGAGATCGAGGCGCTGGGCCGGCGGACGCTGGTTGCGCAGGCCGACATGGGCAACTGGCAATCGGCTTCAGACCTGGGCCGGCAGGCGCTACAGCATTTCGGTCGCGTGGACATTCTGATCAACAGCGCCTCCAGCTTTGTGGCGGCCGATTATTTGGCCACCACCGAGCAGCAGTTTGACGAGGCCATGGACGTGAACTGCAAAGGCCCGTACGCGCTCAGCCAGGTTGTCGGCGGATGGATGATGTCGCAGGATTTGCCCGAAGGGGCCTATTTCAACATCATCAACATCGTGGACGAAGGCGCGTTCTTCCCCAGCAAAACCTACACCGCCCACGCCATCTCCAAAGCGGCGCTGCTTGCGCTCACCCGTTCACAGACGTTGATCTTCGGGCCGAAGGTGCGTGTGAACGCCATCTGCCCCGGCCCGATCCTCAAGCCGCCCACCTACAGCGACGAACAATGGGAAAGCCTGCGCAAGTCCAACCCGTTGAACGCGCTGGGCAGCGCCGAACAGGTGGCCGAGATCGTCTTGTTTCTGCTCACCGGCCCGCAGTTCATCAACGGCGATTGCGTCATGCTCGAAGGCGGGCGAATGTGGAAGCGGGAATTTTGAGCGGAGGAGCAGGGGAGCGAGGGAGAGGGATAATTGCCGTTGAGGCAGGGCAGTGATCCAGAGTCAGGAGGAACTCGACGTCTGCAAGATGGCATTCGCCTCGGCAATGTGCAGGCCTTTCGGCTATCCCAGAGGTTTCCGCGTGAAGAGATCTACTCGCTCACCGATCAGATTCGCCGCTCGTCACGCTCTGTTTGCGCGAATCTGACCGAGGCATGGCGTAAACGGCGCTATCAGGCTGCTTTCATCAGCAAGCTGTCGGGTGCCGAGTCGGAGGCTGCTGAAACCCGGACCTGGTTGCGATTTGCGGCCGCGTGCGGCTATCTATCCGGTGAGAGCGCCCAGGATCTTCACCAGAGCTATGACTACATCCTGGGCAGGCCCGTGAACATGATCAACAACCCAGGCCCATGGCTTCTGAGCAGAAAGCTTTGAGCAATTGTGCTCCCCAACTCCCCGGCGCCTCTGCTCCTCTATACGTCGCGCGGATCGGCGATGTAGCCGGCCACGGCGCTGGCCGCCACCACCGCCGGCGACGCCAGATAAATCTCGCTCTCGCGCGTGCCCATGCGCCCGCGAAAGTTGCGGTTGGCGCTGCTGATCGTCACTTCGTTCGGCGCCGGGATGCCCATGTGATTGCCCATGCACGGCCCGCAGCCCGGCACGCCGATCACCGCGCCGGCCTCCAGGAAGACAGAGATGTAGCCCCGGCGCGTCGCCTCTTGCAGCACCTCGGAAGAAGCCGGGATGACCACCAGGCGCGTGCCGCGTGCGACGTGCTTGCCGCGCAACACGTCGCACGCCGCTGCCAGATCTTCCAGCCGGCCATTGGTGCACGTGCCCAGAAACGCCTGCTGAACGCGCGTGCCCTTGACCGCGCTCAGCGGCGCGACGTTATCCACGCGGTGCGGTTTGGCAATCATCGGTTCGATCGCGCTCGCGTCATATACGTGGGTGGCGATGTAGTGCGCGTCGGCATCGGGATACAGCGCATCCTGGCGCGCCACAGCCGGCCAGTCCTGCGCCCCTTCTCCCGCTGTCCCGTTCGCCTGTTCCCGCTTCGCGCGCCGCTCCAGCCGCGCCGCCAGATAGTCAAACACGGCTTCATCCGGCGGCAGGTAAGCGTTCTTGGCGCCAAACTCGGCCATCATGTTGGGGATGACCATGCGGCTTTCCAGGCTGAGCCGGCTGATGCCGTCGCCGTGAAACTCGACGCTGGCGTACAGGCCGCCGTCTGCGCCCAGGTCGCCGATGAGTTTCAAGCAGAAGTCTTTCGCGGTGACGCCGAAGGGCAGTTCGCCGTTCAACACAATCTTCAGGCTCTCCGGCACGCGCAGCCACAGCTCGCCGGTGGCCCACAGCGCCGCGACCTCGCTGCGGCCCACGCCGGCCCCGAACGCCCCCAGCCAGCCGTAGTGCGTGGTGTGGCTGTCCGCGCCCAGGATGAGCTGGCCGGGCAGCACCAGCGCCTCTTCGCTCAATACCTGATGGCAGATGCCGCGCCCCACCTCGAAGAAGTGCCTCACGCCTTGTTCTTCAACGAACCGGCGCGCCTCGGCATGGTTCTGCGCGTGCTGCGTGGTCGGGGCCGGCACAGCGTGATCGAGCGTGACGGCCAGCCGTTCCGGGCGCTGCACTTTGTCCACGCCGAGCTGTTTGAACAGCCGGTAAATGGCAGCGGTGTTGTCGTGACTCAGGATGCGATCAGGCCGGGCGTCCACGATCTGCCCGGCTGTAACCTCTGTCTGCCCGGCTGCGCGGGCGAGCGCTTTTTCGGCGAATGTTTTGCCCATCTCTTCTACTTCATGTTCTGCTGTGTTTCCGGCTTGTCCGCTCAACGGCGAGCGCATTCTACCCGCTGAATTCGCGCCCCCGCCTTGCGACCCGCTTCGCGCCAGCGCATGGTTGCGCCTTGCGCCCGCGAAGCGCATCCCTCGCGTATGATTACGCCTCCGATGGCTGCTCAAATCACCAACGTGGATCAGACCCCGGCTGTGTCTGTCCCGGCCCCGCTGGATGGCCGGCGCAATTTTTTCGTCTTCACCGGCGATATCGTCACATTCAGCATCGGGATGTACTTCATTCCGACCATCACGGTGCTGGTCGGTCTGGCCAGCAAGCTGACCGACGACAAGGCGCTGATCGGCGCCGTCGGCATGATCTGGAGCGTGAGCTGGTTTCTGCCGCAACTGTTTGCCGCCCGCATCGTGCGCGGCAAGCGGCGCGAAAAACCCTATCTCATCATTCCCAGCATCATCGGCCGGCAGACCTTTATCCTGTTCGCCGCGTGGCTGTTCTTCACCCAGGCGCAGCAACCGATTCTCACCGTGTGGTTGCTCATCCTGGCGATTCTGGTGTTCAACATCTGTGACGCGCTGGCCGGCGTGGCCTGGTTCGACATGCTCAGCCGCGCGCTCACGCCGCGTATGCGCGGGCGCAGTATGGCGATCGGCCAGTTGATCGCCGCCATCGGCGGCATCGGCGTCGGGCTGGTGGTCGAGCGGATTCTCGCGCCCGAGGGCCTGCCTTTCCCGCTCAATTACGCCGTGATCTTCACCTGCGCCTGGACGGCGTTCACGCTGTCGCTCATTATTGTGTTCTTTCTGCGCGAGAACCCGGTCACCGAAGAGACCGTCCGGCAATCTCAGCAATCCAGCTTCTTTGCCGACCTGCGCGAGATTCTGGCGTCGGACGCTGTTTTCCGGCGCACGCTCCTGGCGCGGCTCCTGACATCGATTGAGATCATGGCTGCGCCGTTCTATGTTGTGTTCAGCCGCGAGCAACTGAATCTGCCGGATTCATCCATCGGCGTGTTCAGTCTGGCCTATATCCTCGGCAGCATTGCCGGCATTGTGTTGTTCGGCTGGCAGCACGATCGCTTCGGCACGCGCCGCGTGTTGCAGGCATCCTCGACCATGCAGTTCGTGGCGCCGGCGCTGTGCCTGGCGCTGGCGCTGATGCCCTTTCTGTCCGCGCAGGCGCCCGACGTCGGCTATGGCATGGCCCTGCTGGCCGTAGGGCTGAACGGCGCAGTCGCGCACTCGCTGGTGCTGGGGTATCTGGGCTATGTGATGGACAACGCCGCCGAGCGCCATCGCGCCACCTACGTCGGCGTGTTCAACACGGTCAGCGGAATAGCCTCGCTGACGCCGGTGTTCGGCGGCGCATTGATCGATGCGCTGACCGGCGCGCTGCCTGGCGCGCTGCCCTACGCGGTTGTTTTCGGCATGGTGGTGGTCGTCGTGGGCGCCGGCCTGTTCGTGGCCTACCGGCTGCCCGGCGTCGCCCATCGCTGATCTGAGGCAGGAGGCGCGCTGCTATCCAGATGGCATGATGCCCACAGGGGCTGCAATATAATCAGCGCGGAGCAATTTCTTGAGCACTGCATCCTCACCCTCAGCGTCCCGTTCGCCCGCGCATCGTCCATCAAGCGGCGAATCGGCGCGAGTGGCGCCAACGGTTGATGTCATCATTCCGGTGTACAACGAAGAGCGAGATCTCGAGCCCAGCGTGACCAGGCTGCGGGCGTTTCTGCGTGAGAACTGCCCGTATCGATGGCGCATCATGGTCGCCGATAACGCCTCGAAGGATCGCACCCTGGAGATTGCCCGGTCGCTGTCCGGGCAGTATCCCGATGAGGTGACTTACATTCACCTGGACGCCAAAGGACGCGGGCGGGCGTTGAAGGCCGCCTGGACGGCGTCGGAGGCCGATATCGTTTCGTACATGGACGTTGACCTGTCCACCAATCTCAGGCACTTCATGCCCATGATTGAGCCGCTGGCGCGCGGCGAGTATCACGTGGCAACCGGCTCGCGCCTGATGCCCGGCGCGCGCGTCACCCGCCAGCTCAAGCGCGAAATCATCTCGCGCTGCTACAACCTGATCGTCAAGCTCATGTTTCCCCGCCGGCGCTTCTCCGACGCGCAATGCGGCTTCAAGGCCCTCAGCCGGCAGGCCGTGCGCGACCTGATCCCCCACATTGTGGACAACAACTGGTTTTTCGACTCCGAGTTGCTCATCCGCGCCGAGCAGCTTGGATACCGGGTGTGGGAAGTGCCGGTCGAGTGGATCGAAGATCTCGATTCCCGCGTCAGGATCGTCTCGACCGCTATCGAGGATTTGAAAGGTCTGTGGCGCGTGCGAACCACCAAACTGGGAAGTTAGACAAAACAGGAGTTGACACGGATGAAGGAAGAGCGAGTCGTCATCACCGGCATCGGCGCTGTGACCCCGCTGGGCAATGATCTGGACACTACCTGGCAGGCGCTGCTGGACGGCAAGTCTGGCGTTGCGCCCATCACGCGCTTTGATGCCAGCGCCCTGCCGGTGCGCGTCGCATGCGAGATCAAGAACTTCGACCCGACAGTTGCCATTGACCCCAAAGAACTGCGGCGCATGGATTTGTACGAGCAGTACGCGGTCGTGGCGGCCAAACAGGCCATAGTCAATGCCGGCCTGTCGATCACGCCGGACTTGTCCGAAGACACCGCCATCGTGCTCGGCACCGCCATCGGCGGTCTGCAGACGCTTCTCGATCAGTACGAGATTCTCAAGCAGCAGGGGCCGCGCCGCATCAGCCCGTTTTGCATTCCGATGGTGATCAACAACGGCGCGTCCGGCATGTTGGCCATCGAGATCGGCGCGAAAGGCCCGTCGAATTCGCCGGTGAGCGCGTGCGCGACCAGCAACGACGCGCTCGGTCAGGCGTATCTGATGGTGCGCCGGGGCGACGCAAAGGTAGCGATTGCCGGCGGCGCGGACGCCACGGTCACTTATATCGGCGTAGCCAGTTTCGACCGGCTGGGCGCGCTCAGCCACGACAACGAACTGCCCTCGCGTTCGCCCAGGCCATTCGACAAGAACCGTGATGGCGTCGTCATCGGCGAAGGCGCCGTGGTCATGACGCTGGAGGCCCTCGATTTTGCGCGGGCGCGGGGCGCCGGCATCCTGGCCGAGATCGTCGGCTATGGGCAGACCACAGACGCATTCCACGTGATCGCGCCGGCAGAAGGCGGCGCCGGCGCCGCGCGAGCCATTCAGCGCGCGCTGAACAGCGCCGGCATCGGCCCGCGGGATATCGATTACATCAACGCGCACGGCACCGCCACGCCGTTGAACGACGTGGCCGAAGCGCAGGCGATCAGGACGGTTTTCGGCGAACACGCCGGCCGGGTTGCCATCAGCGGCACCAAGAGCATGACCGGCCACATGATGGGGGCCGCCGGCGCGATGGAGGCCGCTGTGTGCGTGCGCGCCATTCAGACCGGCCTGGTTCCCGGCACCCGCAACCTGAGCGATGTCGATCCCCAGTGCGCCGGGCTTGACTTCATGCCGAACGAGACGCGCTCCCTGCGCGTCAACTATGCCATGAACAACTCGTTTGGCTTCGGCGGACACAACAGCGTGCTCATCATCAGGCGATTCGAGTAATCTTTGATCGACGATTTGCGACTGACGGTTGACAGTCGCCGGCGCGGCATCAATCGTCAATCGCAAATCACGCAATCGTCAATGGACATGTTGCCCGAATTCCGCGACCCGGACAAGCTCCTGCGCGCGCTCACCCATGCCTCCT
Source organism: uncultured Anaerolineae bacterium (assembly GCA_937927775.1). GTDB lineage: Bacteria > Chloroflexota > Anaerolineae > J036 > Brachytrichaceae > Roseilinea. Next base: position 42,519 of record CALBEF010000053.1, on the reverse strand, counting down.
ATGCCAACGAGCACGCGACGGAGGGCGGCAAGCCGGTGCAGGACAACGAGCGCATGGAGTTCCTGGGAGACGCCATTCTGGACTTCATCGCCGCGGCCTGGCTGTATCAGCGTTTTCCCGATTTTGACGAGGGCCGTCTGACAGCCCTGCGCGCCGCCCTGGTGCGGGCCGGCACGCTGGCCCAGTTTGCCGAAGAAATTGGTTTGCCCGACCGCTTGCGTCTGGGCAAGGGCGAAGTGGACAGCGGCGGCCGGCATCGCGCCAACATTCTCGGCGATGCCTTCGAGGCGTTGTTGGGCGCTCTGTATCTCGACCAGGGCTATCAGGCCGCCTATGACTTTTTCGTGCCGATCATCGAGCGCGCCATGCCGGCCATTCTGCTGGAGAATCTGGACCGTGACGCCAAAAGCCAGCTCCAGGAATGGAGCCAGGCGAACCGGTCCGTCACGCCGCGCTACCGGCTGGTGTCTGCCGAAGGGCCGGATCACGCCAAAGTTTTCACCGTGCAGGTATGGATCGGCAGCGAGATGATTGCCGCCGGCAACGGCACCAGCAAGCAAATGGCCGAGCAGGATGCCGCGCGGAATGCCTTGCTGGGCTACGTCATGCGTCTGCCCGACGCGCAGGTTGACGCCACATCCGCCGAGGCTCAATCGACGGGGAGCCGGCCGGCGCCTGAGGCGTAACATCCGGTTGCCGGCCTGCGGGTGCGCGCGCGGGTGCGCGGCGCGGGTGCGCGCTGCGCTTGTGCGAACCCTTGTTCTGCGATATGATTGCCAGCCGCGTCCCGGCGCGCCGGCCGGCCATTCTGGCGTCCGGTCGCTCAGCATGAGCGGCGCGCAAGGGCGCGAGCGCTCGCTCGACGCCCGCAACTCACAAGCATTAGAGGATCGCTATGAAGGTTTTGTTGACTCAAGATGTGTACAACCTGGGCCACGCCGGCGAAGTGAAGACGGTCGCCGATGGATATGGCCGGAATTACCTGCTGCCGCGAGGCATGGCCGTTCTGGCAACTGCCGGCGCCGTCAAGCGCGCCGATACGATCAGGGCCGCCGCATTGCGCCGCCGCGCGCAGGAGCAGTCGGATATGCAGGCCGTCGCCCAGGTGATCAACGGCGTGACGCTCACGTTCACCGTGCGCGCGGGTGAAAAGGGCAAACTGTACGGCTCCATCACCACGGCGCAAATCGCCGACAAAATCAGCGCAGTGCTGGGCAGGGAATTTGACCGGCGCAAGATTGCGTTGCGTGAGCCGATTCGCAACGTGGGCAGCTATCCGGTTCAGGTGCGTCTCGCCACGGATATCGTGCCGGTGGTGAACGTCGTTGTGGCGCAGGAAGGCATGGCCCCCGGCGCAGCGCCAGCGGCCCCGGCTGCCGTCGAAACAGAGCCGGCAACCGAGGCTGCTCCCGATACCGCGGCCTGAGCCGCGCGGCCTGAGTGAATTCAGATGCCCGGCTTCAGCGCGAAGCCGGGCATCATTCACGCGACCAATCCTCTCAAGTCATAAGCCCGGCGCAATCGCGCGCCGGGCTTTTTGCGTCACCGCGCATGGGCAGCAGCCGGCCCCAGCGCATCGACCACTGCCTGGATGTCATCCTCAGAGTTGAAGCCGTGAATGCCAAGCCGGACGTTGCCGGCGCGAATGGTGTGCATCACGCTGGCGGCTGTCAGGCGCTGAGACGCTTCGGCCACGCCGGCGGGGTCGGGGGTGCTGAAAGACACAATGGCCGAACGGTGCGCTGAGTCGCGGCCCACAAACGGCCGGTAGCCGAGGCGCTCGACGTGCTCCAGCAGCAGGCCGGAGAGGTGCAACGTCCATGACTCGATCGCGCGAATATCCAGCGACAGGAGCAGGTCGAGGCTGGCGCTCAGGCCGGCGACCCCGATTGTGTTTGGCACACCCAGCTCGAACCGCCGGGCGTCGGGCTGGAAGGTGAGGTTGTAGTCAAGGTAGTTTTCGGCGTCCACCACGCTGAGCGCGCCGGCGAACGGAGGCGCCAGTTGATCAAGCCGGTCGCGGTTGACGTACAGAAAACCGGCGCCCATCGGCCCCAGCATCCACTTGTGCCCGCCGGAGGCCAGCGCGTCGATGTGAGCCGCCTTGACATCCAGCGGCGCAGCGCCCAGCGACTGAATGCCGTCCACAACAAGCCAGATGTTGCGCGCCTTGCACCATTCGCCGATGGCAACCATGTCGTTGCGGAAGCCGCTCACAAACTCGACGGTGCTGACGGCAACGGCGCGCGTGCGGGCGTCGGCATGGCTTTCGAGCAGATCGAGAGTCAGACCGCCGCCGGCGTGCGGCACAATGCGCGCTTCGATGCCGCGCAGGCGCGCCAGGTTCATAAAGGGGTACACCACGGCCGGGTACTCCTGATCGCACATCAGAACATTGTCGCCGGCCTGGAGTGGCAGCGCGTGGGCAATGACGTTCATGCCTTCAGCGGTGTTTTGCATGAGCGCAATTTCATCGGCGCCGGCGTTGATCAGCCGGGCGATGTTGTCGCGGGCCGCGCCGAAAATCGCCCAGAACTCTCTGGACATCCGATTCGGCTCGGCCAGCATGTCGGCGGCGCGCGAAACAGCCTGGCGCGTGGCGTTCGGCCAGGGGCCGATGGCGCAGGTGTTGAGATAGACGCAGGATTGCAGCGCGGGAATCTGTTGGCGCAATGCGTTGAGGTCGTATTGGGGATACATGGAACTCCTTTGCCGGCGATTATAGGATCGCCCCGGCGATGATTCGCGCTACACTTCGCCGCATGGCCAGGATCAATTCCACGCTGGGATACGAACATTGTCTGGAGCGCGTGCTGATTTCCGAGGAGCAACTGAAAAGCCGGATCGCCGAACTGGGCGCCGAGATCTCGCGGGACTACGCCGGCCTGTGCCCGCTGTTGCTGTGCATTCTGCGCGGCGGGGTGGTGTTTTTGACCGACCTGATGCGCAGCCTGAGCGTCCCGCATCACATCGACTTCATGGCCGTGTCGTCCTATGGGGTGGGGGCGCGCGTGTCAAGCGGGTCGCCGCGCATTGTGCTGGATGTGAACACCGATATCGCCGGCCGGCATGTGCTGCTGGTCGAGGATATTGTGGACAGCGGGCACACGCTGGACCACGTGCTGCGGCTGCTGGAAACGCGCGAGCCGGCCAGCCTGAAGGTGTGCGTGCTGCTCGACAAGGCCGAGCGCCGCGTGGTCGATATTCCGGTCGCCTATCGGGGCTTCGTCATTCCCGATGAATTCGTCTTCGGGTATGGGCTGGATGTGGACGAGGTGTACCGCAACCTGCCGTTTATCGGCGTGTTGAAGAAGGAATACCAGTAGGCGCGCGAAACCCCGGCTATCGGCGCAACCGCAGCCGGGGTTGTGTGAATGGCTGAAGCGCCGGGCCGGCGCTACACGTCCAGGTTGCGCACCTCTTTGGCGTGGGTGGTGATGAACTTGCGCCGGGGCGGCACGGCGTTGCCCATCAGCATGTCAAAGGTGCGATCGGCCTCGGCGGCGTCCTCCACCGTGACCTTGAGCATGGTGCGCTTTTGCGGGTCCATGGTGGTTTCCCACAACTGCTCCGGGTTCATCTCGCCCAGGCCCTTGTAGCGTTGCAGCACCACCTGGCTGGTGTTGGATGTGTCCAGTCCCTTCCTGCGCAATTCGTCCAGAATCTGGTCGCGCTCGGCGTCGCTGTAGGCATAGCGCACTTCTTTGGCTTTCTTCGCTTCGATGCGATACAGCGGCGGCTGGGCGATGTACAAATGCCCGCCCTCAATTAACGGCTGCATGTAGCGGAAGAAGAAGGTGAGCAGCAGCGTGCGGATGTGTGATCCGTCCACATCGGCGTCTGTGTTGTGCGCGCAGACGCCACCCCAGCCGCAGATGAAGGTTTCATCGCCTTCAACCGAGAAGTCGTAGACGCGGCGGCTGGTGGCTGGAACGCGACGCACCCGGCGCACGGGCAAGCCGATTAGATCGCCGATCATCGGTTTGGAGTGTCTGGCTCTGCCCTTGACAGGCCGGCTGATTATGGCGCGCGTATCTTCAGCCTGCGCATGATCGCGCCAAACCGGCTCGAGCGCCGCCATAGCCGCGCGATCGATGACTGTCAGCGTGTGCGCTGTGTGACGGGTGATGATCGGCTTGCCGCGAATGTCGCCGCTCGGCGCGCCGGTTGGCTCGCGCTGAGACAGGCTGACCGGCGCGCCCTGCATCAACAGCAGATAAGCCAGCTGGTTGGCCAGTGTGGGCGAGGTGGTGACGAAGCTCATGCGACCCTGCCCCAGTGTGCCATCGCCCATGAAATAGCCGCGCAGAAATGCCAGTTGCAGATCGCGGCTGACGTTGAACACCAGGTCTGGGATATGTTTGAGATGCGATCTTGTCTGGTCAAAGCCGAAAACCAGCCGGAACACAGTCGTCACGATGCGATTGAGAATGCGCAGTTCCTGCGCGCGGCTTTCGCCGGTGTTGTACAGGCGAGGTTCAAGGCCAAATACCCGGCGAATGGCGCGGCTCAGCTCCGGCGCAAATGACGCATTGCGCTTGCCGATGGCAAATCGCACGCCGTTGCGCTGACTTAACGACCCCTCGGCCACGAAGAAGCCCAGGATCAACAACAGATCCTCGTTGACCGGCGCATAACGCGCTACTGCCTGATCGGCGTAATGACGCGGCGTTAGGACGAGTGCGTCGCCCATCTGCTCAACATCCCCGGCCGACAAATCTCGCAGGGACACATAGTCGCGCACCCGGTTCGCAGGCGCGGCGCGATACTGCGTGCTCCAGATATGATCGAGCCGGCTCGGCCCCACTGTCACCTGAGTCAGGACGCGCTCGCGGTCGAGGCCCAGCGCATCCACATAGCGCAGGAAGTTGCTGACGGTTGGGCGTTGCGCGCCCTTTTCCCAGGTGTAATAGGTTGCCGGCTGACGAATGCCAACCAGCCGGCAAATCTCGGCCTGGCTTAGACCGCTGGATTGCCGATGTTGCCTGAGCAGCGCGCCGACCGATGCCGGGATCGCCACGCGCGGCTCGGTCATCTCGGCGCGCGCTGCATACTCGGCCCGCACGCGCGCTTTGTGCCACTCTTCGACGCTCTGGCCGCGCGCCACAATATCGCTGTCCAGCCGGCTGCCCAGCGCGACCAGTTCGCGCAGCAGGTCCAGCCGTTCCGGCGCGCCAGCCGGCGCCGGAAGGCGCGCCGGCGCCACCAGCATGTCGCCCGCGCGCACCTCGTCGCCGCGTTTCAGTGTGGGGCGTCCGTCCGCGTCTGCCACAAACACGCTGTGTTCGCCTGTCACGCGGATGCGCCGGCCATACAAGGTCTCGATCTCGAACAACGGCTCGTGGTGATCGTGGCGCAGCACCGACCTGATCGGCTTGAAGCGCGTCTCGCCCGTGCCGGGATCGAAACACAACACTTGCCAGTCCAGCGGGTTTTCTTCCATTGCCCACAGGCGGTCGATGAACGGCCCGACGAAAACGGATCGCGTCTGACCGCGCGCATCTTTGACCAGTGTCATTTCATCGCCATCGACACTCATGATGACGCAGCGATCGTAGCGCCGGTTGTCCACGTTGAACTGCTCGCCGATGCCGGTGCCCATGGCCGAGATGAGGGCCTTGATTTCCTCGGACGACAGCACTTTGTCGAGCCGGGCGCGCTCGGTGTTCATGATCTTGCCGCGCAGAGGCAGGATGGCCTGGAAGTGCCGGTCGCGGCCCTGTTTGGCGCTGCCGCCGGCGCTGTCGCCCTCGACGATGAACAACTCGCATTTGAGCGGGTCGCGCTCGGAGCAGTCGGCCAGCTTGCCGGGCAGCGTGCCGCTTTCCAGCGCGCTCTTGCGGCGCACCAGTTCGCTGGCGGCTTTGGCGGCTTCGCGCGCGCGGCGCGACACCAGACACTTTTCGATGATCTGTTTGGCCTCGCGCGGGTTCTCCTCCAGAAACTGCGACAGCGCCTCGCGCGTGACCTGCTCCACCGCCGTGCGCGCGTCGGTGTTCATCAGCTTGACTTTGGTCTGCGACTCGAACTGCGGTTCGGGGTGTTTGATGCTGACGATGCCGGTCAGCCCTTCGAGCGTGTCTGTGCTGTCGAGGTTGCTGTCCTTGTCTTTCAGGATGCCGGCTTTGCGCGCGTAGTCGTTCAACGTGCGGGTGAGCGCGCTGCGAAAGCCGCTCTGGTGCGTGCCGCCATCGGGCGTATGGATGGTGTTGGCGAAGTAGAACTCGCTCGACGCGGTGGCGTCGGTGTATTGCAACGCGACCTCGACGCCGATCGCGCCCACCTTCTTGTCGGCCCACACGACCGGGTGCAGCACGTCGCGGTTGCGGTTGAGGTACCCCACAAACGCGCTGATGCCGTCCTCGAAGTAGAAGGTCATCTCCCGATCGTCGCGCTCATCCTTGAACACGATGGTTACGCCCCGGGTGATGAAGGCCATCTCGCGGAAGCGCTGCGCCAGCAGGTCGAACTTGTAGCTGTTGTCCTCGCGGAAGATGGTGTCGTCGCGCAGGAAGGTGGTGGTGGTGCCGGTGTCGCTGGCTTTGGTCCTGCCGACCACTTCGACTTTCGAGGTGGCTACGCCTTCCTTGTAGGTCTGCCTGAAGATCTTGCCGTCCTGGCGCACCTCGACTTCGCACCAGGTGGACAGGGCGTTCACCGCTTTGACGCCGACGCCGTGCAGGCCGCCAGACACGGTGTACGCGCCGCTGCCAAACTTGCCGCCGGCGTGCAGGTGGGTCATGACCACTTCGAGCGCGGACACCGGCTCGCCCTTCTTGTTGCGGAAGGTGGGATGAATGCCGGTCGGGATGCCGCGCCCGTTGTCTTTGACAGTCACACTCTCGTCGGCGTGGATGATGATCTCGATGCGGTCGCAGAAGCCGGCCAGCACTTCGTCGATGCTGTTGTCCACCACTTCGTACACGAGGTGGTGCATGGCTTTGCTGTCGGTGCCGCCGACATACATGCCGGGGCGCCGGCGCACGGCTTCCAGCCCTTCGAGCACCTGAATCTGCCCCGCGCCGTAGTCGGCCGGGGGCGCTACCGGTGGTGTTGCTGTTGCATCTGCCATAACACGAATACCGATTGGACTTTGAATCTTTCTGCGCGCGCCTGTTGAAACGAAAAGCGGCCTGGCCGGCCGCGTCCTGACATGCCTGCTGCTGCGCAGTAGGAGCACTGTAGAACAGGCGTTTTATTTTACCATGCTCACACGCTGTAAAACTGTAAGAACTCACCCGGGCATGCTCATCGCCACCGGGCGCGGCGTCGCGCAGGCCGGGATCGGTTGACCTGCCGCAAGCTGATTGCGCTGGTGATGGAGATACTGGACAGGCCAAAACTGACAACTTCCTGCTCAAACAGCGCCTGGGTTTGGCCGACTTCCGTCTGAACGCTGTCAGAGCTGTGCTGCGCTGGTTTACCCCGGTCTTTGCTGCCTGCACCTTCATCCGCGCGCGCATTGCGTAGATCTGGCTGAAGCAGCCCGACCAGCCTACGTCCAGTGATGCAGTGACTGCCCACAGCGCCTGTTCTGCGGGAATTGTCGCAGCGAGTCGTTGAAAGAACGTTGAAGAGCCTGCGCGCAGATACGCGCAGGCTCTTTTGTCATTCGGCTGTCTGAGACGGCGTGCCACTCACGGCAGCCGGATACCGCCGCCATTGCTCAACCGGATGGCACCGCTGTAGATGCGCGCGCCACTGGCCGGATTGCCGCGCGTGTAAATGCGCGTGTTCAGGCCGCTGGCGCCGTTGATCTGGATCGCGCCGCCTCCGGCATAACTCTTCAGCCACACCCCTTGCAGGAATTGCAGGTACTGGCCGCTGTCGAAGGTGACATTGTTGCCGTAGGCGTCCTGGTCAAAGTAACGATACGGGAACGCCTGCCGGGCAAACACGCCGCTGAGATAGCTGCCCAGCGCCTGCGCCGGGTAGATGCCTTCGATCATGTACTCGTCGTCGGGGTCGCCGCCATACAGCGCGTCAAGAGTGTACCAGGCGTTGTACGATCCGCCCCATCCATAGTTCATGTGGTACTGCCGCGTGGGCGCGCTGCCGATCTCCTGCCAGCCATCGCCAACAATGGAATGGCCCGGAATGCGGTAATGCACCGGCCGATTCACGTTGAGTTGCGCCTTGATCCGGTTGAACCAATCGACGGCGCTGTAGTCGTCGCGATCGCGCCGGGTGGCGGCAGTCGAATAGCGATACTGGTTCTCGTACACCCCCACCATGTCGTAGGTGTACGCCGATGAATTGCTACACCCGTAACTCATGCCTACGGCCAGCCCTACTTCATAGCTCAACTCGGCCACCGCGTCGATCTGCGCCTGCGGCGACGACGTGGTGACGCTGTCGCGCATGTTGGGCCAGTCATAGGCATCGTTGTACGGACTGCCGACGCCATAGGGTGGCCAGTTCCAGTAGCGCATGATCTGCGCGCCGGCTGTGGCTACGCACCCCACAATGGCCCGCCCATTCGCGTTGCTGCAGTTCATCCAGGGGCACTGATCGTTGTAGGGCGGGTCCTGATGCCAGCTTGAGGTCAGCAACACCTGCCCGGCCTGATAGTTCGCCTGCGCGCCGGCTGTCTGCTCGCCCAGCAGTTCCTGCCAGGCCGGCGTATAGTCGATCTCCAGCACCCGGCTGAGATCGACCACCTGCGCCGCTATCAGCGGTCCCACCTGTTTCTCCAGCGCGTTCAGAATGCGCTCCATGCCGCCTTTGATCAGGTCGGCCATGCCGGTGTCCAGTTCCGGCTCCAGGTCGCTCACCTCAGAGTAAGCTTTCACCGGCTCCAGCCCGACCCACAGTGACACCACCACAAAGCCCTGTGGCTTCACCGGCGCGAAGTAGCCCAATTGCCGTTCACCGCGCATGAACGGCTGGACGTCACCTGCCTCGGCCAGCGGCGAACCGCCCCAGTTGCCTTTCAAGCTCACGATCAGCGCGACCCAGTTGCGCGCCACGTGCTGCGCCTGCTCTGGCGTGACCCGCTGCAAGCCGGCCCGCGCCGCGCGATTGCCCGCTTCAACCCCGACCGGCATTGCAGCAAGCGGGAAGGTGATGCCTATCGCCAGCCCCAGCGACAACACCAGGATGATGATCCGTTTCATGGGCGTCACCTCCGGGTTACTGAAGCGCAACCAGAACCAGGATCAAGCCGGTCTGACCCGGTTCGACCGGCTGCATGGCCTTGCCCAGAATCGCGCCCTGCGCGCGATCGCGGTGGGCTGCTTTCATGGCATGGCCGGGCGTGGCCGATGTGGTCAACAGGTCGCCGGGCTGCACGCCCGTCTCGCCGCCCTCAACGAAGCAGTACACCCGGCCCGCCAGCGCCACGTCATAGTCGGCACCGGCGGCAGCCAGACGCACGCCCGACCCCAGCCCGTTCGCGCCGGCCACCACCCCGGCCACCCGCGAGTCATAGGGCTGGCTGCTCAGCGCCAGCTTGCCCGGCTGGGCTGCGTCGATCACCAGCACCATGCCGGGGACGATGCCCGTTGCATCCGACACCGCAAAGCCTTCGGCGTAGTCCAGCCCTTCGCCCATTTCGATCACCGTGGCGCCGGAGCTGTTGGTCAGCCGCACTTTGCCGCCAAACTGCGCCGCCAGGCCGTTCGTCCCGCCGGAGGCGTACAGGCCGGTTGAATTGGCGCCGGTGGCAATCGCCTTGACCGCCGTGCCGTACTGGCCGGCGCTCTGGAACTGGCCGCCCACGCCAAAGCCGGTCGTCGCGCGCGAGTCGCCCATGACGGCCGTGTTGCTCGGCCCTTCGGTGGAGAACCAGCCACCTATGCCGGAGTTGGCCACTGTGCCGGTGTGCTCGCCGCGCACCGCATAGCTGCTGTAGTTGCCCCCGGTCTGCGCATACACGCCGGTGCAGGTCTCACTGGCGCACTCAAAACGCCCGGCATATTTCGCGCCGGAGCCGGCATAGCTGGCGCGGCCGTACACACCGACCCCCAGCCGGCTGCGCGACTCGAAGTAGCCGCCGTAGTTGGTCGTGAACTCGGCGCCGTTGTACAGAGCCACGCCCTGCACAGCATACGTGTTGGTGTAGTCCGTCAAGGCATACACCCCGCGACCGCGCGAGCTGTACGCATACACACCTGTGCCAGTTCCATAGTTCACGGCATAGAGCGCGCCATAGTTGGACCCCGTGGCATTCGCAAACGAGCGAATGCCATCGCCCGTCCCCGTGTTCTCCACCAGCAGAGACAGCGCGCTGCTGTTGCCACGAATTTCCGCGCCCGGCCGCAGGCTGAGCGCGTAGGGCGAGGGGGTGACTTCCTGGCAGCCGATGCCAGTGCTGTCCACTACCACACGCAGCCACAGCCCCTGCCCGTTGAACAGGCTCTGTGACACATCCAGATCGACCATGAACAGACCATTGTTCACCGGCACATTGGTCTTGCTCACGCTGGCCACCGGCGAGCCGGCGCACGCGCTCGCCGTGAAAAACTGGAACGTCATGTTGCGCGCGCCATTCACCGGCGCGCCGCCATCGCGCAACATACCCTCGTAGCTGATCCGGCTGTTCACCAGGGCCATGATCGCCTGCTCGCCCCGCAAACTGAGCTTGTCTTCAAATCCGCCCTGACCTGCCGGGCTGGCCGGATTTTCCGGGCCGGCTTCATCGCCCGGCGCCTGGCCGCTCGACACACCTGCCGCGCCGCTCATCGCCAGCGCAGCCAACACGATCACCACCAACCAGACCCGTTTCATTGCGCCCTCCTTGCGCCATGGCGCGCCCGACACAGCCGGCGCTGCGCTATGGCTTGATCACAACAGGCAGATACACGAAATACGCCGTCGCGCCGCACATGAATCCAGCGCACAGGTCGAGGCTGCCGGTAACGGCATGCCCCGACGTTGACTGGCCGATCGTTGTGTCGAGCGCATAAGCGCCGGCCACAACGTGAACGCCGCTCCCTATGAAGGACCATGTGATTGTTGGCGCCAGCGCGATCGAAGTCGCGCCACTCAGAAACAGCCCGGCTACTGCCAGGGCAAACAGCCCACGCATGGGCGCGCGCGCCTTTCCCATTCTTTCCTCCTTCTGTCACCCGCCGCTGCCGGCCTGGGGAATCGGCATTGGCCGGGCGCAGACAACCGTGCGACTCGAGCTATTGCGTGGTCAAGAGAGGGTGTTCTGACACAGATGTACACCACCTCAGATCAGCCGTCAATACACCACAAATCGTTGTCAAAGCGAAACTGTATTGCGTTTACATGCGCGCCCGGCTGCACAGTTCACGCGCACACGCACAGGCGCGCGTGCGCGATGCGTGTTATCGTCCCGACCCCGGCAAGACACCAAACGCGGCAGGGAAGCGCCGGAAAGTTGAAAAAACAGCCAACGGCCTGCATCTGTGGAGCAGCATGGAGATGGACGCTCCACCCGAACGCTCAGGCCCATCGCCCCATATCCGGCTGTTTGGCAGCGCCGAAATCTCGCCTGGCGATCAGCTTCTCCATCTGGAAACAGCCAGGACGCTGGGGCTGCTGCGCCTGCCGGCAGCCGCGTTAACATACCCTCACCCTGAGAGCAGCGGGTAAACGAACGATCCGCCCGCGCTGTCGGAACAGTGCGAATCCATGTTGAGGTGATCTCCGATGAACAGCCTGACGCCCCCTACCATCCAGATTTCTATCGACGTGATCGATCTGGACGAAGCGCTGCGCCTGGCGCGCGCCGCCGTGCGCGCCGGCGTGGATTGGCTCGAAGCCGGCACCCCGCTCATCCTGGCCGAAGGGATGCGCGGCGTGCAAGCTTTTCGCCGCGAATTCCCCGCTGTGCCCATCGTGGCCGACCTGAAGACAATGGACGGCGCCGGCCTGGAAGCCGAGGTGATGTTCAAAGCCGGCGCCAGCATGGTTGTGGTCATGGGCCAGGCCGCTGACGCGAGCATCATCGAGCAGGTGAAGATGGCCAAACGCTACGGCGGCAAGGTGATGTGCGACGTGATGCTGTGCCCCGACAAGCCGGCCCGCGCGCGCCAGGCGCAGGAGATGGGTGTCGATTACATCATCGTCCACACCGGCTTCGACGAGCGCAACCACGCCCGCGAGCAGTTTGGCCGCATCCTCAGCCCGCTCGACGACCTGCCGGCCGTGCTACAGGCTGTCACCATCCCCGTGCAGGCCGTGGGCGGCCTGAGTATCGAGCAGGCCATCCAGACGCTGGAGATGGGCGCGCAGATCGTGGTGTTTGGCGCGCCGCTGGTCGTCAGCGGCCACGAGTTTAAGGCCCAGGCGGGCTTCGAGGACAAACTGCGCGAGATCGTGGAGCGCGTCCGGCGCGCGCGGACGGGGCCAGCGCGAACCTGACGCCGCCGAGGCCCCTTTTGCTTATGCCGTTTTCAGCCGTGGCATGGCTGCGCCTTATCCAGGGCCGGCACAATTGTCACTGCTGTGGCGCCTGTCGCGCCACGCGTTCCATATCTGTTCTCATCCTGAGTGGGCTATGACATCACGAAAAGCGATCATCATCGGTTCCGGCATCGGCGGTCTGGCGCTCGGCATTCGCATGCAAAGTCTGGGCTTCGACACGACCATTCTCGAAAAGCTCGACGGCCCCGGCGGTCGCGCGTATGTTCGGCGGGTAGATGGCTTCACTTTTGACATGGGGCCAACCGTCATCACTGTGCCGAACTTCATCGAAGAGCTGTTCGCCCTGGAGCGGGGGCAGCCCCGGCTCGACCAGCCTGACTTCCCGGACGCTATGCTGCGCGAACCGCGCGTCACAGCGGGGATCAGTGGCGGCCCGCACACCTCGCGCTATGCGCAGATCATCCCCATCCTGCCCTTCTATCGCATCTACTTCGACGACGGCACGTTCTTCGACTACGACGGCGATCCGGCGCACACCCGCGCGCAGATTCAAGCCATTGAGCCGGGCGATCTGGAGGGCTACGAGCGTTTCCATGCTGACGCCAAAGCCATCTTCGAGCGCGGATTCCTGGAACTGGGCTACCGCTATTTTGGCAACCTGCCCTCTCTGCTCGCTGTAGTGCCCGACTTGCTGCGACTGGACGCGGTGCGCACCCTCTTCTCGTTCACCGGCCGCTATTTCAAGAGCGACAAGCTGCGCCAGGTATTCAGCTTCGAGCCGTTGCTGATCGGCGGCAACCCGCTGGCCGTGCCGGCCATTTACGCCATGATCCACTTCGTCGAGAAGACATGGGGCATTCACTTTGCGATGGGCGGCACGGGCGCGCTGGTGCGCGGCTTTGTCCGCAAGTTCGAAGAGTTGGGCGGAACGATGCGCTACAACAGCGAAGCGCGCCGCATTCTGATCAGCGACCCGCGCGGCGGGACACCCTCGCGCTATGGGCGCAAAGTGGCGCGCGGCGTCGAACTGGCGAATGGCGAGCGACTGCGCGCCGATGTGGTGATCTCCAACGGCGACTACGCGACCACCTACATGAACCTGATTGAGCCGCAATACCGCCTGTTCAATACGGACGCGCGCGTCCGGCGCATGAAACAATCCATGTCGCTGCTGGTGATCTACTTCGGCTTCAGAGCGGACGGGTTGTCACTCGATCTGCGCCATCACAACATCATTCTGGGGCCGCGCTACGAGGAACTGCTTAGAGACATCTTCGACCGCAAAATACTGGCCGGCGACTTCTCCCAGTACCTGCACCTGCCCACATTGACGGACCCCAGCCTGGCCCCGCCGGGACATCACGCCGCCTATACGCTGGTGCCTGTGCCCAACAAGGCCGGCGACGGGGCGCGCATCGACTGGCAGAAAGAAGGCCCGCGCCTGATGGACACCGTGCTGCGCTTTCTGGATGAACGCGGCTATATCCCTGGCCTGTGCGAGCGCATCGTGCACAAGAGCTTCATCAGCCCGGATTACTTCGAGGGGACGTTGAACAGCTTCGTCGGCAACGCTTTTGGGCCGGAGCCGCGCCTGACCCAGACGGCCAGCTTCCGCCCGCACAACCGCAGCGAAGACATCGAGCGCCTCTACCTGGTCGGGGCCGGCACACAACCAGGCGGCGGCACACCCAGCGTGATGATGAGCGCCAAGATGACCGCGCGGCTGATCGCCCAGGATTTCGGGCTGTCCTGAACGCGCCTTCAACACGCCGTCACATGCTCCAAACGCATTAGCGCGCCGACAGCAAGCCGCGCGCAACGTTCAGCCAAGCCAGCCTTGCGCCGGCTTCGTTGTGCGCTGTGCGCGGTTTCCAACCGCCGCGCAAATCGACGGATTGCCCCTGCCGGGAAATGTATCCGCTCCATACAGACCTCGCGGGTCATAGAGACCCGCGAGGTCTGAAGTGCTTCTCGCGCATGCGCTTGAGAAACGCGATCGACGCGCGCATCTCGTCCATGCCGTTCATGCCATCTTCGATGCTCACCCAGCCGGCGTAGCCCGCCTCGCGCAGGATCGTGAAGATGGCGTCGTAGTCGTTCAGCCCCTTGCCGGTCACGCCGTGCCGCAGGTTGGGCGAGTAGCCCAGTGTGCCATCGCTCTGCCGCAGTGATTCGAGTGTTGCGCCCTCGGCCAGATAGCGGTCGCTGGCGTGCATGGTCACCACGCGATCCTTCACGGCGCGCAGCAGGTCGAGCGGATCGTCGCCGGCGACGATGGCGTTGGAGGGGTCGTACTGCACGCCAAAGTAAACGCGCTCGGGGATGGCGTTGACGATGCGCAGGAACACCGCTTTCTTCTGCGCGAATTCCGGGTATTGCCAGAAGCCGTCCTTGTAGTGGTTCTCCATGGCCAGCACGACATCGTATTCGCGGGCGACCGGGATGAGGCGGGTGATGGCGTCCACCACCCAGGCAATACCCTGCTCGACAGACACTTCCGGGAAACGCTGGCCGCTGAGGACGCGGCAGGCCGGGCGCGGCTCGTCCGGCTGCGGTGGGCCGGCCAGCCGGCGGGTGATGCGGATCAACTCGCATTCGCGCTCCCATGCGCGCTGCCGCGCGGCGGGATCGGGGTTGGTGAAATCGGGCGAGCAGCACAACATGGGCATGGCGAAGCCGGCGTTGTGTATGGCTTCGCCCACGCGGTCGATGTAGGCGTCGTCGAGGCTGGTGAAAAAGCCGTCGTACATCTCCAGCCCTTCGGCGCCCAGTTCGCGCGCCATGTCGATCCATTGAAAGACGGTCATCGTCCGCCGGCCGGCGATGTCGTCGATGTAGCACTTGGGAAACGCGGCAATCCTCATGCGATGCCTCCGAATCTGTGCGCTGGGATGCGCGTGCAACTGTATCACGAGGGCCGGCCTGCCCGCGCATGTGCGGGTGTAGGGCAAGCCGCCTGGCTTGCCCACCCTGCGTCGCGCCGGCGCTGTGACGTGAACTATTGACTTTGCGGAGACCATACGCTGGCAAATGCGCCCTCGCGCAAATCGAAAATAAGAATATACTTAATCGAAACAAGATAGTGATCGTTCTCTGCTGCGCGAGAGCTGACGCCGTTCGATGCCCGCCTGTTGCAACGCGCCGAGATCAAACAGGCGATCGGCAGACGAGCGACCGAGTTGATTCAGCCGGGCGAAGTAGCGCCGCTCGATTCCGGCGCCACAGCCCCGGCAGTCGCCTGCCAACTGGGCAGCGTGTTGCCAGAGGGCGGTCTCACTGTGTGACGCGCTCCCTCGGTCATCACGCTGCACTACGGCTACCCGGTGGATCAGTCGAAGTACACCCCCGTCGATCACGTGAGTTACCACACCGAGTTCTCGGCAAAGCTGCATGGCCGGCGACAACTACCTCGGCTCGACCAAAGTGTTCTGGTCCACCTGGGAGTACAACCCCAGCAAGACCGGCCTGTTGGGCGATCCCACGCCTTCCACGCCGGAGTTGGGCAAAGTGCTGGTCGAAGCCGCCGTTCAACACCTGGCTCGTTTCGTCGAAGAGTACTGGCATCATAGAAACCCGAAATAGCCGTCTGTCATCTGTCATCTGTCGTCTGTTGTCTGTCATCTGTCGTCTGTTGTCTACCCTCTGTCCTCTGACTTCTGCCACAGGAGCGCAACCATGACCAAAAAAATCAAAGTGGGCGTCTTCGGCGCCCGACGCGGCACGACCATGATTAGCGTGATGGCGCGCCATCCTGACGCGGAGCTGGTGGCCGTGTGCGACTACGACCCGCGCGTGCAGGCGCGCATCCAGAAGCTGGCCGGCGAGTACGGTGTCAACATCACCTGCTACGCCGATTTCGAGCAGTTCATGAATCACGACATGGACGCGGTGGTGCTGGCCAACTACGCCACCGAGCACGCGCCGTATGCTGTGCGGCTGCTTGATTCGGGCCGGCATGTTGTCAGCGAAGTGCTGGCTGTCCAAACGCTGGCCGAGGCAGTTGCGCTGGTCGAAGCCGTTGAGCGCAATCCCAGACAGGTGTACGCTTACGCTGAGAACTACTGTTACTTTCGCGGCACGATGGAGATGCAGCGCCTGTACCGCGCCGGCGTGATCGGCGAATTCCTGCACGGGGAGGGCGAATACGTCCACGACTGCGAGAGTATCTGGGTCGATATCACGCGCGGCGAAAAGGACCACTGGCGCAACTGGGCGCCCTCCACGTTCTATTGCACGCACGCCATTGGCCCGATCGTCACCATCACCGGAACGCGCCCGACGAAGATCGTGGCGTTCGAGACGCCCAATCTGAACAAGCGTCGATTTGGGTGTCGCAGCGGCGACGGCGCGGTGATCGTGTGTCAGATGAGCAACGGCGCGACGGCCAAATTCCTGCCGTGGGCAAACTTCAAGCGCCTGCCCGAGGCGATCTGGTACGCTGTGTATGGCACGAAAGGCATGATGGAGACCGATCGCTGGGGCGAACTCTACAATCGCGTCAACGTATATGTGGAGGGCGACGAACATGCCGCCACGAATACCAGTTACACAGCCCGGCCGCACCTGGAGACCGAATTGTCGCGGCGCATCGGCGGGCATGGCGGCTCGGACTTCTTCACCATGCATTTTTTCCTGGAGGCGATTCTGGGCCGGCCCGGCGGCGCCAACATCATAGACGTGTATCAGGCGCTCGACATGACCCTCCCCGGCACACTGGGCTATCGCTCGATCTGGGAGGGCAATGTGACGCTGACCGTGCCGGACTTGCGAGACAGAAGCCTGCGCGAGCAGTATCGCAACGACCACTGGTGCTGCGATCCGAAGCTGGCCGGGCCGGGGCAGCCAACACGCAGTTGCGCGTGGGAGGACGTGCGCGTGCCCGATGAGGTGTACGCGCAACAGCAGGCCGCCGCGCGGAGCCTGTAGGGCAAGCCGCCGGACTTGCCCTTGTGCGTGTCCGATGAGGTGCACGCGCAACACTCTCTGTCAGGGAATTTGCCCCTGTTGGGAAATGCACCCCCGCCGGGAAGCGCGCGCCTGTGCCGTAGACCTGTGCCGTAGAATTGAGCAATGCCAGCGTTAGCCGTGCCGCACCCGATTCAATATCAGGGCAGTAAGCGTCTGCTTGCGCCAATGATCCTGCGTTTCCTGCCGGCTCGCATGTCACGTCTGGTGGAGCCGTTTGCCGGCACAGCCGCCGTGTCTGTTGCCTGCGCCGCCGCCGGCCGCGCAGACCGCTACTGGTTGAACGACTTCAACAAACCGCTGGCAGACCTGCTCTCCCTCGTCATCAATGAGCCTGGCGAACTCGCTGACCGTTATCAACACATCTGGATGTCGCAGATGCCGGATTCGCTGGAGCATTACTATCGCGCGCGCGCCGATTTCAATTGCACCGGCGATCCGGCCCTGTTCCTCTATCTGCTTGCGCGATGTGTCAAAGGTTCGGTTCGGTACAACGCCGACGGCCTGTTCAATCAAAGCCCGGACAAGCGCCGGCGCGGCGCGCATCCCGACACCATGCGCCGAAACATCATGGGTGTCTCTGCGCTTCTGCGCGGAAGGGCTGTTGTCACTGCGCTGGACTACAGGGAAGTGCTTGCAGGCGTGGATGGCAACGACGTGATCTACATGGCCCCCCCCTATCAGGGGGTGTGCGGCGACCGCGACGCTCGTTACCTGGCCGGCATCGACCATGAGGAATTCGCTGAATCGCTGGCTGCTCTGAACAGGCGCAACGCGCGCTACATGGTCAGTTACGACGGGAAACTGGGCGAGCGCGCCTATGGGCGCTTGTTGCCGGCTGAATTGAACCTGAAGCGCATCGAGCTGGAAGTCGGGCGTTCTTCTCAGGCAACCCTGCTGGGCCGGCATGAGGTCACGATCGAATCACTCTATCTGTCGCCCGCGCTGGCGAAGCAGTTGCCCCCGGCGCATGTTGCGCGGGCCGGCTGTCGCCAATCTCCTCAGCAATTGCATCTGCTGGAATTGGACTCGCGTCATGCCAAAGCACTTCACCGACTCGAAATGGCATAGGCGGTTCGGCTTGGGACCCACCCTCAAATGCGCGCTATTCATCAGCGCGGTTGTACTGGCCGCACTTGCGGGGCGCCCGCTCTCACTCGCGCCTGCGCTCAGCCAACAGCCCGGCGACTGGCGCGTCCTGCGCGTCACCATCCGTTCGCCAGAAGACATCCCCCGGCTGACCGCCGGCCCGTGGGATGTGCTCGAAGCGCGCGACGGCGATGACTTCTTTGTGCTGGGTGACGCCGCCATGGCTGAAGCGTTGCGCGCCGCCGGCTTCGGCGTTGCCGACCACGAAACGCTGCTCACGCCCTTTGCCCCCCTCACCTGGTATGGTGGCTATCGAACCGTCGAGGAACACGAAGCGCACCTCGACACAATTGTGGCTGCGTATCCGCGCCTGGCCGTCCTGCACGACTTTGGCGATTCGTGGCGCAAGACACGCGGCTTTGCTGACGGGCGCGATCTCAAAGTTCTGTGCATCACGCGCCTGCGCCCTGGCGACTGCGCGCTCGATCCTGAATCCGCCAAGCCGCGTTTCCTCGCGCTGGCCGCCGTCCACGCCCGCGAACTCTCCACCGCCGAAATCGCCTGGCGCTGGATAGATCATCTTGTGAGCGGCTATGACGTTGACCCCGACGTGACCCTGTTGCTCGACACAACCGAGATTTGGGTGGTCCCGATCGCCAATCCCGATGGGCGTGCCATTGTCGAGCAGGGCGGCAACTCGCCTCTATTGCAGCGCAAGAATGCCAACGATTCGGCCGGCGGTTGTTCGATCCCCTACATCGGCATCGACCTCAATCGCAACGCAAGCTGGCAATGGGGCGTGGCCGGATCGAGCAGCAGCCCGTGCAGCCAGATGTACCATGGCGCGTCGCCGGCATCGGAGCCGGAGGAGCAGGCGATTGAAGCGCTGATGCGCGCCCTGTTCCGCGACCAGCGCGGCCCGGCGCTGACTGACGCCGCGCCCATCACTACCTCCGGCCTGATGGTCACGTTGCATAGCTACGGCAACCTCATCATCCTGCCCTGGTCGTGGACCACGCAGCCGGCCGCCAACGACGCCGGCCTGCGCGCCATCGCCTTTCGCATGGGGCACTACACCAGCTACACCGCAGGCACGGCCACCCAGGTGCTATACCCCATGTCGGGCAACCACGACGACTGGGCCTACGGCGTGCTGGGCATTCCCGGCTTCACCATCGAGATCGGATCGGGCAGCGGGACATGCGGGGCGTTCCTGCCGGCCTATTCGTGCGTCGACTCGACGTTCTGGGCGCCGAACCGCGATGCGCTGATGTACGCGGCTCGCGTCGCGCGGCAACCGTATGCGCTGGCAACAGGGCCGGTAGTTGTAACAGCAAGCCTGAATGTGACGCGCGTCGTCGCAGGGGCGCCGGTCACGCTAACAGCGACGTTCGACGATAACGCGCTGGGGGCCGGGCCGGGCAAGCCGGCGGCGCAGGCCATCAGCGCCGCCGAGTTCTACCTGGATGCGCCGCCCTGGGAGGGCGGGACACCCATCGCCCTGGTCGCGCTCGATGGCGTCTACAACACCTCGCGCGAAACAGCCAGTGCTGTGTTTGACGCGCATCTGTCGCCGGGTCGGCACACCGTGTACCTGCGCGGGCGCGATGCGCAGGGCAACTGGGGGCCGGCCACGGCGCTGTGGTTGTGGGTCGATCAGGATGCGCGCGGCCTACTGGCCGGCGCGACGACCTCGATTAGCGGGTGCGACGCCGCGCCCGCGCCGCTCGCCAGCGTCATGCTGACTGCGACCGGCCCCGGCGGCGTGTCTGCCACGGCGCAAACCAGCGCCGCCGGCGACTACCGGCTGTATCTCGACGAGGGCGTGTACACGCTCACAGCCTCTGCGCCCTTGCACGCGCCGGCCACTCTGCCGGTGACGCTGACCGCCGGCCAGACCACGACGCTCGATATTGCGCTCATGCGTTTGCAGCCGTGCCTGAGTCTGACGCCTGCCACGCTGGTTGCGGTGGTCGCGCCGGGTGAGAGCGTTCAGGTCGCCGTGAGTTTGACGAATGGCGGCATGTTCCCCCTCAGCGTGCGGCAACACGCCGGCGCCCCGGATATCAGGCCGATCGCTGGCTGGACGCGCAGCACGCCGGACGCCTCTGGCTATTTCTACGAGGCGATGGTTGGGCTGGACTGGATCGACACATCGGCCGGCGCGACGCTTGCGCTGGCCGATGATGGCGAAGCGAATGTGTCGTTGCCATTCGCTGTGCCGTTCTATGGCATCACGACCACAGCGCTGCGCGTGGGCGACAACGGCGCGGCGCTGCTCGGCGTTACCATCGGCGATGTGTGGGTTGCCAATCGCCCATTGAGCGACACGACCGGCGTGCCCAATCACTTCATCGCGCCATACTGGGACGATCTCTATCCGGCCGGCCCGGTGCGCTGGCAGACTGCCGGCGTTGCGCCGCATCGCAAAGCGATTGTCGAGTGGCATCAACGCGCGCACTTTCAGGTCCAGACCGACACCCTCACTTTCCAGATGGCGCTGGATGAAGGCGGGAGCATCCTCTTTCAGTATCAGGATGTGGAGCTGGGCCATGTCGGCTACAGCTTTGGCGCGAGCGCGACCGTCGGCATTCGCGGGGCAAACCCGGCCCAATCGCTGACCTTCTCGCACAACGCGCCGCGCCTGCGGGATGGGCTGTCCATGTGTTTCCGCCGGCCGGCGCACCGGCCATGCTGGGCCGGCGATCCGCCCTGGCTCCAGGTCTCGCAACCCATCGCCTTGAATGCCGGCGAGCGCGCGACCATTACACTGACATTGACCGCTCCCTCGATCGATCCACTGCCGGCCTATCGCGCCACAGTGTTGTTCGACAGTCCCGATCTGCCGGCGCTGGTCATGCTGCCTGTGACCATGCTCACCCGCCCGTTGTCATTTCAGACTTTTCTCCCATTGACCACACACCCATGACCATGCCATCACCCTCATCGGCATTCGGCCCTTCCTACCGTCTGGCGCTGGACACGATCTATGCGACGCAATCTGATGCAGATAATTCCCCGCCTGTTGGAAGCGGTTCCAGCTCCATCACCCCCGGCGTGCCGTGGGCCAACATCGAGGCGCTGGTCGAGGGCCTGAAGTATTACCGCCGGGCTGGACGTTGAGCTTGCGCAGTGGATAGGCTGTCTACGCTGTTATGCTTTCGATCAGCTTTTGCCAGGCCGAACGATGTAGCCTGCGCCAGGCCGGCCAGAACTGCTGCCTGATCTCGTCTCCCTGCCGGGCCTGGCGTTGCGCGATCTCATCCAGCGCGGCAATGGTCTCCGGCGTCAGATCGGCGGCGTGGCGCGCGCACAAGTCCCGCATGCGGGCGACAGCCACCTGCGTATCCTGGTAACGCCCCAGAATGTCCTGAATGACGGCCAGACGCTTGATGGCAGCGCGAACCGGCTTGCCATATAGCGGCGCGGCGCAGTCCAGGGTATAGCGCAGACGTTTACACTGGATGCGGACAGCGTGGAAGTCCGGCGCCGGCGATGCGTCACTCAGCGCGTCGGCCAGCCGGCGCGCGCGGCGATAGCGGCGCCGGATCAATGGCGGCATTGCCTTCGTTGCCGGCTTATTTGCCAGACGCGGCAGGCGATGCTCCGTGGCAACCAGCGCGATCAGGTCGATCTTCAGGCGTTCGTAACGCGCCGAGTCGAGCGCGTCGAGCATCCGCTTGCGCGCAACCAGCCGATCCTGTTCGAGCAGCCGCGCCAATGTTTCGAGCGCCGTCCGCTCCTGCGCCCGCTCCGGCGCGTCGGTAACTGCCAGCCATGCCCGGGTCTGCTCCAGATGCACGTCGAGGTCGCGCGTTTCACCCAGCGCCCCGGCCAGCCAGCGCAGTTCTTCGGCGAGCGCGACGGCCTGTTCTGGCAGCGCGTCTTCGAACAGGCGCAGGATCGAGCGCAGCCGGCGTGTCGCCACGCGCATGGCGTGCAGGGCTTCGATGTCGTCGCCCATGCGCGTCGCCGGCTCCTGCTCCAGCATCTCGATGGCGCGCCGGCGCAGCATCATCAACGCCAGTTCGCCGAGCGTCATCTCGCGCGCGGCGGTGGCGCGCTGGGCCGGCGCAGGAAACAGATCGGCTACGCCAGCCGGCCTCAGCCCGCGCATAGCCAGGCCGATCTCAAACCTGGAGTGTTCCGCCTTCCGCAGGCGACACGCCTTGCGCGCCTCGTTCACGAATGGCCGCAGGAACGGCGCCATGCCGGGGGCTGCCTCGATCTCGATGCGGCGCAGACGCGCAGGGGGCTGGCCGGCGATCGTGGTGTCGTCCAGCGCGATTTCGCCTGCCGGCTGGCCGCGCGCAGAAAGCGAGAGGGTTTTGCGGCGCGTGACGATCTCGAAGATCGCTTCGATGCGCGCCGCCCCGACAACAGCGCGCGCCCGTTCGCCCACCGGGCCGGGCGCAGCCAGCACTATTGCCGCTGGCTGTTCTGCGTTGCCCGCTTCGAGCGTTTCGGTGATCTCGCGGCGCTGGCGGACGCCGGCCTCGCGAGCGCAGTCTGAGGCGTCCGCCAGCGATTTTAAGGTGACTTCGACGGATCGGAGGACTGCGTCCGTGTTGCCGGGGCCAGACGGCTGGCGCAGACGCAGCGCGTATCCTGAGCGGTACACACGCCAATCGCCGGTGTCGAAATACGTGTCGTGGTGCGTCTCGACATGCGCCTTGCCGGGTGTGAGGCCGTGGCGGCGGGCGATGCGCGCCAGACATGCCTGCGCCCCGCTCAGACGGTCTGCGTCGAATTGCCACTCGATTTCGCGCTGTTCGGTGTTCATGGCAACTGGTCTCATTCATCTCTCGCTCATCTGCGGCACAGGCCGCAGACTTAGCATGAAACAAATTGTTGGCGCCGCACAGAAGCCGCGTCAAACACAGGGAGCATAAAACTTTGAACCAAACGACGAACCTTGCGAGCGCAACCGCGAGCGCCAGCCGACGTGTCGCGCCGGGGCCGCGCGGCATTCCCATTCTGGGCAATATTCCGGAGGTGCGGAAAAGCGGCGGCTTGATTCAATTCTACAGCCAGGCGCATCGCGCGTATGGCGATGTCGCGCGCCTGCGCATGGGGCCCATGGATCAATATCTGATCGCGCATCCTGACCATGTGCGGCATGTGCTGGTGGCGAATCGGCAAAATTACTGGAAGGGTGTTGCCATGAACCGCGTGAGGCCGTTGCTGGGCAATGGCCTGTTCACCAGCGAGGGCGAATTCTGGCAGCGCCAGCGCCGGTTGATGCAGCCGGCCTTCACCCCGCGCGGGGTCACGCAATTTGGCGAACCAATGGTCAGCCTGATCCAGCGCACACTGGATCGCTGGGAGTCGCCTGCGCGGGCCGGCGCCGTGCTCGACATCGGCCAGCAGATGATGACGCTCACCATGGGCGTCATTGCTGAAACGATGCTGAGCATCGACATCACGCGCGACGATGTCGCCGGCAACGCCGCCGAGGCCGGGCGCGCGTTTGCGTATATGCTCGAGTATGTCAGCCGGCAATCCGCCACCGCGTTCAGTCTGCCGCTCTGGATACCTACGCCGGCCAACCGGCGCTTCAATGCCTCCTCTGCGCTCATCCAGGACTTCCTGGGCGGGGTGGTGCGCGAGCGTCGCGCAGCGCACCGGCGCGATGGCCCTCAGCAGCGCGATCTGCTCGACACGCTGCTCAATGTCCGCGACGAGCAAACCGGCCAGTCGATGGATGACCGCCAGGTGTACGACGAGGTGATCACCATTTTCTTCGCCGGCCACGAGACGACAGCCCAAACGCTGACCTGGCTGTGGTATCTGCTGGCGAAGCACCCCGATGTGGAGCGCCGGCTGCATGACGAAGTGGATGGTGTGCTGGGCGGGCGCGCGCCGACGCTGGCCGATCTGCCGAATCTGCCGTATGCGCGCATGGTGGTCGAGGAAACCATGCGCCTGTATCCGCCGGCATGGATCTTTGTGCGCGAGTCGTACAACGACGACGAGATCGGCGGCTATCATATCCCGGCAAAATCGATGATCGTGCTCAGCCCGTATCTCACGCACCGCCATCCCGATCACTGGGAGCGGCCAGAGGCGTTCGAGCCGCAGCGGTTCGAGCCGGAACAGGTTGCAAAGCGTCATCACTATGCTTACTTCCCCTTTGGCGGCGGGCCGCGCACCTGCATCGGCAACAACTTTGCGCTGCAGGAAGCGCATCTGGCTGTGGCGATGATCGCGCAACGTTATCGTTTGCGATTGCGGATGGATGGAGACATCTCGCCAAAGATGATGGGAACACTGCGGCCGGCTGAGCCGGTGCTGATGCGATTGGAGCGTCGCTAAGAACCTGTCTCGGTAGATGTCGGACTTCTCCGAGAAGCCCGACATCTGAGCGTCTGCCGGGATCGGCTCCAAGCCTCTGGCAGCCGGGCTGCAATCCGTGGGTGTATTTCCTGCCGGGGGCAGTCGGCCGATGTGCGCGGCGGATAAATCTGTGCGCAACCGTTGCGTAGAGACGTTGCACTGCAAAGTCTCTACCGGGCAGATAGCCGGGCAAGATGCCCCGGCAGAGAAATGCACCCATCCGCCGGCTTGCCCGGGCGCGCTGGTAGAATCGGCGACCTGGGTCGAGGGTTGAAGGTGGTAAGGTGGAACGTGGAAGGTTGAGGGATGCGGGAGATGGCAGGCCGGCCACTGGATATCGCCGGACAAGTCGCGCCAGTCGAGCATGAGATGCGCAGTCTCGCCGGCCGGCGCGAGCGCGCTGCCGGCAGTGTGGCCGGCTTGTGGGGCGAGTCGCTTGCCATTCTGTCCGCTCACTCCGGCCCGATCTTGGCGCTTGCGCTGTTCGGTTTTGCCGGCGCCGGCATCGTGGGTCAACTGGTCAACACAGTGCTCACCTTCGACAGCTACGCGCGCACCGGCAGCTTCTTCTCTTCGTTCTTCAGTCATCTCCAGGCGCAATATCTCGCCCACGCTGTGTGCGGCGCTTTCACGCTGGCGCTGGCGCGCGGTGGCGTGACCTGGATCGCGCTGAACCATGGCGCGCGGCGTCGCATCTCATTCGTTGCGGCATGTCGCGGCGCTGTGGAACGCTGGCCGGCATTGTTGCTTGCCTCTGCCCTCTACGGCGCGCTGATTCTGGCCGGCATTGCGGCGCTTACGGTATGGCTGCGCGAGCTGCGGGTCGATCCGAGCAACCTGGGCCGCATCAGCTTTGATGTGACAGGCATCTCCTACGCCGTCACAGTCCGCTCGATCGGCGCGTTGATTCCCGATCCCGGCTCTCCATTCTCCGAACTGCTCAACTATGCCCGTGTGCTCATGCGGCGCTCCGCGTCGGCCTACACCTGGCTGGCCCGGCAGTATGGGGGTGGCGCCACCTCAAGCGCGTGGCTGGTTGGCTTTGCCGGCATCGTCTGGATCGTCGTGGTGGACGCGCTGTTGAGGATGCGCTTTGCGGCGATCATGGGTTCGGCGGATGGGGGATTCCTGCGCGCGATGTCGGAATGTGTCCGCATCGGCGTTCGCCGTTTTGGGGAGGTGGTGACGCACGCCTGGCTGGTGCGGTTGGCTGTCTTTGCGCTGTCTGCGCTGTTTGTGATCGCGCCGCTGACGATCGCGCAGGGCGCGCTGGTGGCCTGGCTGGTGCGCACCGCCGGCGCGTTCTGGCCGTATCCGGTCAGCCAACTGGTGTTCGTCGTCGGATCGAGTCTGGTGCTGATGGTGTTTGCCGCGTTCGCCACCGTCTATGACGCGCGCCAGTATCTGGCGTTGCGCGAGCAGAGCGGGAAAGGCCCGGCCGGCTCAGCGAAATGCTGAACCCCGTCCGCGCCGCTGTGACACGGGCTGCTGGATGGCGTTTGCCAGCGACTCGCCCCGCCGCACGATCCGCACGATCGCGCCGGCCTCGCTGAGTGCGCCGGCGACGGGCGCGCACGGCTCAGGTCCCCCAAAACTCTGCGCGTCGATCACGATCGCAACCATGCGCAGGCCGGCGCGCGTCATGTGCTGCGCCACGCCCGTCCAGCTCAGGTCGGTGGAGGGCGAAATGGCGATGATCGTTGAGCCGCGTGACAACGAGGGACTTTCGGCGCGCAGCACGCGGTTGAAGGGCACATCGCCTTCGGCGCGCAGCACGCTCAACATTTCCATCAGCTTGCCGTATTGGCGCTCGCCGCGATCACTGGCCAGGGCTTCGCGCCGCCGGCTGTAGGCGATCAAACCCACGGCCCGCTCCTGGCGCAGGAAGTGCTGCGCGATCGACGCCGCCATTGAGATGGCGTATTCCTCCGTGGCCGGCGGCAGAGTGAAGGGCTGCGCCGCAGAGGACTGCGCCGCAGAGGACTGCGCTGCATCCGGCGTGTGTTCAAGCGTCTGCGCCGCGACGTGCGCCTCGCGCTGCAGATCGAGCAGAATCCACAGGTCGGACATGGGATCCAACTCGAACTCCTTCACTGTCAGCCGATTGCGTTTCATGCTGATCGGCCAGTGGATGCGGTTGATGCCGTCGCCGTTCATGTAGTCGCGCACGCCGGCGGCGTTGGTGGTGACGTAGTGCGTGCGCCGGCGCAGGGCGTCGCCGCCGGGCAGTTGGCCGGCCGGCAGGGGAAACTCGCGCAAGTCCTCGGTCGCGGGGTACACCAGGATGCTGTGCACGCGGTGGATAGCGCGCTCCATCTGGTAAATGCCGAGCGGGTCGCCGCTGCGCACTACGACAGGGCCCAGGTTATAGCGGCCGCGCTCGCGGCACAGCGTATGCGTGCGCCATCCGCGCCACTGTTTCGCGCCGATCAGTCCCGTCACCCGGCTGGCTGCGTGGCCGGGCAATGTGGAGTAGTCGCGCACTTCCAGCCATAGTTTGGGAATGCGGCTGAGGTTGTAGAGGATGAACTCTTCTTCGAGTGTCTGGCCGGCCTGCGCGGCGCGGGTCAACGTGCGGCGGCGCAGGCGCAGCCAGTTGACCGATACCCATGCCCATGCCACCGAGATGACGATCAGCGTGAACAGCGCGCCGGCGAAGCTCCACCACAACGAACGCCCGCTGCTCAAGGCGCCGACCACCGTCACGAGGAATAGCAGCCAGATGACGCGATAGCGTGTCACCCTGTCACCGTGTCACCGTGTCACCGTGTCACCGTGTCACCGTGTCACCGTGTCACCGTGTCACCCTCGCCCCTGGCACAGGAATGGCGCGCAGCAATTCATCGAGAATGCCGCCTGTGTCGATATCCTTGATGCGGGCGGCCGGACTGATGATGACGCGATGGCCCAGCGTGGGTTGCGCCAGCGCCTTGACATCGTCGGGGATGACGTAGTCGCGCCCGTGCGTCACAGCGCGGGCCTGCGCTGTGCGATACAGGGCCAGCGCGCCGCGCGGGCTGGCGCCCAGGTACACATCTGGGTGCGAGCGAGTCTTGTCAACCAGCTCGGCGATGTATTGCTTGATCAGCGCGTCCACATACACCGACTTGAGCTGCTCCTGCATGTCCAGCAGTTCGCTGGTGGACGTGACCTGCGCGATGTCGTCGATGGGATGGTGGTATTGCTGGGCGTCGAGAATGGCGATCAACTGGTCGGGGGTGGGGTAGCCCAGCGAAATGCGCATCAGAAAGCGGTCGAGTTGCGCTTCGGGCAACGGGAAGGTGCCCTCGTACTCGATGGGGTTCTGGGTTGCCAGCACGAGAAAGGGCGGCTTGAGCGTATGGGTTACGCCGTCCACGGTGACCTGGCGCTCTTCCATCGCTTCGAGCAGCGCGGCCTGCGTCTTGGGTGTGGCGCGGTTGATCTCGTCGGCCAGCACGATCTGGGCCATGATGGGGCCGGGGCGGAACTCGAACTCGCCGGTCTTCTGGTTGTAGATGGAGGTGCCGGTGACATCGGCCGGCAGCATGTCCGGCGTGAACTGGATGCGCTTGAACGCCCCGCCGATGGATCTGGCCAGAGCTTTGGCCAGCATGGTCTTGCCGACGCCGGGCACGTCCTCGATGAGCAAATGCCCCTGGCACAGCAGGCAGATGACGGTCAGTTCGACCGTTTCGCGCTTGCCGAAGATGACTTTTTCGACGTTGGAGATAAGCCGGTTGGAGAAATCCTGTATCGCCTGCATGAGTACCTGCTTGTGGCGCAGTCGCCGGCCCTGCGCAGGATTCCGGGAGTTGCGGCGCTCCTGCGTTGATGGGCGTTGCGCTCATCGCGGACAAAGTCCGTTGCGGCGCGTGATGCGCGCGCAGGATGTTACCACACGGGGGCGATGATTCGACAACGCGGAGTTTGCTGTTGCTCGTTGCTCCTCTGCTTTTCATCGAAATCGATATACTTGGCGCAATTTGCCCACCGGCTGCGTGCCACCGGCCCTGCTGCTTCGCCATGACGCGCCTGCATCGGCCGGGATCGTGCGCCAGGATCTCAGGAGGTGAACACAGACAGACTGCGACGACAGGAACCATGTGACAGCGCCAATCCATCCCGTCCCCGACACGTTGGAGTTTTCATTCACTGACACAGAATTGCATTCACCGAATCACATTCACGGAATCACACATGGTCATTCAACAGGAGACCAAAGCACAAGGCTATATGCCGCTGGACAGGCCGCCGGCCGGCGCCATGCTCAGCCTGGGGTTCCAGCAGGTGCTGACGATGTTCCCGGCGACGGTGCTCGTCGCCATCCTCACCAAATTCGATGTGGGCGCCACATTGCTCACCAGCGGCCTCGGCACGGTGTTGGCGCTGCTGGTGTCCAGAGGCCGCATCCCGCTGTACTACGGCTCCAGCTTCAGCTATATCGCTGTTGTCATCAGCGCGATGAGCCTGTTCGCGCCGGATTGCTTCAACAATCCCGTCCTGAACTACTGCGGCGAGGGGGTAAGACTGGTGCAGGTCGGCATCCTCGGCACCGCTGTGGTCGAGATCCTGATCGGCCTGCTCATCATGCGGGCCGGCAAAGCCGTCCTCGACAAGGTGCTGCCGCCCATCATCACCGGCAGCGTGGCGGTGGTGATCGGCATTGCGCTGGCCGGCGCCGCGCTCAACAACGCCGCCAGCGGCGGGCCGGTGTTCAACCAGAACAACCCCCTGCCTGACGGCATGGCCGGCATCCCCTGGCTGGTGGCATTCATCACACTGGTTGCCACCGTCGCGTTCTCGGTGTACCTGCAGAATCGCGGCCTGCTCGGCATGTTGCCCATTCTTTTGGGCGCTGTCGTCGGGTATGGGGTGTCCATCCCCTTTGGGCTGGTGAATTTTGAGCCGGTGTTTGCCGCCGATTGGGTTGCCGCCCCCCGCGTCACCCTGCCGGCCTTCGAGGATCCCCGCGCGTGGTCGATCGTGGTCAGCGTTGCGCTGATTGCCATTGCCACCATTCCGGAGAGCACGGCTCACCTGTACCAGATGAGCCTGTACATCGACGCGCTGGCCAAACAACTGGGCCGCGCCCCGATGGAGATCAAGAATCTGATCGGCCTCAATCTCGTGGCCGACGGTGTGCAGGATGTGGTGGCCGGCGCGCTCGGCGGCGCAGCCGGCACCAACTACGGCGAGAACAACAGCCTGATGGCCATCACGCGCAACTACTCGTCGTGGGTGCTGGCTGTGGCCGGCCTCATCGCCATTGCGCTTGCTTTCATCGGCAAACTGGCTGCGCTGGTGGGCACGATCCCGGTTGCTGTCACCGGCGGCCTGGCGATCTACCTGTTCGGCGTGATCGGAATGCAGGGCGTGGCGCTCATCCAATCCGAAAAGGTCAATTTGTTCGAGCCGCGCAACCTGGCCATCGGCGCCATCATTCTGGTTGCCGGCATCGGCGGGTCGATGGCGCTGCCCAGCGGTCTGTTTCCCTTCCAGATTCCGGTCATCTTCCCCAACGGCATCCCGGCCATCGTGTTTGCCGCCATCGCCGGCATCCTGCTCAATCTTTTGTTTGTCGTCCTGCCGCCCCGCTTATTTGGCGTGCGCGAGCGCGAGAACCTGAACGGATAATGGCAGGGGGCCGTCCCTTGTGGCGGCCTCTGCTGTGCGGTCTCGTCTGTGTCTCATCCGAGGCGCAGATTGCGCACCGTGTCGCCGGCCGCTTTCAAAAGCCGGTAGGGGGTGTCCGGCGGCACGGTGCACCCCGGCCCGATCAACAACTTGCGCGGGCCGGCTTCTTCCACCGAGCGCGTAATATCGGCTCGCAGGTCGTCCACCGATTGAGACGCGATGCGCGTCTCGTCCATGCCGCCCAGCAGCGCGGCGCTGGTCATGGCGCGCGCTTCTGCCAGCGATGGCGGCGTCGCCAGATGCGACCAGCTAAACACCTCGACCGGATAGGATAAAACACGGTCGAAGCGCAGGTTGAAGCCATGCACGTGCGCAATGCGGGTCATGCCCTCCGCCGCTTCCAGGATGCGCCGGTCGTAGGGCGCGACGAACTCGGCGTATTGCGCATCGGTCAGGCCGCCTTTGGCCGGATCGACCGCGCCGTTGATCGAGTAGAAGATTCCGTTGACCCCCAGCCGGCGCAATTCGCCGATGTAGGCAATCAGCGTTTGCGTGATCGCTTCCAGGGCCACGCGGCCGGCCTCCGGCTCGCTGAGCACCAGATCGCGCGCCTGCCGGCCTGTGCCGCGCACCAGCGTTTGCAGCGGGTCAAACAGCGTGTCCAGGATCGCCACGTCCGGCCCGATTTCCGCGCGGATGCGCCGCAGACAGGCCAGTTGGTTGGCGTAAGTCGGGTGATCCATTGGCAGCGGCTTGAACGCCAGCAGGTGCTCGCGGGTTGTCACATTCGGCACGCCGGGCAGCGGCAGGCGATAGTCGTTCATCGTCTTCATGAAATCCCAGTCGTACGTCCTGAAGAAGTTCAGGTGCAGCCGGGCGGTCTCTTCGCCAGAGTAGTGCTCGCTGGCAAAATGCACCCACATGCACACCGGCAGCCGGTCCAGATCGTCGCCGCGAACCGCTGCGTTGAATCGCTCCAGTTTGGTCATCGCTTTCATCGGATTTGCTCCATAAAACTGTGTCAGATGTCATCGCGCCCAGCCCCGCCCCTGTGGAGCGAGTTGGCGTCCTGCCAAACATCCCCCATGATAAAGGCCCGCAGCCTGTAGCGCGCGACCGGCATCTTATATCCGAAGGCTGCTATGATGGAGCCATCCTGGACGATTCAAACGATGTCCGCAGAGACGTGTTCAGCATCTTATCAAACCCGCGAGGCATCGTGGCATGGATACAGCAAAATGAGGATGAAAGTGCGGGCGCTTTCGCGCGCCCTGGTTGCTTTGCTGGTTGTGCTGGCGATGGCGCTGCCCGTAGCGCTTGCTCAGGACGCCAGCGTGATCATGCAGGAAAACTTCGAGGGGGCGTTTGCCAACGATCCGAACTGCCAGGACGGCAAGTGCAACGTGCCCCAGGGCTGGCGGGTGTGGTTCATCCCGCATCGCGACACCGACCCGCAAGGTGTGAATTACCCGCCGCTGTATGCCCAGACCGGCGACGCGAACCGGGTGAAGAGCGGCGCCGGCGCGCAACGGCTCTTCACAGAGAATCGAACGTTCACTGCCGGCATCTATCGCGTGGTTACCAACGTCAAAGTCGGGTCGAAACTGCGCTTCAGCATGTGGGGCCAGTCCTGGTCCACGAATGACAATAGCCCGATTTCGGCCCGCCCATCCACCGATATCAGGCTCAAAATCGGCATCGACCCCGGCGCCGAAGGCGACGCGCAACCCAGCCCGTTCAACGGTCGCGTGGTCTGGTCGGCCGAGCAGGATGCCAAAGACGCCTTCGCGCAGTTCACCGTCGAGGCCGAGGCCAAGACCAGCACGGTTATCGTGTGGACTTATGCCACAATGAAAGACGTGGTGCGCCACAACGAGGTGTTCTGGGACGATGCGCTGCTGGAAGTGATCGCGCCGGCCCCACCCGCGCAAACCACGTCCGACGCGCCTGCTGCTGACCCCACTCCGACCGTTGAGGCGACTGCCATCGGAACCGGCGGACCTGATGTGTCCGTCCCACAGATGACCGGCGGCGTCACCTACACAGTCAAGGCCGGCGATACTCTGTTCGGTATTGCGCTGAACTACGAAAAGGATGTTGACGAGCTGCGCCGGCTGAACCAACTGGAGAGCGATCTGCTGTCCATCGGCCAGGTGCTGGTGATCGAGCCGCCGGTTGCGCAGGAGCCGGCGCCTGCCCAGGCTCCGCCAGACGCTGGCAATGCTGCTGGCGACCCCGCCGCCGGCGCTCAACCCGAAACGGCTGCTGCCGTGGCCCGGGCCGAGACAACCCCGGCCAGCGAAGGAGATGCCACACCGGCGCCATCGGTCGGCGCGCTGTGTGTGCAAGCCTATTTCGACAACAACGGCAACGGCGCGCGCGACCCCGGCGAGGACCTGGTTCCCGGCATTCTGTTCAGCGTCACATCGGGCGGCGAATCCAAAGGGACGTATACCAGCGATGGCGTGAGCGAGCCGTATTGCTTCACCGAACTGGCGGTGGGCGCCTACACCGTCGCGGCCATGATCGGGTCGGACTACGTGGCGACAACCCCGCTCAATGACACAGCCAACGTTGGCGGAGGCATGAATGCGCTGTTCTCGCTCGGCATCCGTCACGCCGGCGCAGCCCACGAGGTGATCAAGTACACACCGACGCCCTCCTCCGGCGTTTCTAATGGCGCAGGCAGCCCAGGCCTGCTGGCAATCCTGGCTACTGTCGGTGGCGCGCTCATCATCCTGGGCGCAGTGGGTTTCGGCGTTCTGTTTTTCCTGCAAAGCCGCCGGCTGTAAGCCGCCGGCTACTGCCATTCAGCGGTCGCTCCGACGTGCGGTCGAGTAAAGCCAGCCGGCATAGCGCGCTGCGCGCCGTCCCTTGATCTGTGGTCATGTTGAATAGACCTTCGGATCGGTCTCGTGCCGGCGCCGTTCTGGTTGTGCTGCTGGTTTGCGCGCTGGCAAGCGCAGTCATCTGGCTCGGCCCCGGCATTCTCAACACCCGCGCCGGTGGTGACAGCCCGTTTCTGCTCCAGCGCGTGCATGAGCTATCCGCCAACCTGCGCGCCGGCCAGTTCCCCGCCCGCTGGATGCCCGATGCGGCCTACGGTCTGGGCTACCCCTTCTTTCACTTCTACGCGGCGCTGCCCTACTATCTGGCGGCTGCGCTGAACCAGATCGGCTTTGACCTGCTGATTGCCATCAAGCTCACCCAGACGCTCGGCATGTTTGCTGCTGCCGGCGCGCTCGCGCTCTACGCGCGCCGCTGGCTGTCGCTGCCCGGCGTCGTGTTGGCAAGCGCGGCCTACACCCTGGCTCCGTTTCATCTTGTGAACGTCTATGTGCGTGGCGACTCGCTGTCGGAGTTCTACGCCTTCGTCTGGCACCCGCTGATTCTGTGGGCGGTCGATCGCGTCGCGCGACGGCAGACCATGCCGGCGGGTCTCCACATCGGCGCCCATATCGCCAACACGCTGATGCTGGCTCTGTTTGTGGCGGCGCTGGTGTTGACCCACAACGTGTCGGCCATGATCTTTGCGCCGTTCATTGTGATCTATGCGCTGGTGGCGATCTGGCGCGAGCGGCGCGCGCCGGTGTTGCCGCTCGCGCGCCTGACGCTGGCCGCGCTCCTGGCGATGTTGCTCAGCGCCTGGTTCTGGTTGCCGGCGCTGGGCGATGCGCCACTGGTGCAGCTTGGCGATCAGACGACCGGCTACTTTCATTTTGCCAATCACTTTCGCGGCCCCGATTTGATTCAGCCGGGCTTGATCTTCGACTACGGCGCATCGCCTTTTGCGATGGGGCTGGCGCAGGCGGCGCTCGCCGTGGCCGGCGCAGTCGTGTGTCTGGCCCGCGCCGTGCGTGCGCGGCATTTCTCCCCCGAACGATTGTTGTGGCCGGCTCTGTTCGCTGTTGCAACGTGGATGATTACGCCGCTCTCGGCGATCGTGTGGGAAAACATGCCACTGCTGCCGCTGGCTCAATTCCCCTGGCGATTCCTGTCCGTCCAGGCGCTTTTCGCGGCGCTGCTGGCCGGCAGCTTTGTGTCGCGCAACACAGAGCACGGAATACAGAGTGCAGAACACAGATCACAGACGCCGGAACACGCGATACGCGATACGCAATACGCAATACGCAACACGCAAATCCCAAATCCCAAATGGGTTGTTCTGGTCTTGCTCATGCTGCTCGTCGCGCAATCCATCCCCGGCCTGCCCAGCGAGCGCCTGAACGCGCGCGCCGAGGATGTCACGCCGGAATCCCTGAAGCTGTACGAGTGGTTCACCGGCAACATCGGCACGACTATTCGCGCCGAATATCTTCCCGTGACGGCGCAACCGCGCCCCTTTACCGGCCCCGACGTGCTGGGTATGCCGCGCCGGGCGTTTGCGTTATCCGGCAGCGTCATCGACTCGGCACTGGAGGAAGAATCGCCCGTGCGCCAGGTGTGGCGCATCCATGTGGCCGGCGATGGCGCTGCCTTTGTGCTGCCCTTGTTGTACTGGCCGGCCTGGCGCGCGCGTATTGTGGGCGGGCCGGAGATCGAGCTGAGTCCGTTTGTCGGATCGGGCTGGGCGCAGGTGTCGTTGCCCGGCGGCCGGCATCGCATTGAGCTATGGCTGGATGCCACACCCTTGCAACGCGCCGGAGAGGCGATGTCGCTGCTGGCCGCGCTTGTGACCGGCGCGCTGGCCGGCCTGGCTGCTGTGCTGTGGGCGCGCCAGGCAGGATGGTCGCGCGCCGGCCGGCTTGCTGCGCGCTGGGCTATTGTGGGAATCGGGGCAGGGGGGGCGCTTGTGATGGCGATGCTGGGGGCGCGCTGGCTCGATCCGCCCGGCGCAGACGCCGCGCCGATGCAGACGCTGGACTTTGCCGGCCGGCCATTTCCGCATCGCGGGCCGCTAACTTTTGTCGATGGCGCAGGGCAGACCTACACGATGACTCATGCGCTGGTGTCGCCGGCGCGCGTGAGGGCCGGCGATGTTTTCACGCTCACCACGCAGTGGGAGGGCGGGCGCGCGCCGGCGCAGGTGGGTGTGCAACAAGTTTTGCCGCAGGGAGGCTACTTTGCCTTGCTCTTCCGCTACGCGCGCGAGGCATCGTTCGGCGCGCCGGCGCTCAGCGTCCATCGCGCATTGTCTGATGCGCTGCCTGGCCCCATGCCGCTCACGCTTGTCGCGCGCGATGCGTCCGGGCAACCGCTGACGCCTACAGTGGCAGCGGGTGAGCATGAGGGCCGGGCGATTCTGGCCGGCCTCTTGATCTCTGAAAGTCGCGCCAGCCGGCCCGACTCGATCATCCGCGTTTTCCCCAACGGCATTGTCCTGCGACAGGTCGATTGGTTCCACACCGGCGAGCGCAACGTCTGCATCCGTTTGACGTGGTCCACGACGCGCCCGCGCGCCGACGCGCTGAAAGTCTCCCTGCGTCTGCGCGGCGCGGATGGGCGCGAGATCGCCAGCGCCGACGGCGAGGCTCAGGGTGGACTGGCCCCCACGTGGGCCTGGCCGGTCGATGCCTCGGTGGGCGACAATTACTGCGTGGATGTGGCGGATACGCTCGGCGCGGGTGAGCCGTACACCTTGCTGGTGCGCTGGTATCGGCTGCGCGATAACCACACGGAGGGCGAGATTACGCTGGTCGGCGAGCGCGGTCAGGGTCTGTGGGATCTGCACTCCCCGGCGCTGGTCATTACCGAACATCTCTGGCAGCCGCCGGCCATGCAGACGCGCAGCGAGGCGCTCTTCGCAGGGATGATCCGCCTGCTCGGATACGATCTGCTGACTACCACGCAATCACTTAGCCTAACGCTGCACTGGCAGGCCCAAAAGCCCATTGCGCAGGATTACAAGCTGTTCGTTCATCTGTCGCCGCTGGATCGCGCCGACCCCCTGCGGCAGGCTGACCGCCTGACGCGCGACGGGTTGTATCCCAGCGGCGTGTGGCAGCCGGGCGAGATCGTGAGCGACACCGTGGCGCTCGACCTTGCCGGCTTGCCGCCGGCCCGCTATCGGCTGGCTATCGGATGGTACGACCCGAACACACTGACGCGCCTGCCGGCAATGGACGCAGGCCGGCCTGTGCCGGAGGACTGGCTGATGCTGGGGGAAATCGATCTGACAGGAGAGAGCGCGCGATGAGGCGGGCAACATTGGCACTCGCCGCGCTCCTGCTGGCGATCGCGCCGGCCTGCGCGGCATCGCTCGCCCCCCTGCCCACCGTAAAAATCGCGCTGGTGGCGCCGTTCGAGGGTCGCTTTGCCGCTGTGGGCTATGAAGCCTTTCCGGCGCTGCGCATCGCCTTGCGTGAGCAGATCGCAGCCGGCGGCATCGGCGGGTTCCAGGTTGAGTTCGTGGCCTACAACGACAACGCTGACCCGGCGCAGGCCGCGCGCATGGCGCGCAACGTGGTGTTGGATGAATCGGTCGTTGCCGTTATCGGGCACTATCGGCTCGATACCACATTGGCCGCCCTCAGCGTGTACACACAGGCCGGCCTGCCGGTTGTTGCGCCGGGCATCCCGACCGATCTGCTGCCCGAAGATTCACTGCTGTTTCGCATGGGCGCTCCGACCGCGCGGCTGCGCGTCCCGCAGTCGTGCCAGATCGATGCCGCTCTGGAGCGGGAAATCCTGGCTGTTCTACCCGATCTCCAGTCAAGCGGTGTGCAACGCCTGTTTGCGGCGCGCGTGGCTGGCAAATGCTTTGCCACAGACGCCCCCTATCCGCGCGACTGGCCGGCTACGCAACGCGCGTTGTCTACTTTTCCCGATGTGTCGGGCGGTTTTCAGCCGGGGCCGCGCTCGATCTCGACGTATGATGCCGCCTGCCTGATTCTGAGTGCGTTGCAGGCCGAGGCGCGGGCCGGTCGTCGGCCTGGCCGGGCAGAGCTGGCCCGCGCGCTGAGCACAGTGACCTGCGCCGGTTTGCTCGGCCCGATTCGATTTGATGCGCACAACACGATGGTAAATCCGTCGGTCTGGGTATATCAATTCGACTCGTCCGGCGCGCCGATCCTCATGCGATAGAGGATGCTCATACCCCACAGTCTGCGCGTGCGCGTGCGCGGAATAGCCGAATAGCCGTATTTGCGCGCGCATTGGGTTTACAATGACTCTCGATCATGAACGCGGGTGGCGGGAAATCGGCCCGGCGACGGGCGATGTGGCTGACGGGTTTTGTCGCCGGCCTGGCCATGCTGGCACTCGTAGTGGCATGGCTCAATGGGCTGGGTCAGCCGCCACTCGAGGAGGTTGTGCCGGCGCCGCTGCCTATGGAACCGATTGTCAGCGCCATCGATTCTGCGGCCTGCCGCGACCGAGCCGTCGGCGCGCAATACGCGATGGTCTGTGTGGATTCGCAATTGTTGAACACAGACGATCCCGCAGCGTGCGACCGCTTTGGCGGGCCGTATCAGATCATTGTTTGCCCCGACCCATCCCGGATTGCGATGGGCGACACACGCCCGACCATTGCAGCCGGCGGGGGGAGTGTGATCCTGCCCCTGCCGCCGGTCGGCACATCGTCCCCGGCTGAGCCGGCAAGCACGCCGGAGGGAGGCGCCCTCACACCCCCGGCCCTGCCCACTCCAGAGGCGGATGAGCCTTCGCTGCAGGAAGAAGCCACTCCCACCACCCCACCTGAGACATCTGGTGAATTGCCGGAGCCGGCGCCGACGCTGCCCGATTTGCCGCAACCCACCCCCGGCCCGGTAGTAACACCCCAACCGGCCCCCACGCAGCCGCCTGGCAGTGAACAACTGCCGCCAATGCCAGATGGCGCGCCCACGATTACGCCGGCGCCCACGGCCACCCCGCAAGCCGATCCAGACGCTGCCGGTGTAACACCGACAGCCACATTGACGTTGACGCCCACTACCAGCTCAGAGATTACGTCGACGCCGGCCCCGGATGTTAGCGCCACTTCCACCCCGTCTCCGGTTATCACGTTGCCGGCCGAGGGCTATGTGCTAACCGGCGCCGGGCAACAAACCACGCCGGGGCTGGCGCTCACGTCCACCCGGCTGCTGCTGGTCAGGCTGACGTACACCGGCGCGGGCAGTGTCGCGGTGTCGCTGCGCAGCGCGGACGGCTCAGCCGGCCGATTGATCCTGCAGGCTGCCGGTCTGCCGGAAAAGAGCGGTGTGATCGATATCCCGAATGAGGGCGTCTACTTTATCGATGTAAGCACGACCTCCGGGGGCGCCTGGACGCTGACGGTCAGCCAGCCGGTTCCACCGCCGCAAACGCCTTTCACCTCCCCGAACACCCCGCTGACCGGGCGGGGTGACCAGGCCACCGGCTTTGTGCGCTTGCACAGCGGCGCCGTTTCGATGCGCTTCGAACATCTTGCGACGGGCAGTTTTGCTGTGACGTTATACGACGCGGAAACAGGCCGGCCGGTTGGATCGCCACTGGCGCAAACAATCGCGCCCGTTCAGCAGGTGGTGACTGTGCCGATTCCGCGCGAAGGCATCTACATTTTCGATGTGACGGCCACCGATGTGTGGTCGATCACGATCCAGTAACGCCGGCGCAATTGCGTTCGTCCAACCTGGCTTGCGCTGCCCGCCTTGCAGTCGGTTCTCGATAGCGCGCAGAGGCCTGCGCCCCGCGTTTTTGACGCAAATTCGACGCTATAGATCGAACGGCAATCGTAGGGCACGATTGCCATCCCTATGGTACACTCGTTCACGTCGCACGCCTGCTCATCATCGAGAGCGTCGCTGCTCGCTCATCAAGGGCAGGTCACGCGCGGGGAACGCATGGTCTGCCGCTGTGACAATAAGGATGGGACTTCGATGATCAGGTTCAAGCCTCGACAAACAAGGATTCGTGGATCAACGGTTCTCCTCGTTTGTCTCGCTTTAGCGATGACGGCAGCCGTCGTCACCGTGATCGTCGCCGCCTCAGGCAGACAGACCCGCTGGGTCGGCAATATTGCCGTCACGGCGGACCAGTTTGTCTATCTGGGAGACGGAAAAACGTATGCCTCGGGCAATGTGCAGTTAGGCGACAAACTGCTGTTGTCCGGCGCTGACGATCAAGTCGTCTTCGACAGCGAGACGTTAGTCGGTCAGGGCACGCTGAAGCTGACCGATGGCGACCTGGAGCTGTTCAGTGGCCCGTTCACCGCGTCGGGCAAAACTGGGCTGGCCAAACCAGGGCCAACGGCCAGTTCCAAGCTCAACCGCATTGCCGGCTTTGCGGTAGCCAGACCGGCCTCCATCACCTACGTGAACGTCCCTGCTGGGACAGCAGGTGGCACGGGTGACATCATCATCGCCGCCCCGGGCGTGACGAAGGTGTCCTCTGTCAACTTCCTGTTGCAGCCAGGCGCAACGTTCATGGGCGAAGTGCCGCCGATGGAGTTCGACCTTGCCGGCGTCATCCTCCAGATTCCTGAAGGCGCGCAGGTGACCGACACCGGCATTTACGCCTCCAGGGTTACGCTCCAAATGCCCCCGGAACTGGGTGGCCAGACCACGGTCCTGACCGGGTTCGGGATCACCACCGAGGGCCTGGTGCTCAGCGCCGGCAACGGTGAGATCACGCTGCCTGATATGTGGATCGGCGATGGCGACTACATCAGGATGTCGGGCATGAAGGGCAAGCTGGTGTATGACGTGCAGGCAGACACTTACCTGTTCAATGTGGCCGGAACGCTCGACGTGACTCTGCCGGACAACGCGGTGTCCACTCGGGTTCATCTTGAATTGATCTCCGACGGCTACGGCGCGCAGATCAAGGGCCACGCGCCCGGATTCGAGCTGAATGTCGCCGGCGGATTGATGAAGCTGGACGAGGTGAACGTCACAGCCTATGGCCTGACCGCCAGGTCGGCGCAGTTCGCGCTTCCGCCAGATCTGGGCGGCGCCTCTATGGCGCTCAGCGATGTGTACATCGACGCTTATGGTCTGAGCGTGGGTGGCGGCGACTTCGCCCTGCCCGACATGACGCTGGCCGATGGGCTGGGCATCACCGGCGCCAGAGCGAAGTTGTCCGTCGTGGACGGCCAGTACGCGCTGGCAGCCAAAGGCACGCTGAATGTGGTGTTGCCGGATAACAATGAAGCCACTGCCATCACATTCATGATGTCTGAGGATGGAGCGATTACCGGCGATGTGAATGGTCTCAAGCTCAATCTGGGCGGCGCGGTGCTCGAATTGGGCCCAACGAAGCTCGGCAGCGAAGGGCTGACCAGCGAATCGGCCATGATTACGACGCCGCCGGAACTGGGCGGCCTGTCGGCCATGGTCGATCAGGTGGTCATCGGCGCTGACGGCTTGTCATTCGGCTCGGCAGGTCTCAACGTGACGCTGCCGGACATGGTGCTGGGCGAAGGGCTGGCGCTCGCCAATAACACGGCGAAGCTGAGCGTCGTCGATTCCGGTCAGAAGTTCGCGCTTGATGTCAACTCGACGCTGGTTGCTGGCACGGATAGCGAACCGGTTACGTTCGCTATGACCGCCAATCCGGATGGTAGCGTCGCGTTGAAAGGCACGGCCGGCGCGCTCTCACTCGACCTGGGCGGCATCGTGTTCGGTTTGAAGCAAGTCGAGATCACCGAAGCCGGCCTGACGGCCGCCAACGCTTCGATTGCCCTGCCGGCTGATCTGGGCGGCGGTGTGGCTACGGTCAGCGATGTCTTCATCGACGGTTACGGCGTCTCGGTGGCCGGCGGCAACATCGTCCTGCCCGACATCGCAATCGTTGAGGATACGCTGACGCTGAGCGGCCTGCGCGTCGATCTGAACGTGGTGGACGGCGCCTATGTCGCCTCCGGGCAAGGCACGCTGAACGTGATGCTGCCCGGCAACGACAAAGCTGCCCCCCTCACCTTCAGGATCGACCGGGATGGTCAGTTGTCAGCAGAAACCAGCGGCCTGACGCTCGATGTGGGCGGCCCGGTGCTTGCGCTTGGCCCGGCTAAACTGAACGCCGACGGCCTGAGCGCAGACATGGCGACCATCACCCTGCCGCCTGATCTCGGCGGTTTGTCCGCCATGGTGGATCAGGTCGTGATCGACGCCAACGGTCTGTCGTTCGGCACAGCCGGCCTCAACATCCTCCTGCCGGATATGCCGCTGGGCGAGGACCTCGCCTTCACCGGCGGCACGGCGCAACTGAAGATCGTGAACAGCGCAGCAGGTCAGACCTATGCGATGGATGTCGCCTCGTCGTTGAGCATCGGCGAAACGAGCGAGTCGATCAAGTTCACCATGTCGGCCATGCCCGATGGCAGCGTGTCGATTGACGGGGCCATGAGCGGTCTGGGCATCGACATCGGCGGTGTGGTGTTCAGCCTCATCAACGTCTCCATCTCCAACGACGGCCTGGCAGCGCAATCGGCCACGGTGGCGTTGCCGGAGGATCTTGGCGGCGGCATGACGGTGGTCAGGGACATCAGCATCACCGGCGAAGGCGTGAGCGTCAGCGGCGGCAGCCTGGTGTTGCCGGAGATCGTGCTGGCTGACGGCGCGGTCACCATCAGCAATGCCGTGGCTGACATCGCAGTGGTTGATGGCGGTTACGGCTTCGCGGCTCGTGGCACGCTGTCCACCAACCTGCCCGACATGGTTCAGACTGCGGATGTCGCGTTCTCCATCAACCCCGATGGTCAGATTCAAGGCTCAGTCTCCGGGCTGATGCTGAATCTGGGTGGCGTGACCCTGGCGCTGGGTGAAAGCAAACTCAACAGCGAGGGCCTGACTGCCGCGAGCGCCAGCATCCGGGTGCCGTTCCTCTTCTCTGCCGTCGTGCGCAATGTGTCCATCGGCGAAAATGGCCTCTCGTTCGGGTCTGGCGACCTGAATGTGTCATTGCCGGATATCGTGATCAACCCCGACTTCAGCTTTACCAGGAACGAGCTGGCAATCAACCTCACTGAGGCCGGAGCAGTGGTCACGATTGATTCGACAATGATCGCGCAGAACGAGCAGCGACCCATGCGGCTGACCTTCAATGCCACCGGCAAGGCTATGACAGCCGCCGGAACGCCGAGCTTTGTCTTGAATTTGGGTGGCGTGATGGTTACCCTCAGCGATATGAGTATGCAGAACTGATGAGCAATGCAGCGACGCCACGGCCTGTGGCCGTGACTGCCTGAGCGAGCCTTCTCCCCGGCGCACAGGATGCCCAGGACGCTCAGGCGGGGATGCGCAGGTGAGGAACCGGGCGCGG